>CAYWOO010000072.1:0-21627 GCA_964458665.1 uncultured Dehalococcoidia bacterium
ACCGGCAGGTGCGGCTGCAATGTTCGTACTTCCCGTTCGTCGAGCCGGGGGCGGAGGTGGCGATGGACTGCTACGTCTGTAGCGGCAAGGGCTGTGCGACGTGCCACCAGAGCGGCTGGATCGAGATGGGCGGCGCGGGCATGGTGCACCCGGAGATCCTCGAGAACATGGGCATCGACTCGAAGAAGTACACGGGCTTCGCCGCAGGCATGGGGCTGGAGCGCCTGGCGATGAACTACTTCGGGGTGCCGGATATCCGCTACTTCTACCAGAACGACCTCCGCTTGCTGCAGCAGTTTTAGGGAATCGATGCGCGTCTCACTCAAGTGGCTCAGCGAATACGTTGACCTGCGTCTTCCGGCGGAAGAACTGGCCGCGCGCTTGACGATGGCCGGTCTCGCCGTCGACGCGATCGTGCGCACGGGCGGCGATTGGGGCGACGACATCCGCGTCGCGCACGTCACAGGCGTTGATCCCCATCCGAACGCCGATCGCCTGCGTCTCGCGTCGGTCGATGTCGGCGGCGGCGAGCTGCATCGCGTCGTCTGCGGCGCGCCGAACCTCGCTGTGGGGCAGAAGATCGCGTTCGCGACGGTGGGTGCGCGCGTGCGCGACGGCCACAGCGGTAAGCCCGCCGTGCTGAAGCCGGCGGTGATCCGCGGCGTCGAGTCGGCGGGCATGGTGCTCAGCGAGTACGAGCTGGGCATCTCGGAGGACCACGAAGGCATCCTCGTGCTGCCGCCGGACGCCGTCGTTGGCACGCCGCTGTCGGCGCTGATGGGCGATACGATCTTTGAGCTGTCGGTGACGCCGAACCGCGCGGACTGGCTCTCGGTGCTCGGCATCGCCCGTGAAGTGGCGGCGCTGACGGGGGAGACGGTGAGTGAGCCGTCGCTCGAGTACGCGCAGGACGGCGGCGCGATCCAGGGCCGTTGCACGGTCGAGATACGAGCGCCGGACCTTTGCCGGCGCTACATCGCGACGGTGATCACGGGCATCAAGCTCGGGCCGTCGCCGGAGTGGCTGCAGGAGCGCCTGGTCGCGTTGGGACAGCGTCCGATCAGCAACGTTGTCGACGTCACGAACTACGTGATGCTGGAGATCGGGCAGCCGCTGCACGCATTCGATTACGACCACATCGCCGGCCATCAGATCATCGTGCGGCGCGGCGAGGATGAAGAAGAGTTCACGACGCTGGACAACGAGCCGCGCAAGCTGACCAGCGACATGCTGGTGATCGCCGACAAGCGCGGGCCGGTGGCGCTCGCTGGCGTCATCGGCGGACTCGAGAGCGAAGTTACGGCCAAGACCGTGAGCATCCTGCTGGAAGCGGCGACGTTCATCGGTTCGAACGTGCGGCGCACCGGCGCGGCGCTGAAGGTGCGCAGTGAGGCATCGTCGCGGTTCGAGAAGGCGCTGCCGCCGGAGCTGGCGATGGTCGCATCGAAGCGCGCGACGAAGCTGCTCGTCGAGATCTGCGGCGGGACCGCGGCGGAGGGCGCGGTCGACGTCTATCCGGCGAAAGCAAAGGAGACGCGCGTCGAAGTGACGCGGCAGCGCATCGCTCAGGTGCTGGGCATCGACCCGCCGACGGCGAAAGTGCGGAGCGTGCTGACGGGGCTGGGCTTCTCTGCGCGCTGGGTGCCGCCCGATCGCTACGTCGTGCGCGTACCGTACTGGCGGCCCGACGTCCGCATCGACGACGACATCGCCGAAGAAGTGGCGCGCGTCATCGGCTACGACCAGATCCCGGCGCTGCCGCTCGACGGCGCCATTCCCGCGCCGATCGTGCAGCCGCTGCGCGAACTGCGCGAGCGCGCGCGCGACGTGCTGGCGGAAGCCGGCATGCGCGAAGTGATCTCGTACTCGATGACGACGATGGAAGCCCTGACGCGCGTGCTGCCGAAGGAGTACCTGGCGATCTACCCGCCGTATCGCCTCGTCAACCCGATCACGGCGGACCACGAGTTCCTGCGGCCGGCGCTGCGCGCGAACCTGCTGATGACGCTGGCATCGAACCTGCGCTACCAGAAGGGCGAGGTGGCGATCTTCGAGACGGCGCGCACTTACGAGCGCCCTGACGAGCGGCTACCGCAATCGGGCAGGCCGTTTGGCGAAGAGGCGCTGCCCGTCGAGCGCGAAGTCGTCGCCGGCATCATCAGCGGCCGCCGCCTCGACCGCTGGGGACGGCCCGGCGACGAGCCGGTCGACTTCTTCGATGCGAAGGCATACGTTGAGGATCTGCTACACGGCCTCGGCGCGGACGCCGAGTATGTGCCGGTACACGAATTCGGCCTGGCGCCCGGGCGCACCGCCGAGGTGCGCGTCGGTGGCGCACGCGTCGGCGTTGTCGGGCAGGTACACCCGGACGTCGCGGCTGCGTTCGAGGTGGAGCAGGACGCGTTCCTGTTCGATATCGTGCTCGATGATCTGCTGCCGCTGGTGTCGTCGCAGCGCAAAGCATCGAACGTCTCGCGCTTCCCGGCGGTCGAGCAGGATCTGGCGCTGATCGTTGATGCCGCCACCGCCGCCGGCGCGTTGCGGCGCGTGATCGAGGCCGCTGCGCTTGTGCGCGAGGCGCGCGTGTTCGACGTGTACGCCGGTGACCAGGTTCCTGCGGGCAAAAAGTCGGTCGCGTTCGCAGTGACGTATCAGTCCGACGACCATACGCTCACCGACGACGAAGTCGCGAAAACGCAGCGCAAGCTGCTGGAACGCCTCAAGCGCGAGTTCAGCGCCGAAGTACGCGGCAGCTCCGGCGCGTAGCCATTCCTGCGACGGTCGAGCCGGGCGAAATCACCTCCCGCATATCCTGCCGGTTCTCTTGCGTACGAACGCCCTTCGGGCGGCCACCCGCTGACATGGCGGGCGCTCAACTTGTCATAACCACTCAGCCACAGTTCCGCCTCGCTCGGACGATGCTGATCTCAGACGCCGTTCCTGCGCGGCATCTGGAGTCGTACGCGTGACGGGGAGGACGACGGACATGAAGAAGCTCGGATTCGTGGGTGCGCTGGCGCTTGTCGCGGCGTTCGCGTTTGCGGCACTGTCGAGCGGAGCGTCGGCATCGGAGCCCGGCGGCGGCAGCGGGGGAGGCACAGGCGGACTGCCGTTCAACGCAATTCCCGGCGTGCTTGATGCGGAGGGCGACGGCATCGTCGCGGGAGCGGGGTTGCTGAATATGCGTCTCTGCGCGGACCACGGCATCCTGCTGGTGAAGAGGGGCGACGCAACCATCACCGGCGGCGCCTTCACGAGTGAATCCGACTGGATGGGGCTCCATGTGTACTTCGGGTTTCACGACTGTCTGTACCTGACGGGCGCCAAGACCGCGGCGCTTCTCGTCGGCACGGGGCTGAGGCTGCATGCCGAAGGGGTGGGCGTTGCCTTCCTCAAGGGCATCGGCAGCTACACGCTCGACGGCGTCGCTCACGACGGCTCGACCGAGGGCATCGTGGTCACTATCGGACAGCGGCTGTTCGACACGAAGCCGTCGAAGACGCCGCGTCCCGGCGGCACGGAGCATCCGAAGCCGACGAAGACGCCCGGCACCGGCAACCACGAGGAGCCGACGCGAACGCCGACTACCAGTAGCCAGACGACGCAACACTAGGACGCTCGTGGCACCCACAGCGGAGAGGCGCGGCCGTACTAGCCGCGCTTCTCCGCTGTGTCATCGGCGCTCCGTGTATCAGTCGTCCAGCCGCGCGCCGTCGAGCTGTTCGCGCGGATTGTACGGTTCGAAGCCGAGCAGCTCGTCGATCGATTCCTCGTCGAAACCGATGACGGCCTCGCCGTCGATCACGGTCACGGGCGTGCTCTGCGCGCCGAGCTTCAGCATCTCGTCGCGGGCTGCCGGATCGGCGTCGACGTCGCGCTCCGTGTACTTCTGTCCGCGCGATTCCAGATGCAGTCGTACCATCTCCGAGAACTCGCAGAAGCCCTGGGAGTAGAGGACGATGGTGTGCTCGATGGATGTGATGTTCGTCATGGGACGCGCTCACGCTTGCTTCAGCGCGAGGTCGCGCGTGAGCTCCAGGTGGCCGAGGTGCAGTGACGCATGCTCGACGACCTGCATCAGCGCGTCGCGGACGGATATCTCGTGCGTTTGCGTGCCACCTCGGAGTACCTGCGGCGGAACGAGGCGGTGATCGAGCTGTGCCGGTGCGAGCGCCGCGAGTGCCTCGGTGATCTCGGCCGACAGCCGCCCAAGGTCGGCGCGCAAGCGCATCGCGCTTTCGCCCGTTGCCGCGAACTCGCCCGGCCGGTCGCGCACGACATCGCGGCCGCAGGCGATGCCAAGCACCCAGGCGCGCGCGTTGCCGAGCGTGTGCGCGGCGAGCGCGAAGACGCTGTTGCCCTCGTCAACGGTGGGACGCCAGTTCAGCTGCGCCTCGGACAAGCCGTCGAGGCACGCGATGGCGCGTTCGAGGCGCGCACGGATGTACGTGTCGTAGGCGGCGATCTCTGCGTTCACGCGAGCAGGATAGCGGATGCGCGCAGCGATGGGGCGCTGCGCTCGAGCCGCGCTATACTCGCCGCACATCGATCAGGATCGCACGCAGGAGAACGCCACATGACCAACGCAACCGCAACCAGCGATCTCGTCGCCGCCGCCATCGCGCTGCGGCCGACGGTTCGCGACTTCGCGGACGAGACGGAGCGGATGCGCCAGTGTCCGCCGGCGCTCGTCGACATCCTGCACGAGCACCGCATGTTCGACCTGATCCTGCCGAGGAAGTACGGCGGTTTGGAGACGGACGTGCCGACGATGCTGCGTGTGCTTGAAGAGTTGGCGGTCGCTGACGGATCGACGGCGTGGGCCGTCGGCATTGGCTGCGGCACCAGCATCATCTCCGCCGCCATGCCGGAGCCCACCGCGCGCGAAGTGTTCAAGCCGCGCGTCGTCACGGGCGGCGCGCAGGCGCCGAACGGCCGTGCGGTGCGCGTCGAGGGCGGCTATCGCGTCAGCGGGCGCTGGGGGTTCGCCAGCGGCTGCACGCACTGCTCGTGGCTGGTCGGCGGGACGCTGATCATGGAGGGCGATGCGCCGCGCATGCTCGACGGCGGCATGCCCGACTGGCGCACGATGCTCTTCCCGATGAGCGATGTCGAGATCATCGATACGTGGCATGTCTCCGGCCTGCGCGGTACCGGCAGCCGCGACATGCAGGTGAACGACGTCTTCGTGCCCGACGATCGCGCGATCTCGCTGATCACCCCGAATCGCTACGTAGACGGACCAACGTACCGCTTCCCCGTGCTCGGTTTCCTGGCGCTGACGATCGCATCGATCCCGCTCGGCATCGCCAGGCGGGCTATCGACGAACTGCTGATGCTGGCCGGAGCGAAGACGCCGATGGGCGCGATGAACAAGCTGCGCGATCGCGCCGTCGTCCAGTACGAGATCGCGCAGGCGGAGGCGAAGCTCCGCTCGGCGCGCGCCTGGCTGTACGAGGTTACGGACGAGATGTGGGCGCAGGTCGTGCGCGGCGATGAAGTTTCGATGCACGATCGGGCGATGCTGCGGTCCGCCTGCGCGCACGCCGCCATCGAGTCGTCGCGCGCCATCGATACCGCCTACACGCTCGGCGGCGGCACATCGATCTACGAGACGAGCGTGCTGCAGCGCTGCATGCGCGACGCTCACGCGGCCACCCAGCACGTGATGCTCGCCCCGGCGAACTATGAGGTCGCCGGACGGTTGATGCTGGGCCTGCCGCCGGCGTCACCGATGGTGTGAGGAAGTTGGAAGTTCATAGTTTGCAGTTCACAGTTCCCAGTGGCGGGTCTAACTGTGAACCGTCAACTGTGAACTCGCCCTACTGCCACCCGTAGCGCGAGGCGAGCTGGTCGATGTCCAGGTCCGCGCGGTGGCGCTGTAGGCCCATGGCGTGGCCGACCTCGTGGATGATCAGGCGCTGGCGGCGTCCCTCAATGTCCGGCCCGTTGGGAATGATGTCGTTGAGGTAGATGTCCGACCGGGCGATCTCGCCGCTGCAGTTCATCGGTAGCGGTGACGGCGGGAAGTTGCACGCGAGTCCCGCCGGATCGTAGACCGTCGCGAAGCCACCGGCGCCAGGGGGGAAGTTGTATCCTTGCAGCTCCGGTGGGCGCGTGTCGGTGTAACGCTGGAACGTCAGCACGATGTTCGCTCCGTCGACCTTGTCCTGGAACACGAGGTGCGGCGACGCAGCGCCGTATGTTCGCGCCGCCGCGGCGATCGCCGGCGACCAGTCGGCGCCGCCGGTTTGGTCGATGATCGCGATGCGGAGCGGCTCGTTTGAGCCGTACGTGTAGTTCAGCGCCGGCTTCCCGGTGAAAGGGATGACGCCGCACGCCGTAGCGATCGACGCGAACGCAATGAGGGACGCAAGGGCGTATGCACTGCGAACGGACAATGAGGGGCGGAGAAGCAACCTGGTCTGCCTGGCGGGGCAGTGTTATCGGCGGGGTGCCGATCGTCATGGCGCAGCTCGCACCGCGTCGCAGATCCAAACGCCTCGGGTATAGGGTCATGTCAAGCGCCCGCGGCGATTGACGGACGCGCAGCAAGCGAACTTGACGCGCCGTGGGGAAGCGCAGGGGCCGTGATTGGGCTGTTGGTGTTTTGGCTCGTACGCCTTTTTTCGGTGAGGCGCCGGTTGCGCCTGGCGCGCACGCGATCGTAGGTTCAAAGACGGAGTCCGAGCGAGCGTCGGTCCGGCTTCGCCGGACACACAGCCGGGGACGGCTATGCTACCACGCTTCGCGTCTCGGACGGCGCGGATCTTGCGTTCACAACTCATCTAGATCGAAGGCACGACACAAGCGGGATGGTTTCTCTTGTTCGGAGCGCGGGCGTTCAGCCCGCGTGCTGCGGCTCCGATGCCACCTCGTCCTTCGGCCAGATTAGCCACGCAACCGCGCCCCACTGGAGCGCATCCAGCGCCCAGTTCGCCCAGCGCAGCCCGCCGGTCGAGGGCCCGATGGGCACTTCTGGCAGATACGGAATCGCGTCCAGCACCAGGTGCGACCCGACGATCGCCGCGCCCATCAGCGTATCGGCGATGAGGTCGCGCTCGCCCTCGACGCTCTCCGCGCGCACGAGGCCCGCAAGGCCCGCGAGCGCCCCCGCGGTGAGCGCGAAGCTCGCCGTGTGTGTCCATGTGCGGTGCGCCTTCCATCCGTCGCCGTGCATCAGCCAGCTCAGCGGGATGTCGAAGTCGGGCAGATTCCCCGCGACCACCGCCGCACCCAGGCCAGCCCGCGAGCGCACGCCGAACCTCCGCGCAATCGCCATTCCTATGAACGCGTGTCCAAACGGTGCCGCCACGGTTGGTCCTTTCAGCTCAGCCGACGATAGGCAGCCATAGCCGGCGGTGTAGAAGGCCCACTGCGCGGCCGGCTGAGCCGCTACGCCGCGCGCTTCCGCTCAGGCAGCGCGTCCGCCGTCGCGGCTTCGTCTTCGCGTTCGACACGCGGCTTTCGCGGCGCATCGATGCGTGGCGGCGCGTCGATCATGCGCGCGTTCACGGCGTCGGCGGCGGCCAGCACATCCATATCTACGCCTGCGCGCTCGGCGAGCCCCAGCAGCGCCTTGCTGTCCTTCGGCAGGCACTTACCCCCGTAGCCGCGATAGCCATCGGCCAGCGCGTCGAAGTGTGATGCGCCGATGCGGTGATCCGCCGCGACGATGTCGCGCGTCGTCGCGTAGTCGATGCCGAGCCGCTCGCACAGGTCCGAGACCTCGTTCGCAAAACTCACCTTGATCGCCAGAAACGAGTTGGCGACGTACTTCGCCATCTCCGCTTGCCGCGCCGAGCAGATGCGCACGAAAGGCGCCGCTGGTAGCAGCGCCAGCAGCGCCTCCGCATCGCGCGCGCTCTGCGCCGTCACGCCGGCAATCTGCCGGTCGGGGTGCGACATATCGTCGACAGCGCTGACCTCGCGCAAGAACTCCGGATTGAACATCAAGCGATGCTGCTGGTAGCGGCGCTGCAACTCGTCGGTCGTGCCGGGCAGCACCGTCGACTTCACGACGACCACTTTGCAGCCCGTGATTGAGGTCATCGCGTCGAGCAGGTAGCTGTGGTCGAAACCACGGATCGCGTCGTACGGCGTCGGTACGCAGATGAAGACGATCTCGGCGTCGTCGATCGCCGATCGATCGCGCAGGCCCTTCGGCGGATCGTACGCGCGCACGTCGGCGTGCTGAGACTCGAACCAGGCACGGAGTGCGCCACCCACCACGCCGTCGCCGATGATCCCGATCCGCGTGCCTGCATCCTGCATCAACGTCGCTCCTGCATCGCGCATCAGTCGTTCGTGCGAGCCATGTTGCCGCACGATCCATTGGAGGAGTTTCGGCCCGTGACGCGCTCATCGTTCTGAGGGGAACCCCGGACGCCGCTCTGCCGCACTCCTGATACCGAAGCTGCAGATCGCCGCGGTGGCATAGCCGTCCCCGGCCATGCCACCACGCTTCGCCTCTAGTGAACAGGAGCTACTCCGTCTGCGCGCAACAGCACAATACAGAAGGGCGCCCGCATCGGGCGCCCTTCGCAGTTGTGCTTTCGTTCCGGCCCGAGCTTACTGCTCGGTCCGCTTCCTGCGTCCGACCCATGTGACGATTGCGGCTCCGGCTGCGCCTGTGGCGAGGGCCAGCAGCAGCGTGATCGTACCGTGGTCGCTGCCGCTCGGGCCGCTGCCCGTGTCCGGCAGCGCTTCCGCGCCTGCTCCGCCCACGTCGCCGCCGTTCGACGGATCCGTCCCCGCGGGCGCATCCACGCCGCTCGCCGGCGGCGGACCAACGTCCGGCGCGACTGCCACAGCCGTCGATGTGCTCGTCGCGGCGGCGGTCGTCGGTTCTGGCGTGTTCGTCGCAGTCGGTACCGCTGTGTTCGTCGTGACGGGCGTGTTCGTCGGCGTGTTCGTGACCGTCGGCGTGTCCGTCGGTCCCGGTGTGTTCGTGACGGTCGGAGTGTTCGTCACCGTCGGCGTGTTCGTGACGGTCGGCGTCTCGGTCACCGTCGGCGTGTCCGTCGGCGTGTTTGTGGGGCCTGGCGTGTTCGTTTGCGTCGCTGTCGGCGTGTCGGTCGGTGTGTTGGTCGGCGGCACCGGCGTGTCCGTCGGCGTCGCTGTCGGCGTGTCGGTCGGTATCGGCGTGTCGGTCGGTGTCGGTGTGCTGGTTGCGGTGTTCGTTGGTGTCTCTGTATCCGTCGGCGTCGCCGTCGGCAGCACGGCGTCGAGGACGACATTGTCGAAGTTTCCCGTGTTCGGCCCGCTGCTGTCGGCCGTAAAGATCAACTCGACGCGGGCAGACAGGTGTCCGCTGACCGAGATGCCAGTTGCGCTCATCCCCGTCCAGGATGTCACCGTCCCGGCCACGAGGTTGGTGTCGATCGTTGCGGCGCCATCCAAGGAGGTGCACGCCGCACCGGTGTATTGGAGGAGGCGCAGGCTCGCGTTGTTGAGCGGGCCATTGAGCGCATCGCCCAAGAAGTCGCCCGTGAGGGCGTACGTGCCGCCGGCCGATGTGTCGACGCACTCCGAATCCACGATACCGACGTCGCTCAGCGATGTGTTCTGCAGCTGCAGCGAGTCACCCGGGTTGCCTGTCCCGCTGGCGAGCGTGCTAAACGCATTCGCGCCATCCGCCCATGGAGCGATGGTAGTGGTGAACGTGCTATTCGTCAGCGTGTTCGCGGCGCTCACGTAGCGCGCCGAGCTGATGAGCACCAGCGCGGCGGTGAGCGTGATCGCAACGGCAGTGAGTGCGCCTATCTGTGCGCGTCGTGTCATGAAGAAACCTCCAGCACTTCCGTAGGGAATCATCAAGAGGCAGGCGCGTATCGCGCCGCAGACGAAATCCCTGACCCTCGTAATGGATCGGCAATCGCGTTACCCATCCGAAGGGGCCTGGGAAGGAGATCGGTGGATGTCTCGCGGTTACGACATGAAATAGGGGCCAGCACTGGGTGTTGGCCCCTACACGATGTTCCTATGGCGCCCTGCTTAGCTGACGGTAACCGTCACCTGAAGCATGACCGCGCCCTGCCACGAGAACCACGTCATACCCTCCCGGATCAGGTCGTATTGCAGACAGTAGGTTCCCGCCGCAGCAGGTGCATTCACCACTGCCGCGAGCCCGGCCACTTGTTGCCCTGTAGCAGCAGCCACCGGTATGGCCGTGTGCGTGCCATTCCACACGGCGCTGGCTGTCCCGGGGCAGGCGCCGGTGCGCCAGTGATACGCAAGACTCACGTTGTTAGGCGCCGTCGCGCCCCACGTGTTCGTCCCGGTGTTCGTGAAGGAGAGGGTGACGACGCTGGCGGACCCGGCGGCCATCGTTGCTGGCGTGTTGTGCGCGTCCCAACTCACCCGGTACGGCGCCGGCGTCACGGAGACCGTTCTCCGCAGCGTCGACGCGCCCTGCCACGAGAACCAGGTCACGTTCGCCCGGATCAGGTCATATTGCAGGCAGAATGTGCCGGCAGTTAGGGGCGCCTGAACCGTCGCGGCGAGACCGCTCACGGCGCCTCCTGGTGGCACGTCGGCCGTCAACGCCGTGTGCAGCGCGCTCCAAATGACGAGTGATGTTCCATTGCAAGGCCCCGCTCGCCAGTGGTACGCCAGCCGCACAGCGTTCGGGCCGGTGGACACCCAGTGGAGTGTGCCCGAGTTGGTGAACGAGATGGAGACGGAGTTGTTGCTCCCCGAGATCATGCTACCGGCCGTGCTGTCGGCGCCCCATGTCACGGCGTAAGCCGGCAGCGTCGGCGTGTACGTCGGCGTCGACGTCGATGTGTTCGTCGGCGTGGCGGTTGCCGTTGCCGTGTTGGTCCGCGTACTCGTGCGTGTGGGCGTCGAGGTGTTCGTGCTGGTGCGCGTCACAGTTGGCGTATTCGTGCGGGTTGGTGTCACCGTCGGCGTGTTCGTGCGTGTGGAAGTCGAAGTCGGCGGTATCGGCGTATTCGTGTGCGTCGTTGTCGGCGTGCTCGTGCGCGTCGCCGTTCCCGTCGCGGGGATTGCGGTGTTCGTGCGCGTTGGCGTCGATGTGCTGGTGCTCGTCACCGTCGGCGTATTCGTGCGCGTCGGCGTAGCTGTTGGTGTTGCGGTCGATCCGCCGCCAGCGATTGCGGCGGCGGCGTTCACGCGGCCCCAGCCGGTATTGTTGTCGAAGCCCGCGGCATCCATATCGGTCGCCGTCTGGTAGAGCCGGTTCTTGATCTGGTCCTTGTCCGTTACGCCGGCTGAGATGAGCAGGCCGATAACGCCCGCCACGTGCGGCGCCGCGAACGATGTTCCGCTGCCCGTCGCGTAGTAGCCGGTGTGCCCGTTGCAGGTGCAGTTGGCGCCGAAGA
Source organism: uncultured Dehalococcoidia bacterium (assembly GCA_964458665.1). Classification (GTDB taxonomy): domain Bacteria; phylum Chloroflexota; class Dehalococcoidia; order DSTF01; family JACRBR01; genus JANXYW01. Next base: position 11,346 of record CAYWOO010000072.1, read on the forward strand.
CGCTTTCGCCCGGCGCCATGACGTCCAGTTCCGGGCCGAAGTTGGAAAAGGAGGACTTCACGGCGGCCTGGTTGTTGGAGCCGACGGCGATCGCGTTGGCGTATGCCCCCGGGTAGAGCACGGCGCCGTTGTCGTTGCCGCTCGCCGCGACGACGATCACGCCGGCGTTCCAGGCGTTATCCACGGCCGTCTGCATCGTGGCGTCCGGCGCCGATGAGCCGAGGCTCAGGTTGATGACGTTGGCGCCGTGCGTCCGTGCCCAGTCGATGCCCGCGGCGACGTTGAACGTGCTGCCACTGCCCGTGCTATCAAGCACCTTCAGCGGCATGATCTTGCACGCCCAGCAGACGCCGGCGCCGCCCTGGCTGTTGTTCGTGTTCATCGCCACGATGCTGGCGACGAACGTCCCGTGGAAGTGGTCGTCGGCGGTGTTGGTGTTGTTGTCGACGAAGTTGAATCCGACGTTCGCGCCTGTCGTGATCTTTCCGGCGAGGTCGGGATGCGCCGCGTCGACGCCGGTGTCCACCACCGCCACGATGACGCTGGAGCTGCCCGTTGTGGTGTCCCACGCCGTGTTGAGGCCCATTTGGGGCAGGCTCCACTGGTTGCTGGAATACAACGGGTCGTTCGGTGTGGCGGCAATGCTGACCACGCGGTTCGGTTCGGCGAACTCTACGTCGCCACGTGCGCGCAGCGATGCGATGACGTCGTCATCCGTCTGGCCAGGCTCCGGCTTCACCAGCACCAGGCTGGATCCTGCCGTACTCGCGCTGGCCTCGGAGCGCGCATCACCGAGCGCGTCGCCAATCGCGGCAAGCGTGGTATTCGGCCGGAACTTCACGACGACGTCACCGATGCGCTGCTCGGGCGCGGCGTTGTGTGCCGTGACGGCGGCGCTGGGCGCACTCGGCGGCACTGCTGGCGACGCCAGGGCGTGGCGCCCGAACCCGAGAGAACCGGCACACATCACGCCAAACGCGATCAACGGCACTGCATATCTGACGCGCATGAACCCCCCTGCACGAAGCCGCGTGGACGCGCGGCGCCCGTGCGACATCGCCGCTACCCACACTCAGTGTCGGCCCCAAGGAGGTCGCCCTTAAGGGTTTGTCAGATTCAAGATCGCTTCGAACGGGCGCGCGACGAGCGGAGTTGCTTGACGCCGCGGCGTTTGTAACATCTGTTGCCCTCCCCTTAAGCCGGTGAGCCCTGTACGATCCCCCGCGATGCCCATATCAACCCTGATGCCAAAATCAGCTTCACGTGTCGAGCGCAAGCGCATCCGCAATCGCGATGCGTTTGTCGCCGCTGCGCGCACCCTCTTCGGCAGCAACGGCTTTGACGCGACGACGATCGCCGACATTGCCGAGGCGGCGGATCTTGGGTTCGGCACCTTCTATCGCTACTTCCCCGACAAGGAAGCCGTGCTGGAGGCCGTATTCGAGGATGGCAAGGATGAACTCGACGCGGCGCTCCTCTCGGCGGAGCCCGCGGGTACCGCAGCCGCCGTCGCGCTCGTGCGCCTGAGCCAGCGATTCGCGCGCCTCATCCACCGCGACCGTGACCTGCTGGGGTTGATGTGGCAGGTGGCGATGAGCAAGACGGTCGGACGGCGGCCGCTCAACTTCGAGCGCCTCGGCCCCGAGCAGTCGCTCCCCGCCGTACTCTCCAGAGCCATCCAGCCGATGGTGGAACAGGGCATGGCCCGCGGGGAATTCGCGGCCGGCGATGCCGCATTGCTCTCGCGTCTGATCGCCGGAGCGCATATGTCTCTGCTCAGCCCCAGCGCACACGACACCGATGAGGACGTCCTCATCGCCACGCTTTGTGCATTCGAGCTGCGTGCCCTCGGCGCGACCGACGGTGCAGCCGTTCTGACATCGAACCCCGCGAAGCACACTGCCAGGAGGAGAGCCGTTGGCCGCCACTAATTTCGACGACGACCTGACGATCGAGGAGAACGCCTGGCGCGGGCGCATTGTCTCGCTCGGCGTGATCGCGATCATCGTCGGCGCCATCGCTGCCGCACTGTACTTCTTCTACTTCAAGAGCGACGCAACCACACTCACGAGGTCGACCGAAGACATCCCGGTGACGAAGGCTACGATCAACCAGACACTGATCATCTCCGGCGTTGCCGATGCTCAGTTCAACAGCAACCTCATCTTCCAGGCGTCGGGCAAGGTCGCCGCTGTGAATGTTTCGGTGGGTATGCCGGTGAGCCAGGGCGACGTGCTGGCGACCCTGGAGTCGGACGATCTGAGCAATGCGGTCGCTTCGGCACAGGCGAATCAGAGGTCCGCCCAACTGAAGCTCGATGACCTCTTGGCCGGCTCGACGGGGGTCGAACTCTCGGCCGCCGATCAGGGGCTGGCGGCCGCCCAGGCCGGTGCCACGAAGGCGCAAAACGACTACGACGACCTGGTCGATGGCGCGACGGTTGCGGACAGGGCCGCGGCCGAGCAAGGCGTCAGCGCCGCCGCGGCGCAACTGGCATCGGCAAAGGCGAGTCGCAAGAAGCTGGATGACACGCCCAGCAACGCCGATAAGTCGGCAGCGCAGGCCGGCGTCGCCCAGGCGCAGTCCGCGCTCACTGCCGCCCAGAACGCTTCGACGAGCGCGCAGAACTCCGTCACATCTGCGTCGGCGTCGCTGAAGAGCGCGGAGGCGTCGTACTGCGCAGCGAACGCGGCGCCGGCCTTTTGCACAGCGCAGACCGCGCCGATCTCCGCGAGTGATGCGGCCGTGATGAACAGTGCGCTCTCCGGCGCGAACGCCACGCAGGCGGCGGCGGTCATCGGCGCCAACGCCTCGTACCTGAACGCCGTCAACGCCGCCAACTCGGCGGCGGCATCCGTGACGTCCTCGCAGCAGGCGCTCGATGCGGCGCAGGCGAAGCTCAGTGCCGCCAACGACGGCCCCAATTCGGCCGACAAGGCGGCGGCGGATGCTGCGGTCAAGTCAGCCGAGGCGGCGCAGAAAGCCGCGACCGAAAAGCTGAACACCGTGAACCAGGGCGCGACCGATTTCCAGATCTCGTCCGCGCAAGCGGCGATGGATAGCGCCTTCGCCGCGCTGACGGCCGCGCAGGCCAAGCGCGATGAGGCGTATCGCGGCTCGAAGGCCAACACGATTGAGCAATCGCGCGCCGCCGTCCGCATCGCGGCGCTCCAGGTCGAAGCGGCGCAGATCCGTCTGAAGAACGCGCAGATCATCGCGCCATTCGACGGCGTCGTGGGTGCAGTGAACGCGAAGCCGGGCGAGTTCTTCGGCGGCGCGTCGGCGACCGCGGCCATGGTGTTGCTGACGCCTGATCGGCTGACGCTGAAGATGGACGTCGGCGAAACGGACTACGCGAACCTCAAGACCGGCCAGGCGGGCGGAGTGCTGTTCGACAGCATCCCCGGGAAGATATATCCGTTCGTGATCTCCGAAATCGGTCTCAGCCCCTCTGTGACGCAAGGAGTCGTTACGTACCAGGTGAAGGCATCGCTGATCCTGGCGCCCGACGCACCCAGGCCCGCGCCCGGCATGAACGCGCGCGGCCAAATCATCACAGACTCCAAGCCAAATCTGCTGGTCGTGCCGCCTCGGGCGATCCGCAAGAGCGGTACCGATCAGGTGGTCGATGTCCGGCGTGATGGGTCGATTGTCGAGCAAGTGGTCACGACGGGCGCCTCGGACAGCTCGCAAATCGAGATTGTCACGGGCCTCGTCGAGGGCGAGGTCGTGGTCGTGGCGTCGCTGACGTCGGCGAAGCCGGGCTCGACGCCGAAGGCGCAGCCGACGCTGCCGGGCAACGTGAGATAGCGCACGATGATTAAGCTGAAAGGCATCGCGAAGACGTACAAGCTCGGGGCGGAGATGGTGCATGCGCTGCGCAACGTCGATCTGACGATCCGCGACGGCGAGTTCCTGGCAATCATGGGGCCGTCCGGATCCGGGAAGTCGACGCTGATGAATATCGTGGGCTGCCTGGACCGCCCGACGGAGGGCATCTATCAGCTCGACGGCATCAATGTCAGCCGGTTGGGAGATGCGCAGGTCGCCAGGGTGCGAAACCGGCGGTTGGGCTTCGTGTTCCAGTCGTTCAACCTGCTTCCACATCTCAACGCGATCGACCAGGTGGCGATGCCGCTCTCGTATCGGGGGGTGGCCAACCGGAAGCAGCTCGCACGCATCGCGCTGAACCTTGTTGGGCTGGGCTCGCGCATGCACCACCGCCCGACACAGCTCTCGGGCGGCCAACAACAGCGCGTCGCTATCGCCCGCGCGATCGTGGGCAATCCAACGATTATTCTCGCCGACGAACCGACGGGCGCTCTCGATACGAAGACGAGCCACGACGTGATGGAGATCTTCCGGCGGCTCAACGAGGAGCGCGGGATCACGATTGCCTTTGTGACGCACGAACACGACGTGGCAGCGTACACACGGCGCATCGTCTCGCTGCGCGACGGAGAGATCGTCGGCGACGAGCCGAACGTGCCCAGTTACGCACATGCCGGTGCGCCAGCGGCAGCCGATCCGGGCGCCCAACCCGCCGCAGAGGGCTGGCTGCCGTCGACTGAGGCAGAAGCATGAGCCTGCTCGATATCTTCGTCACGGCGCTGGTGGCGCTGCGCAGCAACTTCCTGCGCACGCTGCTGACGATGCTCGGCGTCGTCATCGGCATTGCGGCCGTGATTGGGGTGACGGCAGTTGGCGAGGGCGCACAGCAGGGCGTGGCGGAGCGGATTCGCGGCCTAGGCAGCAACCTGATGTTCGTGCGGCCGTACTCGTCGCAGCCAGCGGGTGGACTGGCTTCTGTGCTCCCGGGCGCGGGCCCCAGCCTCTTTTACGAGGACGCGAACGCGATCGTCGCCGCGAACATCCCGGGGATTGATTCGATCGCATCCCAAACCGTGGTGGGTCTGAGCGGTGACTTCATCCAGGCGAAGGTGATCTATCGCTCACAGAGCCTCACGGCGACGCTGGTAGGCACAGAGCCGTCGTATCAGCAGGTGCGTGACTTCTACGTCGACAATGGCCGCTTTCTGTCCGAAGACGACGTGGATAAGAAGGGACTCGTGGTCGTGCTGGGCGCGGGCATCGCTGAAGACATCTTCGGCGACAAAGACCCTATCGGCGAAACCGTCGGCATCTTCGCCGGCCCGAGCGCGCAGTTTGGCGTGCGGTTTAGCTTCACCGTTATTGGCGTCATGGAGAAGAAGGGTGCGTCGGCCCAGGGCAATCAGGACAATCAGGTGTTTGTTCCGTTGCCGTCCTTCCAGGCGCGGGTAGCATTCATCCGGAATGCGCGAGGCTACACGAACGTCCAGCAGATCAACATCAAGATCGCGGACAAAGACGCCGAAGCGCCTGTCAAGCTTGCCATCGCCGATGTGCTTCGCAAGCAGCACAACGTCATCAACGAAGATGACTTCCAGATCCAGTCGCAGAGCGACGTGCTTTCGACCGCCACGTCGGTGGACCGGACGCTACAGGTACTGCTCGTCTCGATCGCCGGGATCGCGCTGGTCGTCGGCGGCATCGGCATCATGAACATCATGCTCGTCTCGGTGAGCGAGCGCACGCGCGAGATCGGCATCCGGAAGGCAGTTGGCGCAAAACGGTTCGACATCCTGATGCAGTTCGTCATCGAGGCCCTCGTGGTGACGATGCTCGGTGGCGCACTCGGTGTGATGGCGGGCGTAGGCGCAATCCAGACCGCCCGATATCTGGAGATCGGAGGATCTGACACGAAGTACTTGATCACACCCCTCTGGGTCGGTGTGGGGCTGGCGATGTCGGCCGGGATCGGCCTCTTCTTCGGCGTCTACCCGGCATGGCGGGCATCCCGCCTCGACCCGATCGAAGCGCTGCGGCGCGAGTAAAGGAGCTTGGCGGCGGGCGCCGCCGGCCCAGGCTGCATCGTGACGACGGCGCCTACCCCCGCCCGACGGCGCGGATCCCGCGCGCGGCGACATCGATCAACTGCGGGGGCAACGCCCAGGTGTCGTACGACCAGCCGCGGAACGTGCGGAACGCTTCGAGATCGACGGTATAGCGGTTACGCCGGCCTTCGCGGTGGCGGACGATCACATGCTCGGCCTCCAGCTGGTTGAGGATGCTCATCACGGCGCGCTCGGTGACCTTCGTCGCGATGGCCAGCTCGCGCACGGTCATCGTCGGCGTGCGCGCGATGGCAACGAGCAGGGCCATGTGGTTCGTGAAAAACCCCCACGAACCGACGCGGGCAGCCCGGTCCGATGCGCTCACGGGCCGGCGCTTCCGGCTTGCCGCCCGGCCTTCGGGCGAGATCGAGATCAGAGCGCGCACGACGGCCTCGACGGCGGCGTTCGTCGGCGTGCCGGCGCCGGTCATGCCCACCAGGCGCTCGTAGCGCACGACATACGTGGTGCGGCGACCGCTCCGGTGCCGCTCGACCAGCAACTCGTCGTCAAGATCGCGCAAGATCGCCAGCGTCGCCCGCTCTGTCAGGCCGACGCCGGCTGCCGTCGACCGCACGGTCGATTCCGGGTGCTGTGTGACGTAGACCAGTACAACGGGGTGACTTGTGAGGAAGCTCCACGTCGGCCGCGTAGCCGCGCGCGATGCGTCGCCTCTGCGGGATGCGACCTCGGCGGTCAACAACGCCCTCGCTTCATGTCACTTGCGCCGCCAGCGGGCCGGTTCACACATCCGTCAGCGCGGCTTCAGCGCCAGCATCTCCATGCCCTTCGCGGCAACGTCGATGAGCTGCGGCGGGATCTCCCATGACTCAAAAAACCAGCCGCGGAAGTCGCGAAACGCGGCAAAATCGATCGTGTGGGTGTTACGCCGGCCCGAACGCACGCCATCCAGCACGCCTTCCACGCGTAGCTGGCTGAGGATCGAGACGGCGGCGCGTTCCGTGATCTCCACTCGAGCCGCCAGCTCGCGGACGGTTTGGGAGCCGTCGCCGGCAACGGCGAGAAGGATGAACAGGTGGTTCGTGAAGAACTCCCATGATCCCGCACGCGCCTCGCTGTCATCCTCGCCGTCCGGCGTGCTGGCACGCGGCGGCGTGTGCGGCGCAGTCGTCTCGCGCGCTTTGGCGATGTCGAACATCGTCTTGATCAGGACATCCACAAAGAGCCGCAGCGCCAGCGGGTTGCCGGTTTCGCGGCCGTCGCGCTGCATCGAAGCCAGCCGGCTGAAATCGACCGAGTACGTGTTGCGGCGGCCGTTCCGCGTCCTGCGCACGATGCTTTCGTCGTCAAGATCGCGCAGAATGGAGAGCGCAGCGCGCTCCGTCACGCCGACATCGACGGCGATCGTGCGTACGGTGGATTCCGGATGCAGCGCCACGTATACGAGTACAATGGCGTAGTTGGTCAGGAAGCTCCAGGATGGATGCTGGGCCCCTTCCGGTCCGATGGCTGTCTGTGGGGCGGTGGGACTGGTCATGTGAACCCTATTGCGTGAATTACCTAACGTGTTATCGTCTTCACCCATGCCCATCATGCGGCAATCTGCGCGGCATTTCAACCCCCCAATTTCGCCCACTTCGTCATTCTGTCCGAATCTGCAATTCGCGCCTATCGCGGGAGCCACGTAAGCCCATGCCACCCTACAATGAGGGTGCAGCAGGGGAACGATTCGCCGGAAGAGTTCGTTTTCTGGCGGGTGGGCGCGCCCCCTCGCGCGCCGAAGGAGCAGCTCATGTCCGCTTCCATGGACAGCTATCGCAGCCGCACCGCGCTAGCCGTCGGCGCCCGCAGCGTCGACATCTACCGGCTCGACGCCCTTGAACGTGCGGGCGTCGGCCATGTCGCGCGGCTCCCGTTCTCACTGAAGATCCTCCTGGAAAACCTGCTCCGGAACGAGGACGGGCGCTCCGTCAGCCGGGACGACATCGCCGCGCTCGCCGCGTGGGATCCGAGTCTCCCCTCCGACAAGGAGGTGCAGTTTCGCCCCGCGCGGGTGCTGTTGCAGGACTTCACCGGCGTCCCTTGCGTGGTGGACCTCGCGGCGATGCGCGACGCCATCCGCGACCTCGGTGGTGATCCGCGGCGCATCAATCCACTCCAGCAATCCGATCTCGTCATCGACCACTCGGTGCAGATCGACCAGTTCGGCACGGCCGGATCGTTCGCCTTCAATGCAAACCGGGAGATGGAGCGCAACCGCGAGCGCTACCAGTTCCTGCGGTGGGGACAGGAGGTGTTCGACAACTTCCGCGTCGTCCCGCCCGATACCGGCATTGTCCACCAGGTGAACCTGGAGTACCTGGCCGGCGTCGTCTTCGAGAAGCAAGAGGACGGCGCAACCGTCGCCTACCCCGACACGGTCGTTGGCGCTGACTCGCACACAACGATGATCAACGGGCTTGGCGTGCTCGGCTGGGGCGTCGGCGGCATCGAGGCGGAGGCGGCGATGCTCGGCCAGCCGATGCCGATGCTCACGCCGGAAGTCATCGGCTTCGAGTTCACGGGCGCGCTGCGGGAAGGCACCACGGCGACGGATCTCGTGCTCGTTGTGACGCAGATGCTGCGGGCGAAGGGTGTCGTCGGCAAGTTCGTCGAGTTCTACGGCAGCGGCCTCTCGTCGCTGCCGCTGCCTGACCGTGCGACGATCGCCAACATGGCGCCGGAGTACGGCGCGACCATCGGGTTCTTCCCGTGCGACGCCGAGACGCTGGCGTACTTGCGGTTCACCGGCCGCCCCGAGCCGCTCGTGAGGCTCGTCGAGGCGTACACGCAGGCGCAGGGCATCTTCCGCACGGATGCCACGCCCGAACCGCTCTTCACGAGCACGCTGCACCTCGATCTGGGCGAAGTCGAGTCCAGCATCGCCGGGCCGAAGCGCCCGCAGGACCGCGTGCGCGTCGCCGATGCGAAGCGCGAATGGCGCAAGAGTCTCGCCTCGATGATTGATGGGCAGGCGCCCAACGTCGATGCGCAGCGCCTCAGTGCGTGGGTTGCCGAGGGCGGCGCCACGGGCCAACCGGCGCCGAGTCCGTTCGCGCCCGTCACATGCAACGATGGCGCGCGGTCGTTCCACGTCACGCACGGCTCGATCGTCATCGCGGCGATCACATCGTGCACGAACACGTCGAATCCGCAAGTGATGATCGCCGCCGGCCTGCTCGCAAGGAACGCCGTCGAGCGTGGTCTCGCGACGAAGCCCTGGGTAAAGACAAGCCTCGCGCCGGGGTCGAAGGTTGTGACCGACTACCTCAACGAGGCGGGTCTCATGACCTACCTCGAAGCGCTGGGCTTCTACCTGGTCGGATATGGCTGCACGACATGCATCGGCAACTCCGGCCCGCTGCCGCCGCACATCTCCGACGCGATCCGCGAAGGCAACCTCGTCGCTGCGTCGGTGCTTTCCGGCAACCGTAACTTCGAGGGCCGCATCCAACAGGAGATCAAGGCGAACTATCTCGCATCGCCGCCGCTCGTCGTGGCGTATGCGCTGGCCGGCACGATGGACATCGATCTTCATAACGAGCCGCTGGGCGCCGGCAAGGACGGATCGCCTGTATATCTCAGCGACATCTGGCCATCGCAGGCCCAGGTGCACGCGGCGGTACGCGGAGCGGTGAAGTCCGACATGTTCCGCGAGAAGTACCGCTACGTGTTCGAGGGTGAGGACGACTGGCGCAATCTCGACATACCGAAGGGTGAGCGTTTCGCGTGGGATCCGGAGTCGACCTACATCAAGCGTCCGCCCTACTTCGACGGCATGCCCGCCGAACCCCCACCGCCCGCCGATGTGCACAGCGCCCGCGTACTCGCGCTGCTGGGCGACTCCGTCACGACGGACCACATCTCGCCCGCCGGATCGATCCCGAAGGACACGCCCGCCGGCAAGTACCTGATGCAACTGGAGGTCGCGCCCGAGGACTTCAATTCGTACGGCACGCGACGCGGCAATCACGAGGTGATGGTGCGCGGCACGTTCGGAAACGTCCGCCTGCGCAACTTCCTCGCGCCAGGCACCGAGGGCGGATTCACGAAGCACTTGCCGGACGGCGAAGTGATGTCGATCTTCGACGCGTCGGAGAAGTATCGCGACGAGGGCGTGCCGCTAATCATCATCGCCGGCGCCGAATACGGCACTGGCTCATCGCGCGACTGGGCGGCGAAGGGCACAGCGCTGCTCGGCGTCAGCGCCGTCATCGCCAAGAGCTACGAGCGCATCCATCGCAGCAACCTCATCGGCATGGGTGTGCTGCCGCTGCAGTTCGAGCCTGGCGAGGACCGCGAGACGATCGGCCTCACCGGCCTGGAGCGCTACGACATTGAAGGCGTCG
>CAYWOO010000073.1:0-11489 GCA_964458665.1 uncultured Dehalococcoidia bacterium
GCCCGCGCTCCGGGGATAATGCTCGGTCGCGCGGGCTTGGATACGGGCGGTGTGCGCGGAACGCGCGGGCTGAATGCCCGCGCTCCGAGGGTGGCGCTGGATCGGGCGGGTTTGGGTATGGGCGGTAAGCGTGGAACGCGCGGGTTGAATGCCCGCGCTCCGGGGATAATGCTCGGTCGCGCGGGCTTGGATACGGGCGGTGTGCGCGGAACGCGCGGGCTGAATGCCCGCGCTCCGAGGATGGCGCTGGATCGGGCGGGTTTGGGTATGGGCGGTAAGCGTGGAACGCGCGGGCTGAATGCCCGCGCTCCGAGGATAATGCTCGCTCGGGTGGGCGTATGACGACGGCAAGTCGCGCATCGGCTGCTTCGCGTCGATCTTCGTTTGATGTTTGGGCGCCCGTTTGGCGGTTGCTTACTTCGGTGCGGTTTGCGGTGTTCTATATCGCGACGTTGGCGACGTTTGCGACGCTGGGTGTGCTGATTCCGCAGGTGCCGGAGGTTATGCGCGGAAACGACGCCGCGATCGCGGCGTGGGTGGAGTCGGAGCACGAAACCTTCGGGCCGTTTACGGAGACGATGCAGCGGCTGGGGCTGTTCGAGGTGTTCCACGCGAAGTGGTTCCTGTTCGCGCTTGGCTTTCTCGTTGTCAACGTGACGACGTGCACGTTCAACCGCTGGTCGCCGACGTTCCGTAACGTGTTCCGGCCGCCGCGACGCGTGCCCGACAGCTTCTTCGAGCGCGCGCACAATCGGACGGTGCTGGCGCCCGTGGCGATCGATGCACTGGCGCCGGCGCTGCGCAAGCTGCGGTACGGTGTCGAGACGCGGGTCGAGAACGGTGCAACGTATGTCTTCGCGGACCGTCACCCGTGGACGCAGCTGGCGACGTTCGTCAGCCATCTGGCGCTGATCCTCTTCATCTCGGGCGGGCTGATCACGTGGTTTACGGGGTTCACCGCCGAGATCTTCACGGGCGAGGGTACGACCGCGCCGTTGTTCGCGGTCAGCAACCCGAACCAGCTGCAGGTGCGCGTTGACTCGGCGACGGGGCGCTTCGGCGAGCGAGGCAACGCGCTGGACTTTCGCAGCGAGCTGACGATCTTCAAGAACGGGAGCGAAGTCGCGCACGGCACAACGACCGTGAACGATCCGTTCAAGTACGGCGGCTATCGCTTCCACCAGGCGGGGTACTTTCCCGCTGGCGCCGAGTTGCGCATTCGGGACATTGCGACGGGCAATGCGGTGTTCCACGAGACGTTCCCGCTGGAAGACAACACCGCCGCGCCGGTGGTGACGTTGAGCGACGCATCCGGGAAGACGCTGCTGGTCGATACGATCGCGCCGACGGACTTCCTTGCTACCGCCAGCGGCGCCCTCGTCCACGTGCCGGAGGCGGATCGGGTGATCTGGATCGGCATCAGGGCGAAGGACGACAAGGCTTGGGAGCTGGTGGCGTTCGACCCGCAGGGCGACGGGCAGTCCGGCCAGGTGCGCATCGACGAGGGCGCGAGCGGCGCCATCAGCAGCGTCAACGTACGGTTCGATCGCGTGGGTTCCATTCCTTCGGCAGTGGGCGTCGGCGTACCGGGCGGCGATACGAAGACGCTGGCCATGCTGGCGACGGGCGCGGATGGCGCCGACACACTGACGCTCGTTTCGAGCAACACGCCGGCGATCTCGCTGGCGCCGGATCAGCCGACGACGGTTGGGCAGCTTGAGTACACCTTCATCGGGCAGCGGGCGTTCGCCGGAATCGCGGTCAAGCGGGATTCCGGCGCGTGGTTCATCTGGATCGCGACGGCTATGCTCGTCGGGGGGCTTGCGATAACCTTCTACGTGCCGCGCAGGCGGCTGTGGTTGCGGCTCACACCATCAGCGACGCAGGTGGCGTCGTTGGCGGAGAAGAGCGGCGGTTTCGAGAACGACATGCGCATTCTGGCGCATCGCCTCGGCGTGGCGGTGCCGCCGGAGTTGCAGGAGGAGCGTTAGTGCCAGCGATTCTGTATCTGCTGACGATCAAGATCGGCATGGACCCGAACATCGCGAAGTTCGGGAGCCTGCAGTTGACCTGGCACGGCATTTTCACTGCCGTTGGCATTGCCGCCGGCGTGTACCTGGGGGCATGGCTGGGCCGGCGACAGGGCATCACCGAGGACGACGCGTACAGCGTGGCGCTCGTCGGCGTGCCGGCCGGCATCATCGGCGCGCGCGCTATGTACGTGCTCGAGAACCGCGAGCTGTTCTCTGGCCGTTGGGTGGATGTGCTTCGGATCAACGAGGGTGGCATCACCGTCTACGGCGCCGTCATCGGCGGCGTGCTGGGCGCTGTCGCGTACGGCTTGATCCGCAAACTGCCGATCACGCGCGGCCTCGATGCGGCAGCGTTCGGATTGCTGCTGGGCATGGCGGTCGGCCGCATCGGCGACTTGATCAACGGCGAGCACGTGGCGAAGGCGTCGAGCCTGCCGTGGGCGACGGAGTACACGAACCCGGACAGCCCCGCCTTCACGTACGGTCCCATCCATCCGGCGACGACCTACGAGATGATCGGCGACCTGCTGATCATCGGCATCATGGCGTTCCTGTTCATGAAGCTCTGGCGGCACCGCCCCGGCATTACGTTCTTCGTCGGGTTGGTACTGTACTCGGCGATGCGTTTCGGCGTCAGCTACTTGCGCATCGACAGCGGCGTTGGATGCCCGAACAGCGTCGGCTGCCCGGAGTACATCGTCAAGAACTGGATGACGTTCCCGCAGGTGGTGTCGACGATCACGTTTGCGCTCGGCTCTGCCGGTCTGGCGTGGACGTTCCTTCGTACGCCGCAGGCTGCGCCGACGCCGGCGCCTGGCGTGCCCGCCGGGAAGGCTGCGTCCGCCCGCTCCGGCTGATGTTCGCGCGAGAGGTCACGTTGTACCGCCGCAAACACTGCGGCCTCTGCGACGACGCGCTGTTCGTCCTTCGGGAACTGAGCCGCGAGGTGCGATTCTCCATTGTCGAATGCGATATTGACGGCGACGCGGATCTGCGTGCGCTATACGACGAGATCGTGCCTGTGATTACTGTTAGCTCGCGGGAGGTCGCGCGGGCGCCAATGGATGCGGGCGCGCTGCGTGGGGCGCTGGTTGTGGCGCTGAAGGACGTGGCGGAAGGTTCGTAGGGCGGCCTGCGACGATGGTCTTCGTGCGGTGGTTCGCGGATCGAGCCAGGTCCTTCGCTTTGCTCAGGACGACAGCTAGCGGGGTGGGCCGCTGCAACTGGCGATTCGTGCGCGCTCGAGGGCGTTCTACGGAACGCCCCCTACGCGGGAATCTGCGGGCGGCGCGCGGCATTTGCGCGCGGGACGAGGGCACGCCACCGCTTACCCCTACATTGGGGCCGTGCGAATCACTTCGGCGCGAACGCTTGTGGGCCGCTGCAACTGGCGATTCGTGCGCGCTCGAGGGCGTTCTACGGAACGCCCCTACATCGTGGCCGTGTGAATCACTTCGGCGCGAACGCTGCCGCCCAGGCGAGTGGGGTGTTTGTTGTGATGCGGTCTACGCCGGCGGTGATCAGGCGCTCGGCGATGGGCATCGATGCTTTGTCCTTGTAGTCGACGGTCCACGCGGTGAGTTGGCTGTTGTGTTGGTGGAGCCAGTCGGCGGCGTTGAAGCCGTCGTCGAGCATCTGCAGGAACAGACGGTGATCGAGGAACATCTCGCGGGAGGCGGGGACCTGGAGCGCGAGCGCGTCCATGCGCTGTTGGAGGTAGAACGCCGTTTCCTCCGTGCGGCCGACGGCGAGCGGGTGGTCGTCGCGGTAGCCGTAGGCGCCCAACGCTCGCGGCAGGAATGCGGGCTCCTCGGTTCCGAAGCCGATGTATCGGCCGGGGTCGAAGCCGATCGGCAGTTCAGGCTCGGCGCTGTGCAGCAGCCGCAGGTTCCAGTCTTCGCCGGCCGAGACGATGACCTGCGAGCGGATGAGCGCGACCAGATCGAGGAGCGCGCGAAGGCGCGGTTCGCGCAGCAGGCGCCAGTCCTTCATATCGAGCTGCAACTGGGTGCCGGTGCCGCGCGCCATTTCGACGACCTCGCTCAGCAGCGCGGGGCGGTCGTCGCCATCGTCGAGGAATCGGACCGCGCGAACCGCGTCCGGAGTGGCCCATCCGATGGAACCGGCACCAGTCGTCGAGCGCTCGAGCTTGCGGTCGTGCGTGACGATGTAGTCGGGGCCATCGAGCGAATGTACATCGATCTCGATGCGGGCGACGCCGGCGTCGAGGCACTCGCGGATGGCGGCGCGGGAGTTTGGCTTGAGCCGTCGCGAGAGCGTCGCCACGTGGCAGGTGAGGATGGCGGTCTTGCCGCCGATTGTGATGGTGGATGTCACGAGGTGAGGTTACCACGCGTGGCGCAGGTTCCCGCTGCGCCTTGACGACGGCGCGATCTTCGCCGCCCGTAGACCGATATACTGGCGCGCGAAACGAGGTGGAAGCGTGCTCCTGGCGCTGGATATCGGCAACACCAACATCACGATCGGCATCTTCGAGGGCGAGGAGATCCGTGCGACGTGGCGCATCGCCACGGACGTGCTGCGGCTGCCGGACGAGTACGCGGTGACGATCCTGGGGCTGCTGCGCACCGAAGACATCGCCATCGCGAGCGTGACACAGGCCGTGATGGCCAGCGTGGTACCCGATCTGGCGCCCGTCTTCGAACGGCTCTGCCGGCGCTATTTCCACGTCGAGCCGCTCATCGTCAATACGGGCACACGCACCGGCGTGCGGATTGTCTACGACAACCCGCGTGAAGTCGGGGCGGACAGGATCGTGGACGTCGTTGCGGCGCTGCATCTGTACGGCCCGCCGCCGCTGATCATCGTCGACTTCGGGACAGCCACGGTGTTCGATGCGGTTTCAGCTGAGGGCGACTATCTGGGCGGGGCGATTGCGCCGGGCATCGGTATTTCGTCCGAGGCGTTGTTCGAACGGGCGGCGAAGCTCTACCGCGTGGAGCTGGAGCGGCCGAAGACTGCTATAGGCAAGAACACCGTGGGGGCGATCCAGTCGGGGACGCTCTACGGCTACGTCGGCCTGATCGAGGGTATGGTGGCGCGGTTTCAGAAAGAACTCGGTGGCAAGGCGAGGGTGATCGCAACGGGCGGCTGGGCGAACCGCTTGGCGAAAGAGACGACGGTCTTCGACGCCGTGGACGAGAACCTGACGCTGACGGGGCTGCGGCTGATCCATGAAATGAACACGCGGCGCGACTGACATGCCACACGACGACCCGCTGCACGGCGCGCGCATCGTCCTCGGCGTTTGCGGAAGCATCGCCAGCTACAAAGCCGCCGACATCGCCAGCAAGCTGACGCAGGCCGGCGCCGAAGTCGATGTTGTCCTGACGGACTCGGCGCAGAAGTTCGTCTCGCCGCTGACCTTCCGCGGTCTCATCGGCCGTCTGGTGTTCACCGACATGTTCGACCCGCAGTCGCCGCTGGCGGAGGAGCACGTCGCACTGGCGCGCGCCGCTTCGGCGATGCTGATCGCGCCGGCGAGCGCGACGACGATCGCGCGCCTGGCGCACGGTCTGGCGGACAACATGCTGGCGCTGACGGCGCTCGCGACCACGGCGCCAGTGCTGGTTGCGCCGGCGATGGACGCGCAGATGTGGGCGCACGCCGCCACGCAGGCGAACGTCGCGTTGCTGTGCGAACGCGGTGTGTCCTTCGTGGGGCCCGCGGAGGGGCGGCTGGCGAGCGGGCATATGGGGCTCGGGCGGTTGGTGGAGACCGAGGCGACCATGGGTGCGGTGCGGCAAGCGTTGGGCGCGCGCGGCGACCTTGCCGGCCGACGCATCGTGGTGAGCGCGGGCGGGACGCACGAGCCGCTCGATCCGGTGCGGTTTATCGGGAATCGATCGTCGGGCAAGATGGGGTTCGCCATCGCCGAGGCGGCGCGCGACCGCGGGGCGCAGGTGACGCTGGTGTGCGGGCCGGTGGCGCTGGCGACGCCGTACGGCGTGTCGCGCATCGATGTGCGGACGACGGACGACATGGCGTCGGCGATCGGCCATGCGACGCACGGCTGCGACGCGCTGATCATGGCTGCGGCGCCAGCCGACTTCCGTCCGGCAACGGTCCCCGATCAGAAGATCAAGCGCACGGGCGCATCATTGAACGTTGAACTGGTGCCGAACGAAGACATCATCGCCGGGCTGAAAGGTGGCTTCGTGAAGGTGGGGTTTGCGGCCGAGACGGAGCAGGTGACGGCGAACGCGGGCAGCAAGATCGCGAAGAAGGGCCTCGACCTGATCGCCGCCAACGACGTGACCGCGCCGCAGGCCGGCTTCGGACACGACACGAACCGCGTGACGCTGATCGGCGCCGACGGCACGATCGACGAGCTGCCGCTGCTGTCGAAGTACGAAGTCGGTCACCGCATCCTCGACCGGGTGGTGGCGATTCTGGCGAAGCGCAGCTGATCTGACGCTACCTCCTCCGCACCCGGAGCGCGGGCATTCAGCCCTCGCGTTGCCGCATCACGCGACATGAGAAACCGGACGGCGCCGCTTCGGTGCGAATGCATCAGGCGGCCGACAGCAGGGCAAGGGCTCATCTAAACCGCCCCGGCGCCGTCCGGACGATCGCATTCTGCGCTCCATGAAGCTGGTGTACCGGACGGGTGGGCGACGGGCGGGCTACGCGTGGGCGACGTGGGCGCTCGCCATGCCCTCGGCAGACCACCCTCTCCCACTGGGGGAGAGGGTGGTGCTTGGAGCAGCTGGTTTTGATCTTCGGGAGCTGCGCGTGCGCCGGTTAAAGTCAGCGCTAGGAGACACGAGCGTTTAATACAGCATGCCTTGCGCGATCACGGCCCCCTCACCCGGCGCTTCGCGCCACCCTCTCCCACTAGGGGAGAGGGGAGCGTTTCGGGTGTTCGGCTTGCTCGGCTGTTCGGCAGGTGAGCTGTGGTTTCGCTAGCCCTTCACGACGAAGTTCAGCAGGCGGTTCGGGACGTAGATGACGCGGACGATCTGCTTGCCTTCGACGTGCTGCGCTACTGATGCGCTGGCCATCGCTTGGGCGCGGGCGGCGTCCTCTGGTGCGTCGACCGGGAGCGTAAGTCGGTCGCGGAGTTTGCCGTTCACCTGGACGGCGATTTCTACGGCGTCGTCGGCTGCCAGGGCTGCGTCGAAGGACGGCCATGTTTGGGTGTGGACGCTGTATGGGTTGCCGAGGCGCTCCCACAGCTCTTCGGCGATGTGCGGGACGCTGGGGGCGAGGATCAGCGCCATCGACTGCTGCGCTTCACGCCAGGCGGCAGCGTCGACTTCCGCGCCGGATTCGCGGAGGCGCGTCATGTGATTCGTGAACTCCATGAGGGCGGCGAGCATCGTGTTGAAGTGGAAGTTCGCGAGGTCATCCGTCACCTTGGCGATCGTTTTGTGCGTCCAGCGGCGCAGCTCGCGCGTTTCGGACGCGTCGGGATGCGCGCCGGTGCGCATGTCGCCTGTGACGACGTTCCAGACGCGGCTGAGCCAGCGGTAGACACCGCTGATGCCGCTGGCATCGTACGGGCCGCCGCCGTCCCAGGGGCCGAGGAACATCAGGTAGGCGCGGAAGGTATCCGCTCCCCACTTCTCCACCTCGCCGTCGGGCGCGATCGTGTTGCCGCGTGACTTGCTCATACGCTGGCCGTCGGGGCCGAGGATCTGGCCCTGGTTAAAAAGGCGCACCATCGGCTCATCGATATCGAGGATGCCCATGTCGCGCGCGGCCTTCGTGAAGAAGCGCGTGTAGAGCAGGTGCATGACGGCATGCTCGGCGCCGCCGGTGTATTGGTCGACGGGCAGCCACTTCTTCGCCATCTCGCGGCTGAACGGGCGCTCGTCGTTGTGCGGATCGATGTAGCGCATCTGGTACCACGACGAGCACATGAACGTATCGAGCGTGTCGGTCTCGCGGCGACTCGGCTCACCACAGACGGGACACTTCACGTGCAGGAAGCCTTCGTGATA
The DNA here is from genome assembly GCA_964458665.1 of uncultured Dehalococcoidia bacterium. Lineage (GTDB taxonomy): Bacteria > Chloroflexota > Dehalococcoidia > DSTF01 > JACRBR01 > JANXYW01. Next base: position 8,000 of record CAYWOO010000073.1, read on the forward strand.
CGTCAGCGGCGACTCGCCCGTGGGGCGGAACTCCGCATCGGCCGGCAGCAGCACGGGCAGGTCGGCCTCGGGCACGGGCACCGCGCCGTGCGTGTCGCAGTAGATGATCGGGATGGGCGCTCCCCACATCCGCTGGCGGGAGATCAGCCAATCGCGCAGGCGGTAGTTGACGGTTCCGCGGCCGTAGCCGTGCTCTTCGGCGAACTTCACGACGGCTGCGATGGCGTCTTCGTCCGGCGTGCCATCGAACGGGCCGGAGTTGATCATCGGGCCGCCGTGGCCGAGCGCGGCCGTCAGTTCGCCGCCGTCCCAGTCGGGGTGTTGGAAGACGGGGACGATGTTCAGGCCGTACTTCTTCGCGAACTCGAAATCGCGCTGGTCGTGCGCTGGCACGCCCATGACGGCGCCGGTGCCGTACGTGGAAAGCACGTAGTCGGCCGTCCAGATGGGCACCTTCTCGCCGTTGAAGAGATTCGTGACGTAGGCGCCCGTGAAGACGCCGGTCTTCTCGCGCTCCGTCGACATGCGCTCGATGTCGCTTTCGCGGCGCGCCGCATCGACGTAGGCGCGCACGGCATCGCGCTGTTCGGGCGTCGTGAGCTGCTCGACGAGCGGGTGCTCCGGCGCGAGCACGAAGAACGTGACGCCGTACACGGTGTCGGGGCGCGTCGTGAAGACGCGGATCTCCTGCGTATCGACGCCGGGCGCGTCGAGGCCAAAACGCAGCTCCGCGCCATCGCTTTTGCCGATCCAGTTGCGCTGCATAGCCGCGATCTGCTCGGTCCACTGCAGGTGCGAGAAATCGAGCAGCTCTTCGGCGTAGCGGGTGTTGCGGAAGAACCACTGCTCCAGATCGCGTTTGGCGACGACGGTGTCGCAGCGCTCGCACTTGCCATCGACGACCTGCTCGTTCGCCAGCACGGTCTGATCCTTCGGGCACCACCAGACCGCCGCCCGCTTCTTGTACGCGAGATCGTGCTTCAAGAGCTGGAGGAACCACCACTGTGACCACTTGTAGTAGTCCGGCGACGCCGTGATGACTTCGCGGCTCCAGTCGAACATCGCGCCCATCGACTTGAGCTGGCCGCGCATGCGTTCGACGTTCGCGAACGTCCACTCGGACGGGTGGCGGCCGTTCTTGATGGCGGCGTTCTCGGCGGGCAGTCCGAAGGCATCGAAGCCCATGGGGAAGAGCACGTTGTAGCCGTTCATGCGCTTGAAGCGCGCGTTCGCGTCGGACGGCGCCATGGCGTACCAGTGGCCGACGTGCAGGTCGCCCGATGTGTACGGCAGCATCGTGAGGGCGTACCACTTCGGTCGCGGGTCGTCGTCGGGCGTGCGATACAGCTCGTCCGCCTCCCAGCGCGCTTGCCACTTCGGCTCGATCTCGCGCAGGGCGTACCGGTTTGCCTGGTCGGTGCGCGGTCGTGTCGGCGTTTCGTTCGTCATGGTGTCACCTCTCCGGGGGCGGGGTCAGTCGTGCTCGCGGGCGTCGTCTTCGGGGTCGCCATGGTGGTGTTGCAGATCTTCGTCCCGCTGGCCGTTCCCCGGATGGATGTTCTTCGTCACGGGACTCAATTCCAGCAGGATGATCGAGAAGAGCGACGCGAACGACGCAACGATGTACGCCTGCGCGCCAATCGCGATACCTACCGCCGCCACCGTCCAGATCGTCGCCGCCGTCGTCACGCCCTTGACCGTGTCGCCCTCGCGAAAGATGAGACCGGCACCCAGGAAGCCGATGCCAGTGACGATCTGCGCGGTAATCCGCGCAGCATCGCCGCCGTACAGGCCGGAGGTATCGGCGAAGAGCGCCGACCCCATGCATACCAGCGCCAACGTGCGCACGCCCGCCGGATAGCCGCGATACTCGCGCTCGAGACCGATGAGGCCGCCGAGGATGGCGGCAAGCAAGATTCGCCCGACGATCTCCCACTGCGTCTGCATGTCGACCATGGTCAGCCGTGCCTCACTGGTGCGTCCGTTTCCGCAAACAAAAGAGCCCTCCGTCCTCAACAGGGACGAAGAGCCTCTCCGCGGTACCACCCTGGTTCTCGCCGATGGCGAGCACCTTCGTTCGCTGTAACGGGCGTACCCGGCGGCGGCTTGGCCTTGCGGCTTCACCGCCTCCGCTCACCGGCGAGTTCAGCGCCTTCGTTGCCGGCTTGCACCGCCGCCGGCTCTCTAGTTACGCGCTTACTGCTCCGGATCGCAGCGTTTTGTATGTAGGCGGCATTATAGGTGATCGGCGGGCGGACGCGGCAAGCGGGGTATGCCCTGATGCCTCACCCCGGCCTTCGGCCACCCCTCTCCACACTGTGGAGAGGGAGCGTTTCGGGAGGGCTGGTTTGGGAGACCTCACCTCCGCGCTGCGCGCTGGTTCTCGCCGCCCGGCGGAGAGGAGGCTGAACGGAGCAGGGCGGCCTCGAAAACGGCGCGTTATCCTCGTTCGGAGACTCACAGCCCGGGCCGGCTGTGCCACCTTTGGGGCAGCTTCGGGCGCGCACGCGACCGGGAGCCTGGAAAGGGGCAGTCGGCATGCGTCGGTCCGGCTCTGCCGCACATACGGCTTGGGCGGCCGCGCTCCACGCTTCGCGTCTCGGATGAGGCCGTTTTGCTGACTGAGTGCCGCGCGGGCTGAAAAGCCCGCGCTACGGGTGGTGAACCTCACTTCTGACGCTTCGATTCGCGGCAATCCTGCGGCTAGTTGACGTGAACCGGCGATCTGAGGAAATCGGAGGTAGTTCCTACTTTCCAAACAGTCGCTATTGCAGTAATCTAGCGATTGCTATAATCTAGCGTTCACTAAGTAAACGATCCCGCAGCCCGTATTGGGGCCATTGCAAAAGGACGTACTCCATGGCCGAGGTTAAGGACTGGACGACCGACTACGACATCTTCGACCCGTCGTACAAGAAGAACCCGTTTCCGGTGTGGGACGAGATCCGCGGCAAGTGCCCGGTGGCGCACACAGAGCGGTGGGGCGGCTCGTTTATGCCGACGCGGTACGAGGACCTCTTCAACATCGCGCGGGACATCACGAACTTCTCGTCGCGCAATGTGCTTGTGACGGACTTCGAAGCGCCGCCCGAGGGCGCCGTCTACGAAGAGCCGACCGAGGAAGACCTGGCGCAGTACAACGTTGGTGCGCCGCCGATTACGTCCGACCCGCCGGTGCACACGTGGGCGCGCAAGCTATTGTTGCCCCCGTTCTCGGTGACGTCGGTCTCGAAGTACGAGCAGGAGACGCGCGAACTGTGCGCCGAACTCGTCGATGGATTCATCAAGAACGGGCGCGCGGACGGCGCCGCCGACTATGCGCAGCAGATCCCGTCGCGCGTCATCGCCAGCATGCTGGGGATTCCGAAAGAGAAGGCCGGCGAGTTCACGGAGTGGGTGCGCGGCTTTCTGGAGTTGGGGCTGACGGATCCGGTGCTGCGGCAGGAGAAGCACATCTGCACGCCCTTCCCGCGCTTCGCTCACGGTCTGG
>CAYWOO010000074.1:0-13536 GCA_964458665.1 uncultured Dehalococcoidia bacterium
GCAAGCGTGAGACCGCCGGCGTAGCACTGGTAGAACTCCTCTTCATGGGTGCGATGACTGCGCTCCACGCGCCCGTTCAGTTTCGGGCTGTGCGGTGGCAAGACGAAGAGCGGGACTGCGAGCGCCGCACACGCCTCTTCAGACTCCGCTTTGAACTCACTGCCTCCATCGATCTGGACGGCCTTCACGGGAAACGGCATCCGGGCCAGGCCCTGCTGCAGGAAGTCGCGCCCCGTTGCCCGGCTTTACACGGTCTGGACGGCGGCCGCGGTCGATGGTCGTTTGGGATGAGACCCGAGCTCCGCTCCGATCAGCCCGTGAAGCCAGCTATCGACGCTGTCTTTTCCGAAATCGAGCATCGCCGTGTAGAACATCACCCCGTTGACATCGACGTGCGCTTCATCGATCGGCGTGAAGCCGAGCGGCGTCGCGACGGGCGCGTAGGTTGCGACACGGCCAGGTTCATCGTGCAGTGCCTCAAGCGGTCACGCTGACTGCCTCTACCATCGTGTCGAGGGCACGCAGCGGATCGGAAGGCGGCTCTATGCCAAGCACGATCCGCATCCGAGTGATATCGGCGATGAACCGCACGACCTCTATATCGCGCGCGGGGAGGATGCGGAGTTCGCTGCCGGCTGGCATCATCGCGAGGATCCTCCTCCCCAGATCGAGAATCGGCGTGCCGTCGCCGCTCGCGACATTGACGGGGCCATCGTTACGACATGTCGCGGCAGCCAGTAGTGCGTCAACAGCGTGCGTCACGGGGATGAGGTCGAGGATCTGTCGGCCTCCATATACTTCGAGATCACTGCCTTCCGCCGCGCGGCTGAGCCAGGTTGGAACGACTCGATCGCGGTCGCGTGATCCATAGACGTTGCCGAACCGCAAGATCATGCAATTAAGTTCGGTGGCGACCTGCCAGGCGCGGCAGTAGGCTTCGCCAGCGATCTTGCTGGCGCCGTAGGGATTCTTTGCTGTGAGAGGGGCGTCCTCACGGACCGGGATTGGATCTGCGTCTCCGTACACCTCGCGCGACGATGCGAACACGAAACGCCGGGCGCCGGCGGAGGCCGCAGCCTTCAGTACGTTGAACGTGCCGATGACGTTGGTCGTGAACGAATAATCCATATCCTTGACGGCGCCCATCACGTTCGACTGCGCCGCAAGGTGAAACACCAGATCGGCGGCGCGCATCGCGCGCGCAACCGCCTCCTCGTCGCGGACGTCGCCCTCGATGAGCGTCATCGCGTCCGAACCCAGGTGACGCTCGATGTGTTCGATACGGCCGCGCTTGAAGTTGTCGAGAACCACGACCTCGTTGCCGCGTTCGATGAGTGTGTCGACAAGATGGCTACCTATGAACCCGGCGCCGCCAGTTACCAGAATTCGCATTAGCTCCCCCTCGCCGGAATCGGCTGGGCGACGGACAACGCGCCCGACGCCTCGATCTCGCCTGCGAGCGACAGTTCTCTCCGAAAATACGCGATCGTGCGCCGCAGACCTTCCTCCAGCGGCACCTTCGGCTCCCAGCCGAGAAGTGCGCGCGCCCGGCCGATGTCGGGACACCGCCGTTGGGGGTCGTCCCCGACGGCGGCCTCGGTGAACTGGAATGGAGAGCGAGACCCCGTGAGATCGCGGATGATCTTCGCGAATTCGCGAATCGTGTGCTCCTCCGGGTTGCCGAGGTTCACGACGTTCCCTGCCACCTCGTCGGACTCCATCATCAACACGAGCCCCTCCACCAGATCCGAGACGTAGCAAAGCGATCGGGTTTGTTCGCCTCCCGCGTAGATGGTCATGGGCTCGCCTCGCAGTGCCTGCGTCATGAAGTTGGGGATAAGGCGGCCGTCTTCGGGATCGGAATGCGGACCGTACGTATTGAAGATGCGCACGATGCGCGTATCGACGCCGCGATCGCGCCGATACGATGTGGCGATCGCTTCGCCGTAGCGCTTCGCCTCGTCATACATCGATCGTGGGCCTGTCGTGCTGACATTCCCGCGGTACTCCTCCCGCTGCGGATGCTCCAGGGGATCCCCGTACACCTCCGACGTGCTGGCGTAGAGCAAGCGCGCATCCTGCGCGGCAGCCAGCTCCAGCAGGCGCCTTGAACCCTCACTATTCACGCGCAGCGTCTCGAGCGGGAATCGCTGGTATCCGGGAGGGCTGGCGGGACTCGCGAGATGGTAGATTCGCGATACGGCCGGTAACTCGGGGAGCGGTTCGATAATGTCGGCTTCCATCGATGTGAACCGCCGCGACCCGGCAAGGTGGGCGATGTTGGCGGGCCTGCCCGTGACGAAATTGTCGATGCAGATGACGTCTGCGCCATCGCGAAGCAAGCGCTCACACAAATGCGATCCGATAAATCCGGCGCCGCCTGCTACAAGTACACTCACGTCCTCGCCCCCTCCAGCTCCATGGCTGTATTCGCTACCGTTGTCTGCATCGCCTTCTCGACGAGTGCCGCCACCGTGCCTGCGTCGAACTACATTCCGCGATCTCACGCGCCGCGCGGCACTGGCGCGCGGAGTGCGTGATCACACCGCCTCATGGCTTGCCGCCACTCCGCTCAGCTGCGTCTGCATCGCGGCATCGATGAGCGCCGGAAGGACTTTCCGCGCGTCGAAATACGCTTCGCACAAGTCGCGCGCCGCTCGGCAGTGCGTCTCGTACCGCTTGCTCACGTCTTGCAGCCCTCTCGCCGCCTCGTCTGCCGACGTAAACGGGACTACGCCTAGTCCTGCATCCATCCATTCGCTGAATCCGGTCTCCTGCACCACTACGGGACGTCCGCTCGCGAGGTACGCGGCGCTCCGTTCGCTGAACCACCCGGTGCGCCCGGTGACGTATCCGTGTTTTGCGATACTGAACTCGCCCTTCGAGCGGCGGATGTAGCGCTGATACGTCCAAGGATCCTTCGTCAGCCGGAGCGGGTCACGCACCTTCCAGCCCTTCGCACGCAGCTCGGCCCTCGGGGCCGAACTGCTTCCTAGCGCCAACTCCAGCGTCTCCGCCGTTCGCGACGGTAGGTCGGCGTAGGGCGGGAACGACTCCGACTTCATGCCATAGCGCCGGCCCCCATAGTCGATCGGGGCATAGCTCTCCCACTGCATCACGGTCGTGAACGCTCCGTTCGCGGGGCCGGGCGTCGGACGCCACTTCTCCAGCACGATCGGTTGCCGCGTCGGCTGCCACGGCAGGCCGTCGTCCGGGACCGCTGCTCCCCTGCCGATGTTCTCGCCAAACGTGAAGAAGGCGTTGTGGAGCAGCGCGTGCTCCCGGCGCCGACCGTCGGAGAGATGCTGGAGCTGTGTGAACGCGGGATCCGTATCGACCAGAACCCGCACACGCGCGTCCAGGAGCCACGGCCGCAGGACGTTGGCACCAGACAGGTTCAACACGAGGTCGGCCTCTCGGCAAGCATGGACGGCACGGGCCGCGGCGGGGCCGTGCCACCCGCCGCCAAGTGCATCGTGGTACGCCCACCGATCGCCAAGGCCGAGAATAGTGAGCGCCTCGGCTGCGAATCGCAGACCATACGTCGGATCCGGGCCTGTCATGCCGCTCACCGGGTCGTAGCACGCCCACGAATCATCCCCGCTGTCCTCGATGAACCAGACGTCGTGTCCCAGCTCGGCGAGGCCGACCGCGTACTGCAGGTGGTGCCAGGCCAGTCCGCCGATCGGACCGCGCACGAGGTAGCCCAGGACGATAATGCGCAGCGCCTCGCCGCGCCCATTAGACATCGAGCTCACGCAAGAACCTCCCCTGCACCGCATGCGCCTCCAGGTTTTCGCCGGCGTCTCGTGCGCGCCTTGCATCGCCAGCCGTGGTGCCCATCTGCTCGAAGTTGAACCAGTCCGCGACGAATGCTCTCAACGGGTCACCCCCTGCACTGCGGCGGGCGTGCCGGCGAACGCGCGTTCGACCAACGACCCGAGCACGATGCGGGAGTCGAACCAGGTTTCGGCGATTCCGCGTGCGGCCTCGGCGTGATGGCGATAGCGGGCCCGCACATCACTCACGGCTGTCGCCGCTTCGTCGAACGACGAGAAGGGCACGATGCCATCGCCAGAAGGAAGCAAGCGCGTGAAGCCCGTGTCCTGCACGACGACGGGCCGGCCCGCGGCCAAGTAGCATGCCGAGCGGCAGCTAAACCAACCCGCCTGCCCGGCGACGTACCCGTTCTTCGCCACGCTCCATTCGGCGGGCGACGATTGGATGTACGCGCGGTAGCTGTCTACGTCCGGGCACACCTCGCCGGGATCGACGATGCGCCATCCGTGGTGCGCCAGCAACTCGCGCGGCGCGTGGCGCGTGCGGCCGTCGCTGAGCGCGATCTCGAGTACGTGAGGGGCGACGGCCGACGGTAGTTCCAAGAATCGCCGGAACTCGATGTCCTTCTGCCCGTACGTCCGGCCCTCATGCGTCACTTCGTTGTAGCTGGTCCAGTTCATGACGGTGGTGAACGCGTCTCCTGTAGGTGGTGTCGCGCTGCGCCATTCGTCAAGCAAGATCGGTTGCCGTGTTGGAAGCCAAGCGTGGCCGGTTGTCGGCACGTTCGCCCCCAGGCATTCTCCGAAACTAAAGTGCACGTCATGGGCGTCGACCATCTGGCGCAGGTCGTGCTGGCCGCGCGCGATCTTCACTTGCGTGAAGACCGGGTCGCTGTCGATATACACCAGACGACCGGCGTGACGGTACTCCTCCGGTCGCGCGAGCGTACCCGAGACGTTGATGATGAGGTCCGCCGATGCGAGCACATCGCTTCGCTCTCGGTCCGAAAGGCCAAACCACTGCGACTGCCAGGGAGAGCGATAGGCCCAGCGATCGCCCAGGCGGAATCGCTCCATCACGCTGGCGAGGTACGCGACGTTAAACGTGCAGTCGTTCCGGAGCCCACGCTCAGCGGGGTTATACGGCCACTGGCCCGTGTCTTCCACGTAATAGACATCGTGTCCCAGGCGAGCGAGCCCGGCCACGTACTGGATGTAGTCCCACGTCACTCCGCCGAGCGGGTATTGCGCGATTAATCCCGTCACGATCACACGCAACCTGGATCGATTGACAGCCATCGCTACCGCCCCATCGCTAGCATTACGTCATCAAGTACGCGCCCTGCCGCGATGTACATGCGCACCACCTCTGGCGCCTTTATGGCGCGCCGAGCGTAGTCGCCCGCAGCCGCCTCGATCGCGCCGACGGCGTCATCAGCCGTGGTGAACACGACGCCACGCCTCCGATTCGCTCGATCACTCACGCTCAGATCACCTCCAAACGTCTGCCGTAGTCGTACAGCTGCTCGCAGCGCGCACGGTATCTCTCCCGCGCTATCCAATCAGGACGATCCCCGAGCCAGCGCAGGTTCCAGTAGATTCGCGCGGCCAGCAGCCGGGTCTCGAAGGTGGCCGGGCGCCCGTTCGGCCAGCGCGCGTTCGCGTACTCCGTGACGGCATCGTCGACGAGATCCGCGGGCCACCCGTCGGTGAGGCCCGCCAGGTCGACCTCGCCTGCTCCGATGGCGGCGGACTCCCAGTCCACGGGGAACATCTCCCGCTCGCGGCAAAGGACGTTTTTCGGACCGTACTCGCCGTGGACAACAACGTTCTGCCCCGAAAGCACCACGCCCGCCACGTCCGAGAAGCGCTCGCAGAGCGTCTGGAGCCACGGAAACTCGTTGTGCCATCCCTCGGCGAAACCCGACGTCCTCTCGCACCACCCCGCGTAGTAGGATCCGTCGTACGTACTCAATATGGAGGTGGCGCTGCGCGCCACGGCGGGCGCCGTGGCTGCGTGGAAACCGCCGCTCCAACGCGCCGCTAGCGCCAACACGGGGATGCCCTCTTCCGCCCATGCGATGCGGGTTACGCCCTCGATGAATTCGAGGACCAGCCAGCTCTCACCGCTGCCGTTTTCGTACGTTCCGTAACAGCGCGGTCGATATCCGAGCGGGTTGAGGACACGACGGTACGCCAGCGCCTCGCGCGCCACGCCGCCGCGATGGCCGTGGCCGCTCACATAGTCCGTGAGCCCGTACTTCACGAGCACCCGGCACGCTTGGCCGTCCTTGAAGCGACATGTCACGACCTCGCTCAGGAACGTGCTTTGGTATTCGTTCGGCTGGCGCTCCAGCGCGACCAGGCGGGATCCGGAACCAAAGCTCTCAGGCAGTATGCGGCTGAGGCTCGCCATCAGGACATCTGCCGATGGAAACCGCGATCGGAGGACGCGGCGCTGCCGTCGTCCCACCTCCCATGTCGGTGCTGCTACAGACGGCGTCGCCACGCCCCTCATGTTCTCACCTCGCCGTCGCTGCTCCATCCGAGAGCTTCGATCGTCTGCCGCATGCGGAAAGCGTGCTTCCGCAGCTTTCCTGTTGTCTTCTCCTTGATCGACTCCACCTCTATCGGGCGCGTCGCCTCGCGCAGCGGCGCCCAGGCACGGGCGGCTGGATGGGTCGAGATATCTGTGGCGGTCGTTGTTATGGTCAACGCCGTACCTCCGCCACGCCGCCGTCCGCCCGCTGCTTCGCGCCGCTGACCAGGCCGGGATCGGGCGTCTCGGTGACCACGCGTCCATGGTCGATTCGAATCGTCCTGTCGCAGTGCTCGAGCGTGCTGAGGCGGTGCGCGATCATGATCGTTGTGCGCCCCGACATCAGGCGTTCCATCGACTCCATTATCGCCGCCTCGGTATGCATATCCACTGAGCTTGTCGGTTCGTCGAGAATCAGTATCGGCGCGTCCTTCAGAAACGCGCGCGCCAGCGAGATCCGTTGACGCTCGCCACCGGACAAGCGCATCCCGCGCTCGCCTACGAGCGTGTCGTAGCCTTCCGGCAGGCGCGTGATGAAGTCGTGTGCGTTCGCCGCCGTTGCCGCAGCGATAATCTGATCCGTCGAGGCGTTGAGCTTCGCGTAGGCGATGTTCTCCCCGATGCTTGTCGAGAACAGCACGGGCTCCTGCAGTACGATCGCGAATTGATTGCGCAGGTCCGCCAGCTTGTACTGCCGTAAGTCATCGCCATCGAGACGGATGATCCCCACCGAGGGGTCGTAAAACCGTGTGAGAAGGCTGACGAGCGTCGTCTTCCCGCCGCCCGTCGCGCCGGCGATGCCAAGACGGGTCCCCGGCTCGATACTGAACGACACGTCGTCGACGGCGTAGCGGCGTTCGTCCCCGTACGCGAACGAGACGTGGTCGAACTCGATCTCGCCGACGGCTCGAGCGACCGAACGTCCGTTGCTGGGGTCCTCCACGTCAGGGGCTTCGTCGAGCAAGCCGAAGGCCCTCTCCGCGCTCGCGAGAGAGTTCTGGATGTCGACTGCCTTCGTGCTGACCTGCTTCAGCGGCTCGTACAGCTGGCTCATGTAGCCCGTCACCAGCAGCAACTCGCCCAGAGTCAATGTGCCCGTCTGCACGAGACGCACGCCGATGAACAATGCCGCCGCAGAGCCGGCAGCCGTCGTCAGCCCGACGATCATCCCGAACCCACCCTCAGCGAAGACCAGCCCTAGGCGCGCCCGCAGGCTATGCTGCGAATGGCTCACGAAGCGAGCTGCCTCGCGGTCTTCCTGGCTGAACGCCTTCACCACGCGCATCGCTGTCAGCACTTCCTGCACGACCGAAAGCGCCGAGCTCTCTAGCTCCTTGACTTCGCCCCACCGGCGCCTGAGTTGGGGCGAGTACGATCGCGCAAGCAGGAACAGCACCGGCGAGATGGCGAGCGCCACGAGCGAGAGCTGCCAGCTCAGCCGAAAGATGATGTACAGCATCGCGCTGAACGTCACCGCCGACGTCAATAGTGGAATGACACCATCGACCGCAACATGTTGCACCGCCGGGGCGTCGTACTGGATGCGATACGTCGAGTCCGTCGTGCCCTTCATGTCGTGGTAGGACAGCGAGAGCCTCTGCACATGACGGAACAGCCGCTCGCGAAAGCCGAGCACCAGCTTCTCGCCGGTGTACGCGCTCAGCATCCGGCTCATCAGCTCCTGTAACTGGCGGGACAGCGCGACGCTGACGAGCAGAACGGCCGCAAACACCAGCACGGAGGTGTCGCTCCGCGTCACGAACGCAGGCAGCACAGCATCGATAAAGTCGGGCACCGGATCCGAGCCGATCACGCTGTCGACCGCGATTTTCAGCGGCAATGGCGTGATGAGAGCCAGGGGCGTGGATATCAGGCTGATGCCGAAGATCACAAGGATGTGGAGCCAATACGGTCGAGCCTCCACCAGCAAGCGGCGATACAGTTCGAAATCGCCACGGTCGTTCGCGCCCCCGCGAGCGGCCGTGTCCCTCTTGTGTCCTCGCGTGGGCTTCATTGCGCCGAGCCTCCCGCCGTCGCGTCAACGGAATGCCGGATCGAAGCCGTAGCCGCTGATGCCTCGTACAGCACGCGCGCTCCGAGCAGCCCAGCGCAACAGCCGAGGATGATGGCCGCGGTCGTCGCACCGGACGAGGCCGCAGCTAACGCGGGCGCGGCGAGGGCGGCGAACGAGAGGAGACCGCCGAAGGAGAAGCGAACCCATGTGCGCACTCGTATGAGTTGACGACCAGCGCCGTGTTCCTCGACGGCGAGCCTCGCGCGGGCTACACCGAAGAGTCCGCCGCGGCACTCGAGATCCGATCCGTCGTAGCCGCCGCCGAATATGGCGGGAGCGCTGCCGGAACGCATGTGAAACGCCACCGCCGCGATGCGGTCTTCACCAGAGCGCCATTGCTCACTCCAAATCGTGGTCGTGGTTGGCAGCGGCCAGGCGACGCCCTGGCGGCCCCGCGATCGCCACAGCGTCAGCCCCCACCGGATCCGGCCGCGCAGCCGGGCAAGCGGCTGCGCGAGATGCATGATCGCCGTCAGCGTATGCAGTCGAAACAACGTCAACCGAGATCGGCCTCGGGTCGGAAATGTTGCCGCGGCTGCGCTCTTGACGGCCTGCGCAGCCGGCGCGACGACTGCTGCCGCGAGCAGCGGCGCCGCGAGGAACAGCGGCGTCCAGAGTGCGCCGAGCGACGTCAACGCCGCCAACAGCACGATCGCGAAATACCACTCGGGCATCAGCGGTAGCGACTTGAGTACGCCGTCGGCGGGTTGATAGACGGATTGGAACAATGCACTGCCGGCGCCGCCCTGGTACATGCGGCCAAGCCGCCGCCCCAGCGCCTGCGTCAGGCCGCGGCCGTAGATGCGGCCGGCCCATGTCGCATGGCCGGCTGCGTTATAGCGCTCGGGCCATTTCGCTTCGAGTAAGGCCTCCGCCTTTCCGTAGCCCTGCTGCTGTTTCCAGTACATTCGGAACGAGTTGCGGCGGTGGTGCCACACCATCGCACCGGCGTGAAAGCCGATCGTGCCGCCCTGCTCCTGCAGGCGCCAACAGAGATCGACGTCATCGCCGGCCGCTCGGTATCGCGGGTCAAACCCCCGGATTGCCTGTAGCGCACTCTTCCGAAATGCCATATTGCAGCCGGGAATGTGTTCGGCGAGCGTGTCCGTGACGAGCACGTGCAGCGGCCCGCCCGGCGCGTTCGCAACACACTCAGCGATGTGTCCGTCGCCCGGCGGTGCGATGTTGGGACCACCGATCCCAACGTGCGTACTGTGCATGAACGCCCACGCGACGTACTTCAGCCAGTGCGGATCAGGGCGCGCATCGTCGTCTGTGTACGCGACGATCTCGCCGGTGGCTGCCTCCATACCGGTGTTGCGAGCATTGCTCAAGCCACGGTTCTCCGTGCTAATGAGGCGGAAGCCATACTCGCTCGCGATTGCAGGAGTGGCGTCCGTCGATCCGTCGTTGACGACGATCACCTCGTAGTTCGGATAGTCCAATTCCAGAAGGCCTTCCATGCAATCTTCGATCGTCCGCTGGCCATTGAACGAACACACCACTACCGATACGGACGGCCATTCGATGTCGTCAGCGAACGGCGCGTCCGCGTACGCCTTCGAGACCGCATGAAGGGCTGGCTTGGCGCGGCGTTCGCGGTCTGTGAGACCAAAATCCCAGCCATCGATCTCGAATCCGCCGCGGTGCCACTCGTCCGTCCAAGCGAACGCGAACGCGCCCGCACAGCCCGAGGTGAAGGTGCTGCTAATTTGCCACATCAGCGAATCTGCCTGTGCCACTTCTCCGTTCTTCCGGCTGTCGAGCCCGATCTCCGTCATTACAAGCGGGCGCTCGCCTGCGATGTTCTGGAGGCGCGCGAGATAGGACTCAAAGCGTTCCTGCGACTCGAGGTACACGTTGAAGCAAACAAGATCGAGGAAAGGCAGATCGAGATATTCAGTCGAGGGGAAGCTGACGTACGTTACGAGCGCGTCGGGGTCTTCCTTCTTAGCGATGCGGTACAGGCCGTGCAGGAAGCGCTCGACGCGCTTGGCACCATGCCACCGTACGATCGCGGCCGGAATCTCATTGCCGATCGCGTACCACAGGACGGCAGGGTGCCCCGCGCAACTGCGTACGCCCTCGCGTACACGCTGTTCGATATCGCGCTTGGCGCGCGCATCGTCGAGAAACGCGACGTGCTGTTGCCACGGCAGGCCGATCATGACGCGCAGGCGGTACCGATGTGCGAGATCGAGCAGCCACCGCGGCGGCACCGTGTAGATTCGCACGGCATTGATACCCGCGGACGTCATGGCAGCGAAGTCGTCTTCGACTTGATTCGGGTCGTAGACCTCGTTGCCGTTGTCGTCCACGGCGAACGTACCGTACGTGACGCCGCGCACGTAGACCTTCTCGTCGCCAGCCCAGATGAACTTGCCGCGAACGCCGGGACGCGCCCGCGGTGTTGTCGGCGCGGTCGCCGAATGCGACTGTTCAATGAGCGTCATCGCGTTCCCTATAGTCCACCCGTGACACCCGATTCGAGTTGCACCAATGCCTCGCGCTGCAGGGCATGGCCCCCGCGTCGGCCAACGGAGATATAGCGGAAGCCCAGCTGTTCCAACCGCGCACCGTCCAAGGCATTGCGACTGTCGACGACAACATGGCCTTGCATCAACTCCCTTATGCGGGCCCAGTCCAACTGCCGGTACTCGTCCCATTCGGTTGCGAGGAATACCGCATCAACATTCGCGACCGCGTCGTAGGGCTCGTCGCAATACTCGACATCTGGCAAGACAGCGCGCGCGTTCGCCACCGCCACCGGATCGTGCGCACGGACACGGATGCCGCTCGCGACGAGGCGCTTAATGATGTCGATGGCCGGCGATTCACGAAGGTCGTCTGTATTTGGCTTGAACGCTAAGCCGAACACCGCCACGGCGGGCGTTGTGCCGTTCACGGGGCCGATCGCCTCACACAGACGGCGATAGATGCGTTCGCGCTGCCGTACATTAACAGAGAGCGTCGCCTCGAGAATCGACGGCTCGACGCCGTGCTCCGTGGCGATGCGAGACAGCGCGCGAAGGTCCTTTGGAAAGCAGGATCCACCCCAACCGAGTCCGGCCGACAGATACGTCGAGCCAATGCGGCGATCGAATCCGACGACGCGCGCCACCTGCTCGATGTCGGCGTCGACAGCTTCACAGATTGCCGACATCTCGTTCATAAACGAGATTCGCGTCGCAAGGAGCGCGTTCGCCGCGTACTTGGCGAGTTCTGCGGAGCGGCGGCTACAGATCACTACCGGCGCGTCGAGCGAGCTATACAGACCGGCGACACGCGCGGCGGCACTTCTGGAGCCCGCGCCCACGACGATGCGATCTGGGTTCAGGAAATCCTGAACCGCCGTCCCTTCTCGTAGGAACTCAGGATTCGAAACGACTTCGATCCCTTGGAAGCCGGTATCGCGGACCCTTTCGGCGATCACGTCGCCCGTGCCGACGGGCACGGTGCTCTTAGTGACGATGATCTTGTTCGATGACGCATACTCCAATAGCGACTCGACAGCCGCGGCGACGTACGTCGTGTCCGCTTCACCGCTGGGGCCGGCCGGGGTATTCACGGCAATAAATACGAACTCGGCGTGGGGAATCGAGTCCGCGTAAGAATCGCTAAACGAGAGGCGCCCGCGCGATGCGTACCGCTCCACGAGCTCATCCAATCCAGCTTCGTGGATTGGAAGTTGATGTTGCTTGAGTGCGTCCAGTCGTACCGGGTCGGTCTCCAACAGGACGACGTTGTGGCCGAGCTCAGCCAGTCCGGCGCCGGTGACGAGCCCGACGTACCCGGCGCCAATTACACAAACGTCAGCCATACCAGTGCGCCCCCGCCATGATCACGCAACAAAACGAACGTAGCCCGGACCGGACGCAGCTACTTAGAACGCCCAACTCAAGCGCTTCGGCGGGGAAACCTTCGATGACGGCTCTCGGGGTACAAGTAGGCGAGGCCTTGAGACCGGCGCACCCGGCGTCAGTCCGTGAACCCGACCCGAACCCCATCGGCAGGAAAATGCCGACTGTCTCTTCGCGCCACTCGCGGCGTAAAGCGAAGCTGCCGCTCGTGTGCCAGTCCCTCAGCCAGACCTTCTCAAACTTATGTCATCACGTCTCACTTGTCAATCCTCCGCGGACAACCCGCGTCAAGTAGCCCATCCGTCGCGAAACGAGGCAACACAATAGCGTGGAGGTGAGACCTCGGAAAGCGATACCTGAACGCCAGCGGCACTCTGCGATCGGGCGGGACAATATCGCTTTGTGGTTCGCACGTACGTTTCGTTGAACTTGTAGGCGCTTGGCTTTCAGGACGGTTGCTTCGCGTCAAGCCGGCCGTCCCAAAGAACTGCTCGACCGTGTCGGCTTTGAGATGATGGCCGTAGCGTCTGCGCGGCTCGTCATCGCCTCGAACAGCCGCTGGCGCGCGAGGTCCTTGACGCGGGCGTGGTTCGAGTAGGGGCCATCGTTGTGGCCATAAGAGCAGGAACCGGCTCAGAGGAGCCGGTTCCTGATTCAAACTATGGAGGCGACGACCGGATTCGAACCGGTGATGGGGGTTTTGCAGACCCCTGCCTTACCACTTGGCTACGTCGCCGTGTCCGCGTGCCGCTTCAAGACGAATCCGCCCGGCGGAACTCGGGCGGACGCGGCCGAACCTACGTTTTGGTGCCGAGGAGGAGATTTGAACTCCTACACCCTTGCGGGCACGGCCCCCTCAAGACCGCGTGTCTGCCTATTCCACCACCTCGGCACGGCTGACGCCGAGGGCGCAGCGCATCCACAGTATAGTCGGTATCTGTGACCCGCAAACAAGTGTACTGGTTCAGTACCTGCGCTACACATGATGGCTGTTGGTGCTGGCAGAATCTGGCTTGGGTAAAGGGAGACGGGCGACGGCCATCTGGCTGACGTCCGTTTTCTGTTTTCTGGTGGTCTTGCAGCCACGACGACGGGGTGGCGTAGCCGAGCGCCTGGTGCGGGCGGATGGTGTTGTAGACGGTCTCCCATGCGCGCAGAGCCGGCCGCAGCTCGGCAAGCGTGAGACCGCCGGCGTAGCACTGGTAGAACTCCTCTTCATGGGTGCGATGACTGCGCTCCACGCGCCCGTTCAGTTTCGGGCTGTGCGGTGGCAAGACGAAGAGC
>CAYWOO010000075.1:0-7639 GCA_964458665.1 uncultured Dehalococcoidia bacterium
TCCGCCTCGGCCTCCTCCATCAGCATCGTGGCGGCAGAGGCCGGCCGGAAAGGGCCACACGTCACGCCCTGACGCGCCGAACGGCTGGCGATTCACGGAAGTCGGTCAGGATCCTTCGGCCACGGCGCGACCCTCACCGACCCACTCCGGCCAGCCGCCGTCGAGGCGCACGGCGTTGAAGCCTTCGGAGCGAAGCAAGGCCACGGCTTCGTCTGCGAACAGGCAGTACTCGCCGCGGCAATAGGTCACGATGCGGCGTCGTTTCGGCAACGTCGCGAGTCTCGAAGGCAGTTCTTCGACCGGGATCGACACGGCGCCTGGGAGGTGGCCGTGGTCGAACTCGATGCGTGGCCGGACGTCGATCAGCATGATCTTTCCCTGGTCGATCTGCGCCTGAAGATCGTCCCGCGACACTTGCTCGGCGCCGGCGCCTTCCACCGCGAAGTCCCGCTTCAACTGGGCAACCTCCGCGAGCCGGCCCTCGGCGACGGACCGCAGCGAAAGCCAAAGGTTGAGGACATCCTCGCCCGCCAGCCGGTAGCGCACCTTCGTCCCCTCGCGCTCCGTCTCGACGAGGTGGGCGTTCCGAAGGACCTGCAGATGCTGCGAGACACTTGCGACCGACATATCTGTCTCGTTGGCCAGCGCTTCCACGTGGCGCGGCGACTGGGCGAGCAGATCGAGCAGCTCAAGCCGGCGGTCGCTGGCCAGGGCGTGACCAATCCGGGCGAAGAGCGGGTAGAGCCGCTGCTTGAATGGGCGGTGTGACATGCCTGTACTGTACGGCTCGCAGGGAATCTTCGCAATAGTTCAATAAATCTATTGACAAACAGAGCAGAAGCCGGTAGGATCGCCTTCGTAGGCAAGTTCCCGGTTCAAAAAGGAGAACACGAGAAATGGCACGCGATATCGACTGCCCGGGCGGGCACGTGCTCAAGGGAGCCGACGACGAGGAGTTGTTCCGGCTCGCCCGCAAGCACGTCGACGACGACCACCCGGCGAGATGGAAGCGCACGGACGAAGAGGTCCGCGCACGCGTCGCGGCAGACGCCCGCGACGAGTAGAGCCGCCCGTCCAGACCGGCGCCATGCAAGACGAACGCAGAAGTCAGATGCACTATTACGTCGAGAAGAGTTCCAAGCACAGGCTCGAAGAAGCTACCCGGATGCAGCGGAGTGTGGGGTTCGCGCGTGAAGCGCAAGCGCTTCGCCAGCGCGGCCGACCAGCAATCCTACGGTTGCTGATGTGCCGGCTCACGAGCTGGGCCGCTCTTCGAATGTGCGAGGAGCCGCGCGACGGACGTGCGGCATCGGCTGCCCTGCGAACCGTAGTTAGGCTCCGGTGACGAGTAGAAGAGAGAAGGGATACATCCTGTGACCACTGACACGACGTCAACGAATCCGAACCAGGCCCTATGGGAGAAAGGCGACTTTACCCGCATCGCAGGCGGCATGAGGGAGAGCGGCGAGGCGCTCGTGAAGAGCCTCGGCATCACGAAGGGCCTCCGCGTCCTCGACCTCGGCTGCGGTGACGGGACAACAGCTATCCCCGAGGCGGAGCTCGGCGCGAACGTCCTGGGCGTCGATATCGCGCGGAACCTCGTGGACGCCGGCAACAAGCGCGCGGCCGGGCAAGGCCTGACGAACTTGAAGTTCCAGCAAGGCGACGCGTGCGACCTGCACGACCTCGAGGACCAGAGCTTCGACCTCGTCGTGAGCATCTTCGGCGCCATGTTCGCTCCGAAGCCATTCGACGTGGCCAGGGAGATGGTGCGCGTCACGCGGCCCGGCGGTCGCATCGTTATGGGCAACTGGATCCCGAACGACCCGACGCTGGTGGCACAGATCTTGAAGATCAGCTCCGCCTACTCGCCGCCGCCACCGGAGGGGTTCATCAGCCCGATGACCTGGGGTGTCGAAAGCAACGTCATCGAGCGCTTTGGCCGTGCTGGTGTGCCGGAGGCAAAGATCTCCTGCGTTCGTGACACGTACACGTTCAAGTCACCAGGCTCTCCTGCGGAATTCGTCGCGGACTTCCGCACGTACTACGGGCCGACGATGAACGCGTTCGCCGCGGCGGAAAAGGACGGCCAATCGTCTGAGCTCCAGAAGGAGTTGGAAGCTCTGTTCCAGCAGAAGAACGAGAGCTCGGACCCGAAGATGAGTTCCATTCCCGCGACGTTCTTGCGCGTCACCGTTTCGCTCTGAACAGCGTCCCGGCGGCGAGTATGAGCCCGGTGTCGGGGGCGCAGGCAATGAGTGGATGACCGAGAGGAGCCACAGATGGTCGAGGTAATCGCCGCAAAGGTCGATCGCGAGCGGCTCCGACGGCAGATCAGCGAGAAGTACACCGATGTCGCGCTAGAGCCGGAGAAGGGTTTCCACTTCCATACCGGACGACCGCTGGCGGTGATGCTCGGCTATCCGGATCAGGACGTTGACCGGTTGCCGAAGGCGACCGTCGATTCGTTTGCCGGCACGGGCAATCCGTTCTCGATGGGGCGACTCAGCCCTGGCGAGATCGTGGTTGATATCGGCTGCGGCGCCGGCTTCGACTCGCTGCAGGCAGCGTTGCAGGTCGGCGCCAGCGGCCGCGTGATCGCCGTCGATATGACGGATGCGATGCGCGAGCGCACGAAGGCCGGCGCGGCGACGCTGGGCGTGGCGCACGTCGACGTGCGCCACGGGTACATGGAAGAGCTGCCGGTCGACGACGCGAGCGTCGATGTGGTGATCAGCAACGGCGTCATCAACCTCACGCCAGACAAGGTCGGTGCGATGCGCGAGATCTTTCGTGTGTTGAAGCCGGGTGGTCGCTTCCAAATCGGGGACATCGTCGTTCACAAGGAAGTGCCGCAAGACGCTAAGGACGACATCGACCTCTGGTCTGGCTGAATTGCCGGTGCTCTGCTGTATGCAGAGTGGAACTGGGTGCTCGACCATATCGGGTTCGGCGACGTGCGCTGGGGCGGCGAGACCGATGTGTTCTCGGGGTCGAAGCACGAATCGGACGCGAAGGAGTTCGACACGCGTGGAGTGACGTTCTCCGGGGTGAAGCCGAAGTAGAGTTTTGGGAGATCAACGTTGGCCTTGTCAGCGACGCTTAGGCATCGACTCGATATCCAGGGCTACGCTTGCGTCGATGACGCAACGCTTGCCCGAACGCACGTCTGGCTGCGACTCTCGCCCGCGCTGTGCGCGACCATCGCGGCGATCGGGACGGTGCTTGCTTCGCCGGCCATTCTCTGGGGATTGATGACCTTCGCGGCGCTGGGAGCGGTACTCACGTTCCACCCCTTCGACTTGATCTACAACCTCGGCGTTCGTCACGTCACGGGCGGTCCGGAGCTGCCGCGCAATGGCGCTCCTCGCCGGTTTGCTTGCGCGATGGCAAGCGTTTGGCTGCTCGCGACCGGAGGGCTCTTTACCGGCGACTACGACGCAGCCGGGTATTTGCTGGGTGGTGCGCTGGTGGCGGTCGCTGCACTCATCACGGTTTCGCATATTTGCATTCCGTCCCACGTCTACAGGGCGCTCTTCCGGAACGCCGACCTCGTCGAAGCATGAGGCTAGCGACAGGAAGGGTGGCTGGTGATTCGAACGACGTCCGGGACGGCACGGGGCCAAGGCTTGGCCTCAGCGCGAACTGGCAGCAGTTCGCGCTGTTGGTTGCCACGAATGCATTCGTCGGGGGCTTGGTCGGACTGGAGCGGTCCGTCCTCCCCGTGCTTGCCAGAGACGAGTTCGGTGTTGCGTCGAAGACGGTTGCTGTTTCGTTCATCGCGACGTTTGGGCTGGCGAAGGCGATCGCCAATCTCTTCGCGGGTCGCCTTTCAGAGCGCTTTTCTCGCCGTTCCATCCTTATCGCGGGCTGGTTGTTCGGATTGCCGGTGCCGATTGTCATCATCGTCGCGCCCGCGTGGGGATGGATCATCGCAGCCAACGTGCTCCTCGGCCTGAACCAGGGCCTCGCATGGTCGATGACCGTGAACATGAAGATTGACCTCGTCGGTCCCCGCCGCCGGGGCCTCGCATTGGGGCTGAATGAGGCAGCCGGATACCTGGCTGTCGGAGCGGCCGCGTTCGCTGCGGGCATCATCGCCAGCGCGTACGGCCTGCGGCCGGAGCCCTGGTACCTCGGGATCGCATTCGCCGCTTGCGGACTCGCCTTGAGCGTGCTCCTCATTCGCGACACAGCTCCCTTTGTAGCCGTCGAATCCGCTGCGACCGCAGGAGGTGCTTCGGCGGCGGCGCTCGGCCGGAGCTTCGCGCGAGGGACGTGGCAGGATCGGCACGTGGTGGGCATCTCGCAGGCCGGCTTCGTCAACAACCTCAACGACGGCCTCGCCTGGGGCATCTTCCCGTTGTTCTTCGCGAGCCACGGGTTGTCGCTCACCCGCGTTGCTGTGCTAGCGGCCACCTATCCGTTGATCTGGGGCGGCCTACAGCTTGTCACCGGCTGGGCGAGCGACATCGCCGGACGAAAGCCGCTGATCGTTGCCGGTATGCTGTTGCAGGCAGTCGCCATCTCGATTGTCGGCGTATCGACAGCGTTCGGACTCTGGTTGGCGGCGCTGGCGCTGCTTGGGCTCGGTACGGCGATGGTGTATCCGGCGCTGTTGGCCGCTACGGGTGATGCAGTCCATCCCGGCGAGCGGGCGACGGCGCTCGGTGTCTATCGCTTCTGGCGCGATGCAGGCGCCATCGGCGGGGCGTTGGGCGCCGGCCTGCTGGCGGATGCGTTCGGCTTCAACGTGGCGATTCAGAGCGTCGCCGTCCTGACGGCCGGCTCTGGCGCCATCACTGTCTTCGCGATGCGTTCGGCCCCGCCTGTAACACGTCGCGCGGAGGTCTTGTCATGAAGATCGTACCCTTCGTGCATGAGGGGCTCGGCAATAGCTCGTACCTGGTTGGCGGCGCCGGCGGTGCGGTGCTGGTCGATCCCGACCGTAGCGTTGAGCGCTATCTTCGCGCCGCGGAGCAGTGGGACTGGCGGATCGAGTCCGTCATCGAGACGCACCTTCATGCAGACTTCGTCTCGGGCGCGCACGAACTGGCGGCGGCGGTCGGAGCCAAGCTCTTCGTCCCGGAGGGCGAGGGACTACGGTTGCCGCATCACGGCGTTCGCGGATCGGAACGGTGGGCGCTCGACGGTCTGGAAATCGAGAGCGTCGCCTCGCCAGGGCATACGCCGGAGCACATGAGCTACGTGATCCGCGCCGGGTCGCATGCCCCGGCCTTGTTCAGCGGCGGCTCCCTGCTGGTCGGTGGGGCCGCGCGCACCGACCTCATCTCGCGCGAGGTGACGGACACGCTCACGCGTGCGCAATACCGCACGCTGAACACGGTGTTCAACGCGTTGCCCGACGTGACAGGGCTCTATCCGACGCATGGCGGCGGTTCGTTCTGCTCGGCTGGCGACAGCGGAGGTCCTCGCACCTCAACGCTCGGCGCGGAACGATCGTCCAACCCGCTCCTGGCGTTCGACAACGAGGACGAGTTTGCCCGCTGGTTCCCGACGACGTTCCCATCAGCACCCGCGTACTACTTCAGAATGCGGGCGTTCAACCAGGCGGGTCCGCGTCTGCGCCGCGACATCCAGCCGCCGCGCGCCGTCGGGGCGGTCGAGTTCAACGACATGCAGCGCGACGCCGTGGTGATCGATGCCCGGCCTATCGACGCCTACGCAACGGCACACATTCCGGGTTCGATCAGCATCGCGTTCCGCGACGTCTTCGCCGTGTGGCTCGGCTGGCTTGTGCCTGCCGACACGCGATTGCTCTTCGTCGCCGGTGATACGCCGTTGGCGCGGCTCCTCGACGAGTCGTTGCTTGTTGGGTACGAGCGGTTTGCTGGCGTGCTCGATGGCGACCTCCGCGCCTGGCAGGATGCCGGGCTGCCGGTGGCAAGCGCCGGGTTGATCAACGCAGCCGAGGCACGGCGTGCTTTGCTGAATGGGGCAACTGCTCTCGATGTGCGTGAGCCCGATGAGTATGCGTCTGGCCACGTATCCGACGCCGTCCATATTCCTCTTGGAGAACTGGTTGGTCAGATGGATGACGTTCCAAGCGATCATCCGATCGTTGCATACTGTGGGCAGGGCGCGCGCGCGGCGACCGCCGTTTCGCTGCTGGAGCGATCGGGCCGGACGGCTCTGAATCTCGATGGAGGGATCGGCGCCTGGACCGATGCCGGCTATCGCATCACGAGCTAGCTGTTGGTTCCAGCCGCACTCAGCGTCTTCGCGATTTGTTCGAGGTGCTCGTGGTCGTGGCTCGCGACGTTTTCCAAAACGCTCACGACGCTGTACTGTTCGCGGCCCAGGGCCCGCAGTTCGTAGAATGTCGCCTCGTCCACGCCGTCGAGCAGGGCCGCGAGCTGCTTTCTGGTGCGTTCTAGTGCGCTCGCGGCCGAACGACCGGACGCCACGTCATCATCGCTGGCGTTCGCAAACTCCACCGGGCTGGATCGCAGGAAGCCAAGTACTTTGGCGTAGGCCACTTCCGCATCGATCACGTGTCGCAGGACTTCCCGGATCGACCAGCCGCCGCGACGTCCACGGCGCAGGTCCTCGGCGGTGAGCAGCCGTAGCTGATCGAGCAGCGACTCGCGTGCGCTCTCCATGGCGTTGATGTTTTCGGCCAGATCCCGCTTGAACTCGTTCATGCTGCACTCCTCCTCGAACTACGCTTGGCAATCCAGCCTGACCATTCTGCGCGGCGCCGTCAATGTCGACGGATGCTCGCGTTCCTCGTGCAGCACGAGGGAGCCTATACTGCGCTTTGCGTGAGTTTTGGAGGTGATGCGATGGCGGGACCGCTTTCGGGTGTGCGGGTGCTGGACTTTACGATCTTTCAGCAGGGGCCGCAGGCGACGCTGGTGATGGCGGATATGGGGGCGGACGTGATCAAGGTGGAACCGCCGGGGTTCGGCGATCTCGGCCGCGTGTTGCAGATGCATGGCGAGCATCGGCTGAGCGCGTATCACCTCGCGCACAGCCGCGGGAAGCGCAGCCTGACGATCAACTTGAAGACGGACGGTGGGTGCGAGATCGTGCGCAAGCTGCTGCCGTCGATGGATGTGCTGGTGCACAACTTCCGTGCGGGGGTGATGGAGCGATTGGGTTTCGGGTACGACGATGTGCGTGCGCTGGCGCCGGGCATCATCTACGCGCACGCGTCGGGATGGGGTGGGCAGGGGCCGAAGACGACGCACCCGGCGTTCGACATCGCGGCGCAGGCGCGGTCGGGACTGATGTCGATGACGGGCGAGGTGGATGGCGGGCCGCTTCCCGCTGGCGTGGCGATCGCGGACTACATCGGCGCGATGAATTTGGCGATGTCGGTGATCGCTGCGCTGTACGCGCGGGATTCGGTTCACCACAGAGGCACAGAGGCACAGAGGGTCGTTGGGGTCGGAACCGCAGAGTTCACAGATTCCATGGAAAGAGAAGACGGGAACCACGAAGGGCACGAAGGGGCACCGAGGGGTGGGGCGGGAGAGGGCAGCGAGCGGAACGACGGGAAGGGGTTAGGGCAGAAGGTGGAGACTTCGTTGTTTGGGTCGGCGGTGGCGGCGCAGGCCTGGGAGTTGCAGACGTACATTTTGGGGCGGCGGAAGCGGCGGTCCGGGCGGGGGCA
>CAYWOO010000076.1:0-15958 GCA_964458665.1 uncultured Dehalococcoidia bacterium
CGATCCGATCTGGTCGTGGCCGAAGCCCGTACGCAAGCCGCACCCGCCGATCATGATCGGTGGCGACGGCCCGCGCACGCTGCAGCGCGTCGTCGACTACGGCGACGAGTGGATGCCGATCGGCGGCTTCCGCTCGCCGGAGAGCCTGCAGCACCGCATCGACGAGCTACAGTCGATGGCGAAAGCCGCTGGACGCGCGGCGATCCCGGTCACGGTGTTCGGCGCGCCGATGCGGAGCGAGCAGATCGAAGCGTTAGAGGCGATGGGTGTGCACCGGGTAGTGTTCTGGGCGCCGCCCGTGACGGCTGACGTCGTGCTGCCGCGCCTTAAGCATGCGGCAGAGGTGGCGGGGCTGACGTGACGCCCACTCTGCGCATGGATGCGATGCTACCGCGCGTCGCCGCAGCGCTCGGACTCCGTGTTCTCGCGCCGCTGGCGGGCGGCGAGTTCGGTGCGATCCTCGTCGAGGACGCGGGCGGGCGTGAACTGGTGCTGAAGGCGCTGCCATCTCCCGTCTGGGTGCCACGCTTCGCACGCGGGGCCGAGATGGCGGAGCGGATGCGCGCGCTTGGGTACCCGGCGCCGCAGTATGCCGGCATGGGCGTCCAGCTTGAGGCCAGCTGGTCGTTGCAGGAACGGCTGCCTGGTAACGTGCCCGACATAATGACGGAGGCGCACGGGCGGCGGCTTCTGGACCTGGTGCAGATGCACGAAGGCGCCGCGGGCCGCCGCAGCTCGGAACAACACCTCGAAGAGGTGTCAAGCGCCCCCGCGCGCCTCGCCCAGCTCAACTCACGCGGCGAGACCCGGCCGCTGGCCGCCGAGCTGGCGTCGACCCTCGACCGTGGCGCGCAGGTCGAGCTGCTCGAAGACGGTGTGGTGCACGGCGACTTCCATCATCGGAACTACCTCGCGATCGGCGATGAGATCACGGGCGTGTTCGATTGGGAGCTCGCGCGACCCGGCGATTGGCGCACCGACCTTGTCAATCTGGCATTCTGGTCGGCGCTGCTGCCGGACCAGATCCCGCCCGAAGTCGCAAGCATCATCATCGACCAGATGAAGCAGCTATGCCCGCCGAACGTATTGGCGCTGCTCGCGGCGCGCATGGCGCTTCGGCAGCTCGACTTCGACGTGCGCGTCCATCCCGAACATCTTGCGACGATCGTCCCCGCCGTAGAAACGATCATCGCGCCATGGTGGCGTGATGTGCTCTGAGGGAATCGCCGCCAGGCTCCTCCGCCATCACCTGGGGCTACGCCTCCTCAACGAGGCGGAATGCGTGGACGTTGATGTCCGTCGCGATCTGGATCTCGCCGTTCGGCAGTGTCCACCAGTTCGTGAACTCCGATCCGTCGCGGGTCATGCGGCAGCGCTGCGGGTCACGGACGTTCTGTATGCGGAACCAGGTGTCTCGGCCCTTCGCCGCCTCGTCGCCAACGTCGGTGGTGAGCGACAGCGTGCGTGTCGCGTCGTCGTAGCAGGCTTCGCTCATGCCGAGCGTGGGGAAGTCGACGCCGACGACCGTGGGCTGGTCGAACTTCTTCAGGTTGGGCTCGTTGAACAGCCGCCACCACGCGCCTTCGCCGCCCGCCTCGCCGACCATCATCGTGGCGTTCATCTGCCCGCGCGGAAACGGCTCGTTCAGCCCGAACCCCCACGTGAACTCGCCGCCGTCCCACGTCGGCTCCAGCGCGCGCTCCGCCAGCTCGTCGAGCCGCGCCTGCGCGACCGTATCGCCGAACTCCGTCGCGAGCGCGTGTACGAGCACGTTGCCGCGGCGATCGGGTAGCACCGGTATCTGCCGCTCGGGCGCCCGCAACCCGAGCGCGTTCGCCGCGAAGTCATAGAAGCGGTACGCGGTATCCCTCCGCTGCGGCGCAAGATACAGCGCCATCGGCACGCCGCCCATCGGGCCGCCGCTCTGGACGTGATCGATGATCGGATCGTAGTAGAGCGCGACCCATTCCGGCACACCCTGCGGTGTGAACGCCATATAGTTCTTCAGCGCGTGCTCCCACCACGTATCGAACACGTCGTGGTGCTTCGTGCCAAAAAGCACATCGTGCATCATCAGCCCGAGGCCGGCGCCGGACAGGCAGTACGGCCAGATCTTCGTGTTCTCGCAGTGACATCCTTCCGGATGCGCGCGCCACTGCGTCGCCAGATGTTCTGCGATGCCGCTGTAGCTCCACGTGAACGTGTTCTCGCCGTCGCGAATCATATCGAACGGCTGATTCCATTTGTCGTCGCCGGATACGTAGCGATGCAGCCCGAGAATGAGCAGGAAGAATCCCTTGTAGAAGAGATTCCCGTCCGCGCCGACGGGGTCCATCTGCAGCCCCCACGGCTCGATGCCGTTCGCCGTCCAGCCCGGCGCGTCGTAGTTTCCCCAGTGTTCCGCGGGGATCAGCCCGCGGTACTCCTCCGGATAGCTCGCGCGCTTCGGGTCGTGACCGATCTGCGTCAACCAGTCGATCGCCGAATGGTACGTCGTGTGACGCTCGACCAGTTGGTCGAGAATGCCCGCATACACCTCGCGCCACGCCGGCGTCTTGTCCGCCATCAGCGCGATAGCGTAGCTCGAATCGAGCAGATCGAAGCGGCAGAAATTCAGCATCGGCGGCGTGCTGCGGTCGTCCCACCACTCCAGCGGCTGCCCGCCCTTGTTCCAGTTATCCGGCGTGAATGCTTTGCGGTGCAGGTACCGAAGCCAGCCTCGCGAGCGGGCGGTTGTGGTTGATGACGCTGCGGGTTCGGTTGACATGCGGCGTTTGCCTTTCGCTCCATGGTGCTCAGCTGACCGGCTCATCGCCGCGTATGCTATCGCCAATCTGACTGATACACTCGGTGCGCTCGTCCGTAGTTGTAGTGGTTGTTGCGGCGTTAGCGCCACGAAAGTCGTCTGCTGTGTTCTTCAAGCCGCTCGCTGGGCCTGATGCCGTGCTGGCCGCGGCCGTGTCGCGCGGCGAAGGTCGCTGGGATTGCAGGCGTTGGCCGCGCGCTCGCTCGACAGGCGAGTCCCTCTCCGCTCGCATACCACGTACTCGTGGATGGTTGACGTTCGCACATCCCCCGCATAAGCTCCGCATCAGGAGCGAGAGAGAATGACGACGAGGAGGCGACGTATGTACCGGCTTATCAGCGTCCTAACCATGTGCATGGCGATCCTGATCGGCGGCGGACTTGGGATCGGACTAACCCATCCTGGAGCTGCCGATGCAAAAGAAGATCCCGAGGGGATCTTTCGTGGCTTCGCCGCCGCACTGAATAACGGCGATGTGGCCGCGGCCGCGGCGCTTCTTGACGATGATGTCACGTTCTTCGAGCCGAACGGTAACGACTCCTTCGGCATCGTCGGCAAGGCGGCCTTCGCGTCCATCCTGCCCGGCCTTCCCGAATCTGGTTTCCACGTGACTGTCCGAAGCGCGCGCGTCCATGGCGACACCGTCACCGGCTTGATAGCGACGCAGGACGAGGACACCGCGGCTTCGGGCGTCGATCGATACCTCGAGACGTTCACTGTGCGCGTCGTAGAAGGCAAGATCGTTTCGATCGACTTCCTGTTCGACACCAACGACGACCAGACGGAAACGTATCTCGCGGCCGGACGGGCCGCGGATGATGAGGGTAACGACGAGGGACCACCCCAACCCGGCGCTGTCGAAGTGACGCTCGACGCAGGCGCCGATGGCAGCCAGCCCGGCAAGGCGTTCATCTTCGAGCCTGACTGGCTCGGCGAGGGCGTGAGCTTCGTTGCCGTCGAGGTGCAAGCGGGTGCCCCCGGCGCCCAGCAGTCGGCGGACTTGGTATCCGGCTCCTGTGCAGCGCCCGGCGAGATCGTGTACCCGCTTGCTGCCGTCGTAAATGGCCTATCGGGCACGATCCTTAGCGCGACCGCCGACGAGATCATTGCCCAGGGCCTATCGGTCCAGGTGCACCAGGCCGGCCAGACCCGTCGCGTCAACGCCTGTGGAGCCGTGCTCGCGCCAGCGCCACCGGCGCCCGTGCCAGCGCCTCCGCGCACCGACATCAAAGCTCCAGCGACAGGTACCGGAACTGCCGCAGGCGGCGGTCTGCCGTCGTTGCTGCTGGCCGCGCTCGTAGCAACGGGGGCGTTCGCCGTTGCGGCGGGTTTGGGCATCAGGCGCGATCAGCCGCGCTAAGTTCGGTTTGCCGTAAAGAACATGCGGGAAGGCGCGAATCGCGCCTTCCCGCATTTCGATTCCCGGCCGGGCGCGCTCGCATCGCACCTCGCCGCCACCTCTCCTACACTGACCGCATGGCCTCGCACGAACGATCCCGCAAGCTGCACGAGCAGGCGCAGGAGCTGATACCCGGTGGCGTCAACTCGCCGGTACGCGCTTTCAAAGCCGTCGGTGGCGAGCCGATCGTCATGGCGCGCGGCAAGGGCGCGCACATCTGGGACGTCGACGGCAACGAGTACATCGACTACGTCGGCTCGTGGGGGCCGCTGATCCTTGGCCACGCGCATCCGGGCGTCGTCGAGATTCTGCAGAAGGCCGCAGAGCGCGGCACCAGTTTCGGCGCGACGACGGAGCTGGAGGTAGAGCTGGCGCGGCTGGTCTGCGGCGCCGTGCCGTCGATCGAGCGCGTGCGGTTCGTCAACAGCGGCACCGAGGCGACGATGTCGGCGCTGCGGTTGGCGCGCGCGTTCACCGGCCGTGACAAGATCGTCAAGTTCGAGGGGTGCTATCACGGCCATTCGGATGGACTGCTGGCGAAGGCAGGATCGGGCGTCGCGGCGCTGGGTCTGCCGGACAGCGCGGGCGTACCGGCATCGTTCGCGGCGGAGACGCTGCTCGCTCCGTTCAACGATCGCGACGCCGTCGAGCGGCTGTTCGCAGAGCGCGGCGCAGAGATCGCGGCACTGATCGTCGAGCCGGTGCCGGCGAATATGGGGTTGGTGCCGCCGCAGCCGGGCTTCCTGCACTTCCTGCGCGAGATCACATCGGCGCACGGCGCGCTGCTGGTCTTCGACGAGGTGATCACGGGCTTCCGCCTCGCGTACGGCGGCGCGCAGTTGTATTACGGCGTCGTGCCGGACCTGACGTGTCTCGGCAAGGTGATCGGAGGCGGGCTGCCCGTGGGCGCATACGGCGGCCGCGCCGACATCATGGCGATGATCGCGCCGAACGGCCCCGTGTACCAGGCAGGCACGCTCTCCGGCAATCCGATGGCGATGGCGGCGGGCATCGTCACGCTGCGCGTGCTCGCCAACGAGCAGGTCTACCGCGGGCTCGACGCGATGGGCGCGCAGCTCGCGGCAGGGCTGCGAGACACGGCGGTACAGTCGGAGGCAAGCGGCGTCACGATCGTGCAACTCGGATCGATGCTCACCGTGTTCTTCGCCCCGGAAGCGCCACACGACTACGCGTCGGCGAAGCAGGCGGACACCGCCCGCTACGGCCGCTTCTTCCACGCCATGTTCGATGCCGGCATCTACCTCCCGCCGGCGCAGTTCGAGACGATGTTCGTTTCGCTCGCGCACCAACAGGCGGACCTGGAGCGGACGATCGCTGCGGCGCGCGAGGCGTTCGCCGCATCAAGATGATCTCGCCCAAGGCGGGAACCAACCACCCCTCAACGGTGTAACAGGAGCACGAGGACGGTGCGCCATATGAACCTATCGCCCGGCAAGACTTGTGTGCTGCTGCTCGCAGTCACCTTCGGTCTGAGCGCGGCATGCGGCGCGAGCAGCGATGCGGACAAGAAGGCGATCGAAGCGCTTGTACGGCAGCAATATGCCACCTCGAACGCGCACGATTTCGATGCGTGGTCCTCGCTGTTCACAGAAGCTGGACTACAGGAAGCATTTCCGGGCGCCGAAGACCGCTCGCACGAAGGCCTGCGCAAACTCTGGCTATCGTACGGCGCAGGCACGTACACGGTGTCGGACGTGTCCGCCATCGTCATCGACGGAGGCACCGGCAGCGCCACAGGAACGTTCGGCGGCGCCGGTCGCAACGGAGATCCCGTCACGCACATGGTCTATGCCACGCGCTACGGTCTTGTGAAGGTGGGCGGCGCGTGGAAGATCGACCGATCGGACTTCACGTCGCCGGCACTCCCGCCTGGAGTCAAGGTCGTCCACATCACCGCCAACGAGTTCTCGTACGCGGTCGAGACGTCAGCGATGGAGGACGGGACGTTCGCCATTCAGCTGGAGAACGCCGGCCGCCAAACGCACCAGATCCACCTCGTCCGCATCGCGCCCGATCTGGACATCCCGCACTGGATCCGCGGCGAGGAGTCCTCGCTGGAGAACGTGGACGTGGGCAGCACCAGCCTGCTCGCTGCCGGCGAAACCGTCAACGTGCCCTTCAGCGCCCCGCTGACGAAGGGTCGCTACGTGATGTACTGCTCGCTGCCCGACACCGCCGACCCGGCCCAAACACCCCACTCGCAGAAGGGCATGTATAAGGAATTCACCGTACGCTGACCGCTCACCCGTGCCTATATACTGACCGTGCATCTGATGGGCGCATCGCCCGCACGGGAGGTCGCACGACATGCTCGGACATCTGGTAGGGACGGTGCGGCGGAACCACGCACTGGAGCACGCGACGATCGCGGTGCTGCTGCGGCGGCTCGGTCACGATATCCGCATGGTCGGGCGTGCGACGCGCGACGGCTACTACCTCTACGCCGACGTGCCGACGGAGCTGCTCGAAGAATCGACGCGCGAGGCGCTGCTGCGGCTGAAGTCGGGCGAGGGACACCTGGCGGTGTCGTCGCTGTGCGGCACGAACCTCGCCGTGGCAGGCGCGCTCGCGGGCGTGGCGTCGCTCGCCACGATGGGCGGCGCGCACAATCGCGCGGAGAAGCTCCCGAACGTCATCCTCGCATCGATGCTGGCGGTGCTCGCGGCGCAGCCGGTCGGCCGCATGGTGCAGCGCTATCTCACCACGAGCCCCGATCTCTCGGACACCGAGATCGTCGGCATCAAAGCGAGCAATCGCGGCAGCGCCAGATTCCACAAAGTGCAGACATCGCGCGGCGGCTAGCATCGTGCGCGCGTCGACCGAGCCCACCCGGCACAACAAGCCCCCGTAGCTCAGTGGACAGAGCACCGGACTTCTAATCCGATGGTCGCAGGTTCGAATCCTGCCGGGGGTGCCAACTCCTCCTTGACGCAAGCGAGTGCCGCAGGTTGACAAGCACCACCGCGATCGTGAAATGATCGGAGCATCTCGCAAATGCCCGGGAGGTAAAACTTGGCCACGACCTCGAACCGGTTCAACACCCTGCTCCCTCTGCTCGTGTTGGTTGGCATCATCGCGCTGTTTGCCCAACGCGCCTCGGGCGGCCCGCTCGACCCGCCGGGGCCTCCGGGATCCACGGACAGCGTGCGGCTGCCCGGCACGCCGATCTCGTCCATCCCGTACACGATCACGGAATCAGATCCTACTATCTCACGCGCAACCTGACGGCGGTGTCTGGTAACGGCATCACGGTCAACGCGGACAACGTAACACTCGACTTGATGGGGTTCGCGCTGATCGGCCCGGGAGGCAGTGGGATCGGCGTGGCCAGCGGTTTCAGCACGACGCGCCGGAATAATGCGATCCGCAATGGCGTTATCAGGGGCTGGGACACGGGAGTCCTAACGGACTATTTCATCCGTAGCACCTACGAAGACCTCCGGGTTACGAACAACGTCTACGGGTTGTATATCGGCATGGGTAGCTCTTGCCAACCGCTTCCGGTTCTTGCCGGACGTGGTGTGTTGCGCGCTGAGGGAGTCGCTTATGACGACCGCAGCCATCGATAACGTCTTCATGCCAAGCCGCCTCAAGGACAACCGAGCCGCCGACGGTTGGCGTCCCCCTGCTCCTGGCACCCTGGGTTCGCCCACGCTCGCCGCGGCATATGTTGCGCACCGTGATGCCGCGTACCGGGTCGCGTATCGAATCCTGGGTGACGGGCCTGCGGCGGATGACGCCGTACAGGACGCATTTCTCAAGCTCTGGATCGGCCCTGCGCAATACGATCCATCACGCGGCTCGATGCGGGGCCTGTTGCTGACCATCGCACGCCACACCTCGATCGATGTCATACGGAGGCGAACGCGGCGTCAGCGGACCGAGAGCACGTACTGCATCGACGCGACCTACGTGACGGATGGCCCGGAACGCGCCGCCGAGCAGGCAGACGACGCTCGACACGTCAGAGCCGCGCTACGCGCGCTCCCGGGAGAGCAGCGCCGAGCGATCGAGATGGCGTACTTTTCGGAACTGACCCGCCGCGAGATCGCTGCGTCGGGCGGCGTGCCTGTAGGAACCGTGAAGAGCCGCATGCGTCTCGGAATGAAGAAACTCACCTCAACGCTCGCCGATCGGCGAGCCTGAGCGACAGGGCTCGGGGTTCATCACCAGACCATCCCCCACAATCCTCCGTATTCAGTTCCATTGCCAATAGCACACTTGTTCTAGTAGACTGCACTCCCCGCATAAAGGAGCGCGATGCGTCTGGCGTACGTCCATATTCCGCGGTTTGCGCTTGCGGTTGAGGCCCGGCTCAACCAGCAGCTGCTGCATGCGCCCGCCATCGTCTACGACCACAACCGCGTGCTCGAAGCGTCGCCCGGGCTGGACGATGCACATCCGGGGCTATCGCTGCGCAAGGCGCGCGCTGCGTACCCGCACGCCATCTTCGTCCCGGCCACGCCACTGCTCTATCGCGAGGTCTCGGAGACCCTGCTGCGCGCGCTCGAGCTGATCGGGCCGCGTGTCGAGCTGGTCGAGCAGGGGTGCGCGTACGTCGATATCGGCGGCCTCGATGGCCACTACGCCGACGCGTTCGCGCTCGCCGGGAAGATCGTCGATACGGTGCGCGACGCGACCGGGCTGCTGCCGTCCGTCGGCATCGCCGAAGGCAAGCTTGTCGCGCACGTGGCGGCACGGCTGTGCACGCCGGGCGATGCAGGTGTCGTGCCGGTGGGGCGCGAGCGCGACTTTCTGCGCGACAAGAGCGTCACGCTGCTGCCCGTTACGCCGGAGATCATCGGCCGCCTACAGACGCTCGCGCTGCACACATTCGGCGATATCGCGGCGCTGGCGCAGCCGGCCGTCGCCGCGCAGTTCGGCCGTAATGGCGCGACGATGTGGGAGCTGGCGAACGGCATCGATCGCCGGCCGCTCCAGCCGCGATCGCCGGTGGAGTGCCTCGTCGAGCAACTGACCTTCGACGCGCCCGTCGCCACCGTCGAGACGCTGGTGATGGCCGGACAGCAGCTGATCCGGCGGCTGCTGTATCAACTCGGCCACAAGAGCGCGCGACGCATGCACATCCAGCTGTCACTCGATGGCGGCCTCGTCTGGGAGCGCCTCGACAACTTCCGCGCGCCCACCTCCGACGAGCCGCGGATCATGCTGCTGCTCAAGACGCGGCTGGCGGCGATCGCGCTCACGTCATCGGTAGACGCGATCGCGATCACGCTGGACGGCATCGGCAACGAGGTCGCGCAGCAGAAGCGCCTGGTGACCGACACCACCCCGCAGCTCGACCAGGTGGCGGAAGCAGTCCGCCAGTTACGCGTGCAGTATCGGCGGCCGGTGGTCTGGCGCGCCGTGGAGGTAGACCCATGCTCACGACATCCGGAAGAACGGGCGATCCTGATACCGTACGACGCCTGAGCGCGCCGCGGTCGCTGCAGGTCGAAGTCGGCGGCGATGCGATGCCGCGCCGCATCCAGCATCACGGACGCTGGCGCGCCGTCGCGCAGGTGCGCGAACGCTATCGCACCGACGATCGCTGGTGGACCGACACGCCGATCTCGCGCGAGTACTTCGATCTGCTGCTGGAAGACGGCCGGCCGATCACGATCTACCTCGACCGGCTGGAAGGGCAGTGGCATGCGCACTGATACCTATGTCGAGCTGCACTGTCATAGCTCCTTCTCGTTCCGCGAAGGCGCATCGAGCCCGCTGGAGCTGGTGCTGACGGCGCGCCAGCTTGGCTACGACACGCTGGCGCTGACCGATCACGACAACCTGGCCGGGGCGATGGAGTTCGCGCAGATCGCGAAGGAGTGGGGCGTCCGCCCGATCATCGGCGCGGAGGTGACGCTGCGCGGCGGCGCGCATCTGACGCTGCTGGCCGAAACGCAGCGCGGCTACGCCAACATCAGCCGCCTGATCTCGCACGCGCATCTCAACAGCCCGCGCGACGAGCCGCAGCTCGATCCGGAGGAGCTACGCGGTTGCGCCGAAGGCATCATCGCGCTCTCTGGCTGTCGCGACGGCGAGGTCTCGCGATTCATCGAAGCGGGCGACTGCGCTGCGGCACATGCGGCAGCCGCACGCTACGCCGCGATCTTCGGCGCCTGCAACTTCTTCATCGAACTGCAGCAGAACCTGGTACACGGCGATCGCGTCCGCAACCGCGGCCTCGCCGATCTGGCGAGCACGCTCAGCCTCGGCATCGTCGCCGCGAACAATGTGCACTATCACAACCGGGCGCGGCACCGGCTGCAGGATGTGCTTGTGGCGGTGCGCCATCGCAGCACGCTCGACGCGTCGGAGCACCTGCGCCGCAAGAACGCCGAGTTCTACCTGAAAGCGCCGGCGGAGATGGCGCGGCTCTTCGCCGATCTGCCGGAAGCGATCGCCAACACGCGTATCATCGCCGACCGCTGCACGTTCGATCTCACACGCGACCTCACGTATCAGTTCCCGGATTTTGAGGCGCCCGGCGGCCGCACCGCGGACGAGTTTCTCGAAGAGGTCTGCTTCGCCAGCGCCCGCGAGAAGTACCGGCGCATCACAACGGACCTCGAACGGCGCATCCGGCACGAACTGGAGCTGATCCGGCAAGCGTCGCAGGCGGGCTTCTTCCTACGCAACTGGGAGATCATGCGCTACGCCCGCGAGAACAAGCTGCCCGCCCGTGGCCGCGGATCGTCGGTGGGGTCGCTGGTCTGCTATCTGCTCGACCTCTCCGGCATCGATCCGATCAAGTACAACCTGTTTTCGGGGCGGTTCCTCAACGAAGCGCGCCGCAAGGAAGACGTGCCGGATATCGATATCGACTTCGCGCGGGAAGCGCGCGAGCGGATGTTCGCGCACGTCTTCGAGAACTACGGCACCGAATACGCGGCGATGGTCGCCAACGTCATCACGTACCGCTATCCGATGGCGATTCGCGATGTGGGCAAAGCGCTCGGCCTGCAGGAAACGGACATCGACAAACTGGCGAAGCGCCTGCGCGGCCGCTTCGCGCGCTCGCTGATCGAAGAGCTGCGCGACATGCCGGAGTTCGTCGACCGTATCGACGCGCCCATCTGGCAAGAGTTCGTGCGGCTGGTCGAGGAGCTGCGCGATACGCCACGGCATCTCAGCCAGCATTCCGGCGGCATGATCATCTCCAGCACGCCGATCATCGAGCAGGTGCCCGTCCAGCCGACGGCGATGCCCGGACGCTTCATCTGCCAGTGGGATAAAGATTCCGTCGCCGACGCCGGCTTCATCAAGATGGACTTCCTCGGCTACCCCAGCCTCGGGCATCTGTACCGGATCCTCGATCTCATCGAAGAGCAGCGCGACCGCCGCATCGATTCCGCGGACATCCCGCTGGACGATCCCGCCGTCTACGAGATGATCCAGCGCGGCGACATCCTGGGCATCGTGCAGATCCAGAGCCGCGCGCAGCTGCAGGCGATCCTGCGGCTCAACATCTCATCGATTGAAGATCTGGTGGTGCAGGTGGCGCTGATCCGCCCCGGTCCGATCCAGGGCGGCGCCGTTAATCCGTACATCGCGCGCTGCCAGGGCCGCGAGGCCGTCACGTACGACCACGCCTGTCTGGAGCCGATCCTGGGCGAGACGAAGGGCGTCATTGTCTTTCAGGAACAGGTGCTGGAAGTGGCGATGGCGATCTCCGGCTTCACCGCGGGCCAGGCCGAGAGCCTGCGCCGTGCCATGAGCCGCAAGCGCTCTCGCGAGGAGATGGAGAAGCTGCGCGAAGCGTTTATGCAGGGCGCGCGCGCACAGGGCCACGTCGACGACGCCGGCGCTGTCGCGATCTTCGAGAAGATCGTCGCGTTCGCGGCGTTCGGCTTCCCAAAAGCGCACGCCGCGGCGATGGCGGAGACGGCGGGCAAGCTGGCGTGGCTGAAGCGCTACTACCCGCTGGAGTTCTACACCGCGTGGCTGAACGAGTGGCCGTTCGGGTTCTACAGCCCCGGCGTCATCGTCAACCAGGCGCGGCGCAACGACATCGAAGTGCGCCCGGTCGACGCCAACCGCAGCCACGGCGACTGCATCATTGAAGGCGGGGCGATCCGGCTCGGCTACAACTACGTGCGCGGCATCGGCGAGGCGACACGCACGCGACTCGATGATGAGGTGCGGAGCGGCGGCGCGTACATCTCGCTCTGGGATTTCTGGCGCCGGACCCGCACCGAGCGCGATCCGATCGAGCGGCTGATCCATCTCGGCGCATTCGCCTGGACCGGCCTGCACGAGCGCGAATTGCTGTGGCAGCTCGGGCTGTTCTACCAGCCGCTCGGCAAGCAGCTACCGCTCGCGCTGCCGTACGATGCCGACCTCGTGCCGCTCGTCGAGATGACGGAGGGCGAACGCATCGTGACGGATCTGCGGTACACGGAAGGCGCGATCACCGCGCGCGGGCACATCATGGATCTCGCGCTGGGATCGCTGCACGAAGGCATCACGCCCAGCCACGTCGTCGACCGCATGGCGCACGGCGCACCGGTGACGGTGGCGGGCTTCGTCGCCGTGCGGCAGGCGCCGCAGACGGCGAAGGGCTTCGTCTTCCACACGCTGGAGGACCACTTTGGGCTGCTCAACGTCATTACCAAGCCGCATCTCGTCGCGAAGTACCAGCGCATCATCGAGCACGCCAGCGCGATCATCGTGCACGGCCACATCGAGCGGCAAGAGCGCGTAGTCAACGTCGTCACCGAGCGCATGAAGCTGCTGCCGCTCGCAGGCGGCCGTCACGTGCGTCGCGCGTCGCACGATTGGTGATGTGTTATTGCCGACGCACGCCGCGGCTCACGCGTTGCGGATCATCAGCCCGCCGTCTACGACGAGGTGCGCGCCGTTGATGAAACTTGCCGCCGGCAGCACGAGGCTGAGCGTTGCGTGCGCGACCTCTTCGGGATCGCCGTAGCGCTTGAGCGCGACGCGGCGGCGCGCGAACTTGTCCTTCATCTCATCCGGGATGCCTGCCGTCATACCCGTTTTGATCGGGCCGGGGCAGATGCAGTTGACGTTGATGCCGCGCGGTCCG
This sequence comes from uncultured Dehalococcoidia bacterium, assembly GCA_964458665.1. GTDB lineage: Bacteria > Chloroflexota > Dehalococcoidia > DSTF01 > JACRBR01 > JANXYW01. The sequence continues at coordinate 13,279 of CAYWOO010000076.1, forward strand.
AGCTCCACCGCCATCGAGCGCGTGAGGCCGATGACGCCGTGCTTCGCGGCGGTGTACGGACTGGCGCCGGCCGTCGCGCCGAGGCCTTCCGTCGATGCGATGTTCACGATGCGGCCGTCGCGGTTGCGCGCGAGATCGGCGGCGCACGCACGGATCAGGAGGGCCTGCGCCGTCAGGTTTACGGCGAAGGTCAGCGCCCACGCTTCCTCCCACCGCTCGTGATCGATGGGCGCGCCGACAGAGATACCGGCATTGTTGATGAGGATGTCGATCGGCCCGAGGTCAGTCCGAATGCGCGCGACGAGATCGGGAATCGCGGCGCCGTCGGCGAGATCGGCCGCATACGCCTGCGCGTGTCCGCCCGCTTCGCGAATCTCCGCTGCTACCGCCTCGACGGCATCGGCGCTGCGGTCGACAAGCGCGAGCCGCGCGCCCTCGTCGGCGAACACATACGCGGTGGCGCGGCCCATGCCGCTGGCCGCGCCGGTGATGATGGCAACGCGTCCTTCGATCGAGCGGCTGAGCTTGCTGAGTCGTGGCATGTCGCTGAATATAGAGGTTCTAGGTTCTAGGTTCTAGGTTCTGGCTTCTACGAAAACCGCAATCGCCGGTGATTGCCGCGTCCGCCACCAACGTGACACTATCGAGGCCTTCACCAGCGTGATCAGGAGGTGTGTCATGGGCGCAACACAGCTTGTCCAGCGCGGGGTCCAGGAAGTGGCCGTGCGTGCGATCCTCGCGGCCGAGCGCATCCAGACCGGCGCGACGTTCTATCCGATGGGAGAGCGGTTCCACGCTGACCCGTACCGGATGTACCGCCGCTTGCGAGAGAAAGACCCGATCCATCGCAGCAGACTGATCAACGGCTGGGTGCTCACCCGCCACGCCGACGTGACGGCCGTCCTGCGCGACACGCGCTTCCTGTCCGATGAACGAAAGCAGGCAGGCTACGAGAAGTTTCGCGCCCGTGCCATCAAGCAGGGCGTGATCGACGCGGGCGAATCCGGCACCTTCTCGATGTTGCGCGCTGATCCACCGGACCACACGCGGCTGCGCACGCTGGTGAGCCGCGCCTTCACGCCACGGACGGTCGAAGGGCTGCGCGGCCGCGTGGAGGCGGTTGTCGAGGAGCACCTTGACGCCGTCGCCGGCAAGGGCGGCATGGACGTCATCGCCGCGCTGGCCTACCCGCTGCCTGTGATCATCATCGCGGAGATGCTGGGTATCCCGGCGGAAGATCATGCGCGCTTCAAGCACTGGTCCGACGAAGCCGTGCGCGGGATGGGAATATCGACCGTGGAGGACGGCAGACGCGCGCGCCGGGGCAGGCGCGAGCTGCGGGCGTACCTCGAGGGTGTGGCGTCGGCGCGACGGCGTGAACCTCGGGAAGATCTACTCAGCGCGTTGCTGGCGGTGGAGGCAGAGGGCGAGCGTCTCACGACCGACGAACTCTTCGAGACGTGCGAACTCTTGCTCATCGCGGGGCACGAGACGACGACGAACCTCATCGGAAACGGCCTGCTGGCGTTGCTGCGCAACCCCGATCAGTTCGATCTGCTGCGCCGTGACCCCTCGCTGGTGGAGCACGCAGTAGAGGAATTTCTGCGCTACGACAGCCCGGTCCAGGCGACGACGCGCATCGTCAGTGAGGACATGCAGTTCGAAGGCAACGCGTTCCGCACCGGCCAGCAGGTCGCGCTCGCTCTAGGCGCAGCGAACCGCGATCCGGAAGCATTCCCCGATCCAGACCGCCTCGATGTGACGCGAGAGGATCTCCGTCACGTGGCGTTCGGCCACGCCATTCACTTCTGCCTCGGCTCGCCGCTCGCGCGCATCGAGGCGCCTGCCGCATTCCGCGCGATGATCGAGCGCTTCCCGAACATGCGCCTGGACGAAACGACGCCGCCGCGATGGAAGGACAACATCATCCTCCGCGGCCTGCAGCAGCTCCCAGTGAGGTTCTAGCGCTCGCGCTGCGCCGCAGTCCTGCTGCGGTGCGTTACTCGACCGGCACGACGTGCACGCCGTCATCGACGATCGTCGAGAGGTACGCCGTGACGCCCAGCCGCGGATAGCGCGATTGGAGCATTGCCTTCGCGCGCAGCAGGTCTTCCCGGTGTAAGCGCAGTTCGGCCTTCCCGCGTGCGAGTCCGCGATACGCGCCGCACGTCACGTGGTTCATCAGCAAGATCTCGCGGAAGCGATGCAACGAACTCAGCATGTCGATCTCGTCGAGCATCGATTGCCGCGCCATCCGCGTACTCGGCCGCACCAGCGAGAACACGCCGCCCGGGCGCGCCAGCAAGTCGTACGCGTGCTCCAACCCCAGGTCGAGGCGGATCTGCCGTTGCGCCGAAATGAATCGAAAGTCCGAGCACGAGATGACGAGCGCGCGGCAGCGGGCCTTGCTCAGCTTGACATCCATCCGTCTTCGACTCCCTCTCGCTCGAACGTGCCCGGCAAGCGCGTCGCTACCCGGCGCGAAATGCATCGCAGGGTTACTATACAATCCGTGCACGCATCGCTACGATGCTGCGCGGACGTTGGCGAGATATGGCCGCCGGGAAGGTCGCGCCGGCGCCTCAGGGAGTCCGATCAATGCCACAAGAACCCTTTCACATCGAGGTGCCGGACTTCGTACTGCGCGATCTGCGGGAGAGGCTGGCGAAGACGCGCTGGC
>CAYWOO010000077.1:0-2692 GCA_964458665.1 uncultured Dehalococcoidia bacterium
CCAAACCTTCCGTTCGCCTTCGCACGCCCAACAAGGCAGCCTTCAGGGGCGTTGCAACGGCAGGTTCAGATCGAGCCCGCCGTTCGCTGCCCCTGGGCCAGCCTCACGCTTTTCGCCGAAATACGTCACTCGCAACTTCCAAGAACCACCTCCAAAGGGCGCGGGTAAGACGCCGACCCAGTCATTGTTCGCCGAATGAGCCATCCGTGCTACCTACTAAGGCGTAGGCGGAGAGCTGGATCATGTTCAGGCAAATCGCAGTCGCGCTCGCATGTCTTGCTGCTTCTTGCGCGACCGCGCCGGAAGGCAGCACGACGGTCGACCTGCACATTCTCGCCATCAACGATTTTCACGGCAATCTTGAGTCTCCATCAGGCGGCGTGACCGTCGTTGACGCAGCGGGCGCGATTGTGAAAGTTCCGGGCGGCAGTGCGCCGCGGCTTGCTACACTAGTCGCGCAGCGCCACGCGCTCGCGTCGAACGCCATCATGGTGGCAGCGGGCGACCTGATTGGCGCAAGCCCGATGTTGTCGAGCCTCTTCCACGACGAGCCCACTGTGGAAGCCATGAACATGATGGACCTTTCGCTCTCGGCAGTCGGCAATCACGAGTTCGATGAAGGCGCCGCCGAGCTTCTGCGCATGCAGAACGGCGGCTGCCATCCGCGCGACGGCTGCCGCGGCCCCGCGCCATTCGCTGGCGCGCGCTATCAGTATCTAGCGGCGAACACGATCGTCGACGCCACCGGCCAAACCCTGTTCCCGCCGAGCGCCGTCCGCGAATTTGACGGCATACGCGTTGGCTTCATTGGCCTCGCGCTCGAAGGCACGCCGCAAGTGCTGACGCCCAGTGCCGCCGCCGGCCTCACCTTCCTCGACGAAATCGAGACAATAAACACCGAAGCCGCGCGCCTGCGCGCGCAAGGCATCGAAGCGATCGTCGTCTTGCTGCATGAAGGCGGGTACCGCACGGCGGGTGCCGGCGATTGTCCGGGCGTCTCGGGCGCCATTGTCGGCATCATGGAGGGGCTCGATCCTTCCATCGACGTCGTTGTCAGCGGCCATACCAACGGCATCTATATCTGCCGCATGTCTGGGCATTTGCTCACCAGCGCGAGCCAGTACGGCGCGCTGCTCACCGACATCGCCATTACCATCGACCGCCGCACAGGCGACGTAATCGCCTCCGGCGCGCAGAATTTTGTCGTCACCGACACGCTCGCGGAAGACACCGCGCAAGCCGAGCACATCGCGGCCTACCGCGCGCTCGCCGCGTCGATTATGAGCCGCCCAGTTGGCGCGCTCGCCACGGCGCTAACGCGAACGCCGACGCCCTCAGGCGAAAGCCCGATGGGTCTCGTCATTGCGGACTCCATGCTCGCTAGCGCGGCATGGTCGTTGGGACATCCTGCCGACGTCGCCTTCATGAACCCAGGCGGTGTGCGCGCGAGCCTCGATCATCCTGGCGCGATCACGCTCTCGGATCTCTTCTCTGTCACACCGTTCGGCAACGATCTCGTCACGCTTGAGATGACGGGCGCGGAAATCGAAGCCGTGCTAGCTCAGCAATTCCGCGCCGACCGCAACAACATCCTGCAAATCTCCGAGGGCTCAAGCTTCGCGTGGCGCAGCGCGCCGGGCGGTGGCGTTGTTATGCCCGGCTCCGTACGGATAGCTGGCGCGCCGCTCGATCGAGCGCGCACCTATCTGATCGTAACCAACGCCTTTCTCGCCTCCGGTGGCGACGGCTTCACGGGTTTCACTGCCGGGCGGAGCCGGACCGTGGTCGGCGGCGATCTCGACGCGCTGGAGGCTTACTTTGGCGCTCACTCACCGGTCGGCGCTCCAACCATGCCTCGAGCGCTGGCGCAGTAGCGCCAGCGCTTTCGCGCAGAACGATTGGCGGCTGGCAGGGTCGCTCAGATCCTGCCCTTCGTCATGCTGCGTCCGCTTAGTCCGGCTATCGCCGATTCCGGTCAGCCCCTAACCGCACGCCGAGGCCGGGCGAAGCCTTGACGAGCGCAACTAGGTCGCGTTCAGCGCGGGCAGCGCTCTGCCGAAACGCCAATTGTGCGAAGTTCGCCGCGCGCCGACTGCGCCGGACTCCAGAACCAGCCCCGGGGGTCAAACACCAACGCGTGTGGGTACCGGCACACTTCCCTATACGCCGCCTCAGCTTGCCCTCGTTCGCCTCGTGCGACGAAGGCGGCCACCTTGACAAATATGCAAGCGCCAATCTCGTTCACCGAACCGCGCCGCAAAATGGTCCGACGGGCTCCATTTGTGCTACCGACGGCGTCTGGCTCTACAGGCTGCACGCTTGCGGCATTAAGTCGTGCCGTCATGGCATCGGCATCCTCTCGGAGACGTTCAATGCAAGCCTGAGCCCGATCGAGCGCTAGTCCGTAGTCTCCGTCGTGTCTCGCCTGTTCAAGGGCCGCGAACGAGGATGCCGATGCGATTTCGGGGATTGGTGTTGGTGTGCGGGTGAATACGTAGGCTATGGCTGCCAGTAGCACCAGTGCTCCAGCAGCAATTGGCCAATAAGCTGCCGAGCTAAGCGCGAAAGTTGGTGACGGCGTAAGGGGTGAAGCGGCGTATCGTGGCGGTGTCGAGCCTCCACTTTTCCATTGAAGGAATGATACGCCGTGACCAAGTCTAATGTGATTGCGTTGTCCCAGCCAGGGACGTTT
>CAYWOO010000078.1:0-4491 GCA_964458665.1 uncultured Dehalococcoidia bacterium
CGCCGACTCGCCGATGAAGAATCTCGTGACGATCGCGACGCCGGTGAACTTCGAGGGCATGGGGCTGTTCAAGCAGTGGACCGACAAGCGCTGGTTCGACGTCGATCGCGTCGTCGACTCACTCGGCAACATCCCGCCGGACATGATGTACCGCTCGTTCGAACTGCTGCGGCCAGCCGACAGGCTCGTGTCATACGTGCGCCTGTGGGACAACCTCTGGAACGACCAGTACGTCAAGCAGTACCGGCTGATGAACAAGTGGACCGGCGACCAGATCCCATTCCCCGGCGAGTGCTTCCGCCAGACGACGAAGGAACTCCAGTGGGAGAACAAGCTGATGAAGGGCGAGCTGGAGATCGACGGCAAGCGCGTCGACCTCAAGCGGATCACGGCGCCGGTGCTGAACGCGATGGCGCAGCACGATCACATCGCGCCATACGAGGCCACGCACGAGCTGACGTCGCTGGTCGGCAGTGAGGACACGGAGGATGTGCTGCTGAAGGGCGGACACGTCAGCCTTGTCGCCGGCGCAAACGCCATCATGCGGTTGTGGCCGAAAGTAAATGAGTGGTTGTCGGAGAGGTCTGTATGAGTTCGAACGGATCGTTGACGCTGCCGCGGACCCAGCCGCTGTCCGACGGCAGCGACGTGACGCTGCGGCTGCTCCGTCGTGTTGACATCGAGGAGTTCCTCGGGTTCACGCAATCGCTCGCCGACCACGACCTGCTCTTTCTGCGCACCGATATCACAGACGCCGGCATCGTCGCCGACTGGCTCGACAACGTGGAAGCAGGCCGCATCGTGACGATCGTCGCCGAGCGCGAAGGGCGCATCTACGGCTACGGCAGCCTCCACCTGAGCAACACGCCATGGTCGCAGCACGTCGGCGAGCTGCGCGTGCTAATCAACGGCGATATGCGCGGCCAGGGCCTCGGCCGCGCGCTGACCGACGCGATCTTCGCGCAGGCGCTGGACCGCGGCATCCAGAAGATGGTCGCGCAGATGACCATCGACCAGAAGGGCGCCATCGCCACGTTCGAGGAGCTGGGCTTCCGTGCGGAGGCGCTGCTGCGTGATCACGTGAAGGATCGCAACGGCGAGAAGCACGACCTGCTCGTGTACTCGCACGACGTCCACGAATTCCAGTCGCAGATGGATGCCTACGGCATGAGCGAAGCGGCGTCGGGGCTGTAGCACTGCTCTGAAGACGAACCTATTAGTGGCGGGGGCTTTAGCGAGCGTTCGCCTTGTTCTCGTAGCGCGGGCTTTTCAGCCCGCGTTCCTGCTTCAGGTATGAGCTAGGGGTTCGGCGAATGACCCTCGTCCAGGAAGTCGATCAGCAGCTGCACGTTCGCCGCGGCGTCGTCTCCCGCCAAGATCGGCCCGGAGCCAGGCAACGCGACGAGCTGTGCATCTGGAATGCCAACGGCGATCTGTTCCGCGACCGCGAACGGGATGAGTGTTTCTTCGGTGCGGTGCAGCACGATAGTGCGCGCGCGGACGTCTGACAGGCGCGCGCGGATGTCCGTGGATTCGTAGATCTCACGCAAGAACCGTGCGGCGACTACCGGCGAGATCGACTCCGTGATGTCGTGGGCCAATCGCAAGCCCATCTCGGGGTCCCTTGCCCGTGATCCCAGGTCGCTGAGCATCTGGGCTGCCACCGGCCAGTTGCTTCTAATCAGCGCAATGACCCCGTCGATGTTCTCACGGGTCATAACGTCGGTTCCCATTGCAAACCCTCGCGTGAGGATGAGACGCTCGACGCGATCTGGATGGCGCGCGGCGTATGCCACCGCCCAGGCGACGCTGATGGTCGATGCGAAGAGCGAGAATCGTCCCGGCGCCGCTGCATCAACAACCGTCTCCAGATCGCGAACGAGGCGGTCGTGACTGAACAGGCCGGCCTCGCGGTCGGAGAGGCCAACGCCGCGCGGGTCGTACCAGACGACGCGTCGCCCGGCTCGGACCGGCTGGTATACGTCAGCGACCGGATCATTCGCGAAGGATTCCCAGAACGAATTGCAGATCACCAGCGTCGGGCCGGCGCCCTCGATGGCGTACGCGATGCGCACGCCATCGTCCGTCGTGCAGTAACGGACTGTCGGAGAGGTATCGGCGGCGAGGAAGCGATCGATCGCGTCTCCCACATCATCGGCGTATGTGCCGGCGTACAGCCCACGTGTCGGATGATCGAGCGCCACGAACTGCGCGTTCGGTATCGCCGCCGCCAGCTTTTCGCCTTCTGCGAAGGGAATCACGTCATCGCCAGTGATGTGCATGACGAGCGTCCTCGCCTTCACCTGCGGGAGCAGCGGGCCAACATCTACGCCATACGTACCTTCGAGCAGCGCGGCGACCGTTTCACCTTGCGTCGAACGGACGTACAGCTCGACGATGGTGTCCGCGGCCTCCCCGTCGTCCCGCGGATCGTTGAGCCCGTTGGCGATGGCGAACGCCGCCTGAGGCCAGTTCGAACGCGCGAGACCGATCAGTCCTTGCATCACCTCGGCCGGCCAGACGCTGGCGAACGCCGCCGTCGTACCGTTAAGGATCAGCGCGCGTACTCGCTCCGAATGCTCTGCGGCGAACGCAATCGCACGCGGCCCGCTCATCGCCGGTGCGAGAAGTACGAACTCGTCGACCTCCAGCGCATCAGCGATCGCCTCGATGTCCAGCACCAGGGCGTCGTGGCTCAGGTCACGGACGTCTCGTTGCGAGAGGCCGGTGCCGCGCATGTCGAACTGTACGACGCGCCTGCCTGCCCCGACTCTCGCGGCGTAGCCATCACCGATCACCGAGCTGCTCCGGTCAAAGAACGAACCCACGACGGACTGGCACTCAATGATCGTTGGGCCCTCGCCACGGGCGGCGTAGGCGATGCGCACGCCGTCGCGCGTAGTGCAGTACCGCACGTCCTTCATGCTTACGGGCTGCACGGTGCGGGGGCGATCCGACTTGCGGTCGGTGGTCGCCGTCTCAGGAATCGACGTCTGCGTGCCGGGGCCTGCAGGCACCGTGCTCGTGGGCGACGGAGCTCCGAACACCAACGGGTACATCAGATGCGTACCCGTCAGGCCCTTGAGCTCCGCAGAGCGCGGCTCATCGAACATAACGTCGCCCGCGCTCTCGACCAGTGCCTTGAGCACGCTCGAGACGAGGATCTCGCCGCCCTTCGCCTGCGCGGCGACCCTCGCGGCGAGGATCACATTGCGGCCGAAGAAGTCTTCGCCCTCCTTGATCACCTCGCCAGAATGCAGTCCCATCCGGACGCGTACCGCCTCCTCCGCGGATTCATTCCGCGCGGCGAGTGCATACTGGATCTCTGCGGCGCAGTCGATGGCGCGGCGCGCGGACTGGAAGGCGACCATGAAGCCGTCGCCTTCGCTCTTCACCTCGTACCCACCATGCGCCTTTACGTGGTCGCGGATGATCGCGTTGTGCTCGTGCAGAACCCGCATGAAGCGCTTGTCGCCGAGCCGATCGGCGAGAGCAGTCGAGCCCTCTATATCGCTGAACATGATCGTCACAGTGCCGTCAGGTGAGACGGCATCGTGCCGTAGTTGCGGAAGTTCGGCTTGCACGCTATCCGCCACGCGGTCGATCGACGTGTAGATATCGCCGGTCAAGCTGACACCCTGGGCCCGCATCTTCAGCGTCAGGCAGTCGTTGACGACCTTCGCCATCCCCATCTCCTGCGCCACGTCGAGCGCCTGCTGCAGGAGTTGGAGCGCGTGTTCGCGATCGCCGGGCGCATCGCGACGCAACAGCATGTCGCCGTAGTGCAGTCGCGTCATTGCCACCCAGGCGCCGAAGCCCAGCCGCTCGTTCGCCTCGGTGGCAGCCTTGTAGTGCTGCTCGGCCTCGTCCCACCGCTCGAGAAGCGTGGCAAGGCGTCCTAAGGAGCGCTCAACAGAGCCAAACGTGCCGATGTTGGTCACGTTGGCGCTCGTGGCGGCGTGAGGCAGGAGCACCTCGTACAACGCCACGGCTGGCGCCTTGTGCCCGATCTCCGCACAGGCCTCGGCAAGCGATGCCATCACGGCTCTCCAAACGAGGTCGCGCGGCACGGCGTGTATGCCGGTCAGCAGCAGTTGGTCAACTTCAAGTGCCGCTTCCTCGGGCTTGCCCGCGTGGGTCAGCAGGAGCGCATAACTGGCGCGCATGATCGGCTGCTGCGGAAACTGCTGGGCGACTCCCCGCCAAAGGTCTTGCAGCTCGGGTAGTCCGCCTTGCAGGTAGCGCAGGATGAACAACTGCCCGACTCCCGCGAGACCCAGGGTGGTATCGCCTGCCGCGAGCGTTATGTAGTCGTTTCTGTGTTGCTCGGCGAGCGCCAACTTCCCCTCAGCGGTCTCCAGGGCCACGCCCATTGCTTGCTGGAGAAACGTTGCGCCCCTGAACCTGCTGCGCTCGATCGCGGAGGACAGATCTTCCAGGTTACGCCGGAACTCCGCGATGTCGCCGATGGCGAGCAGGTCGCCCGCCCGC
>CAYWOO010000079.1:0-4904 GCA_964458665.1 uncultured Dehalococcoidia bacterium
TTTTCAGAAGGACGTATTGAATCGCCGCCGCCGTGACGCCGCAAGACTCGGTTGAGCGGGTGATCCATTTTATTTCGGCGAATCCAAGTTCGATTCGAAGGAGTGGTTGTGGAGACTGATGATTGCCACGGTCGGTGACCGACCGTTCGGCTTGCAGGCCAGTCAGCTCGCAGCCGTTGCACGCGGGGCTCACGACACCGATCGCACCGGCGGCACGGTCACGCTGCAATCGCTCGGCCCTGTTCACGCTCGTCGCCGCCGCATTGATACCGCAAGCGATCGGCAAGATCCGAGTGCGCGACGGCATGACCAGTCTGAAACAGCAGGTGATCGTACAAGGCCGCGGCGTGAAGAAGCTCCCGAAGTGTGCGATTGGTTTGGATTTTCGACGCCGACATCTGGTGCGATTGCGAAGAACGGACGAAGTCTGCTGCCACTGCTGCGAAACGAAACGGCAGCATTGCGAGCGGCAATTTCTCTTCAAGACTGTGACGGAAACGCCGCGCTGTGGACTCGCAATTACTTGATGATCGAGCGTGACGCGATCGGGAGATTTCAGAAGCGTGGTGCCTCCTGTCACGCTGATGCGGATGAGTCCTTCACCCAACTGTGCCTCAAACCGGAAGACGTTTGGGAAATCAACAACATCGCGGAACAGAATCCAGAGCAGATCGCGGAAATGCGCGGTTTGCTGGATGTCAACCGACAAATCAAGCATTCCGATTTGCCATGAATACGACGGCGGACACGCCGTTTGGTGATTTCAAGAAAAGATACGGCGTTATGGCTTGTCTTCGACAGGCGAATCCTTGCGCAGAGCGTCCGACAAAGTCCGATGTCTCAAAGCCAACTCGGTGTCTCCGATGCTCTCGTAGTGCTCGGCCAATGCCGCATGAGCAGGCTGGTGTTTCGGATCGATCTCGATGATGCTCCGAAGCCATCTGATTCGATCCGTAGGATTGCTCTTTCCTCGAAGTAATTCCGAGATTTCGTAACGAGCCTCTGAATCCTTCGGGTTGAGCGTGACCCGCTGACGGAGCATCTGCATCCGCGAATTCGCTTCATAGGCTTTCGCGACAAACTCGAAGTGCGGAACAGCCTCAGCGGCACGGCCGGCGTGTTGCAGCGCGCCGGCTAAGGCGTGGCGAGCTCCTGGATCATCGGGATTCAATGCGACCGCCTGTTGCAGAAGTGACAACGCTTCGTCGTGACGATTGGCATTTAGCTCCACCCGACCCAACGCCAGAAGCGCATTAAAGTCTTTCGGGTTAGTCTTCAATGCTTCGGTGAAGATTTCACGAGCCTTCTCCAACTCTCCCAGTTCGAGCAGCGTACGACCCCAACCGGTCCGCACCACAGGGTCATTGGGGCAAGTCTTCAAGAGCTGTTGAAAGTGGCTGGCCGCCTCCGAAGTGTTTCGCAGACCGAGCAAAGCATTCGCCAATAGCAGTCGAATATCATCACGCTGCGGTGCCAGATCGAAAGCCGTTTGAAAGTGCTCGACCGCCGTCCTCGACGCCGAGTTAATGTTGGCGACCATTCCTCGAAACACGTGCGGCTGTGCATCCTTTGGAAAATCCTTTTGCCAAGCATCCACGACGGTAAATGCCTCCTCGTAACGATACGACAACATGTAGCCATTTGCATACGCTTCGCAAATATCCTGTCCATCGTCTTTGGGATCGAGGAGCAATTCCCACAAATGCGGTTCCGCTTCGGTCATCTGGCCAACTTGAGCCATCGCCAGCCATTCCTCCCGGAGAATCCGGGATTTCGGGATTCCCAACTTCCGTGCCCGTTGCAAGCATTGACGAACATCGTTCAGCCTTCCCTGTTGGCGATACACGCGCGCCATCCAGAAATTCACTTCGCCACTGTCGGGATTAATCCGTGCCGCCGCCTCTAACGCCGTTAACGCCCCACCAGGATTGCGGGACTTCAGCGCTGAACGAGCAACACTCAAATATCGCTCGACACGCCAGTCGTTCCAGAAATACGCCAAGCCTGAACCGACTAACGACAACGCCACGATCAGAGACAGCAGACGAACTCGCTTCAAAACTCGCTCCTGAAGCTGCCGCGCCCTCACAAGTCAATAACGGTGCGGTCATTCATGAGAATTCTCTCCAGCAATCCGCGAGCTTTCAAGCCTTGTCCGGGACGCTAAACGATCATCGCCAGATTGGCGCGGCGCGGATACGATTATCACAAGTGTCCGCGAACGGCGAACGGGGAGGCGTCAGTCCCCCGGCGGAGTGGAAATCACGCGAAAAACTGAAGGGCTGACGCCACCCTGCTGCCGAAGATTACCTTCCGGATTCCTCACGAGGAAGCGCCAAGAAAAACAACGCCTGGTCGCTGCATGCTTCGTGATTTCACGTGTGAGTCCTCTCCTAGAAGTTGTGTTTGAATACAATTGGCGGAGAGCCAAATGAGTTTTATGCGGGTTTCGCTGATCAGGCGGTATTATCTCGTATTGAAGGTTCTGGTCGGGCTGGCAGTGATCGGGCTCCTCGTCGCTACGGTGGGCTTTGGCCCGCAATGGTGGCGAGACTGGCAGGCGCAGAAGTTGGAACGCCGATGCCGAGCGCTTCGGGATCGGGAAGATTGGTCCCAACTCGCTTCCCTGACAGAAACGTGGACCCAAAGCGATCCAGGGAGAGCCAATGCCTGGCTGTTCCGGGCGGAAGCCGCTGCCGGTCAGAGACAGTATGTCGTGGCGGCGGATCTATTGTTTCGAGTTCCCTCCCGAGACCCGAAATCGGTTTCCGCGTTCATGGAAGGGGCGACGATCCTTCTGAGCAAAGCGAATCGACCCATTGAGGGGGTGGAGGCTCTCCATATGCTTCTCAAGCGGGAACCGCAGATCGCGGAGGCACACCGACATCTGATCCAGTATTACGCCTTGACGCTGCAGCGCCAGCAGTTGTTCGGACAGATCCGGTTCGCGATCGAGAATGATCGGGAGCCCCCGGAAGCATTCGTGTATCTGTTTCTCGTGGACACGCTGAGGTTGTCAAACGGCGTCGAGATGAATAGCCGCTGGCTGGAGCAGTACCCCGACAACGAGCTTTTTCTGGTGGCACGAACGCTGCATATGGAAGAGCAACGCGAGGCACCCATAAATGCTTCGGAAAACAAGGCGGATCCCGCCGAAGGCGCGACCGGGTCGATTTCTCCCCGATCGCAGGCACTGACTGAGTTGTTCCAGAGATTTCCGCACAATGTTGAATTGCTTTCCCATCAAATCGAGCAATCACTTCTGGTGGGAGACACAGATCGAGCCGTCGCACTCTTGTCGCAGGCCCCTCCGGAGATCGACGAAGACAGTCGGTTCTGGCGTTACAAGGGGCAGGTCCATGAAGCGCGGGGACAAGACGCCGAGGCAGAATCTGCCTATCTCCGATCTATTCAACTGAATCGTCTGGATTGGGCGTCATTGAACAAATTGGCGAGCATCGAGCGGCTGCGAGGCAGATTCTCCGAAGTGGGTCGACTGCAGCGCTTGGTCAACCGGGCCGCTGCTCTGAGGGAACAGATTCGGAAGGTGCCGACCGTCCGGAACGTTGGCGTGGACTGGCTGCGTGCGCTCGCTGATTTCGCCAAAGATGCGGGTGATGAAACGCTGGCGAATGCATTGTTTCGTCGTCTGGACACATCTTCTTCTTCTTCAATTGGATCAGGTTCTTCAATTGGATCAGGGGTCAGTCGGTAGGGAGTCTGCATCCCCACGATCCCCCTAAGATTCCCGATGAGCCGTGTTCTTATTCGCCACGGCGGGCTAGTTTTTGAAGATGCGTAGTCTGTTCATCAAGAGGTTGGGTTTGAGGGCGTGTTCTCGGCAGAGAGCTCCGACCGTTTGAGCGAGTCGGCGGGCGAGGTTGAGGGTTGCGAGGCGAATGCCGTTGAGAGCGCGAGCCGCATGACCCGTGCGGATGCGGCTGGCATCATCACCGAGGACCGTGTCGAGTACGTAGAAGCAACGGTTCTCGATGTGCCAGCGGCCACGCAGGTGTTTCAGTAGAAATGCTGCGTCGGCTTTGGCACGCGACAGGCTGGTCACCGCGTAGGTCGTGCTACGACGAGTCTGGCCCTTCTCGACGGTGTGGCGTTCCAGGCGGATGAGTTGTTTTGCGCCGGGCCAGTCGAGGTGCCAGTCGTCGATCGTCGCCAGGGTCGTGGTGACGGTTCGCGTTTCGATGCGGCCGCGATTCTTCTCCACGGTCGTGGCGGTTTGTTGCTGCGCGAGCGTTTCACGCACGGTGTAGGGGGGAAAAGCTTCGTGGGATCACGAAGGCTTGCTCGATGTCGTGCAGGAGTTGCGGCTGATTCCCTTTGACCGTCACAAGGTAGTCCGCCTCTTGTTCGACGACCGCCTCGCAGATCTCGCGTTGGCAGTAGGCCGCGTCCCCCACGATCAGCTTCCCCTTGAGTATCAATCGTCGTGCCAAATCGTAGGCGGTCTTCGATTCGTTGGTCTCCGGTGGGATGGCGGTGCTGGACAACACTTTCGCCAACGTGTGCTGAATGCGAATCAGCACTTGTTCCGCGCGACGTTCACCGTGTCGAGTCCCACGGAGCGTCTTGCCGTCCCAAATCTCCACGTCGAGCGACTCCGATGGAGTGGCGGTGGCGGACTTCACCGTGCGGGGTTTCGCTGAGGAACCCGCAGATCGGGACTCGTCGGGCAACTCCAACTGCGCGACAAACTCCAAGAGCACCGCTTCCAGCAGATCGGGATCAATCTCGGCCAGCACGTTGGCAAACGTTTGTCGCACCGGCGGCTTCCGGCGAAAGCCCAGCAAATGCCACATCCCGACTCCGTGCAATTCCAGCCAATGCACGACGGGACGAATCCCTCGAAACCCACACAGCGTGGCACAAACCACGGCCGCCAGCATGGC
>CAYWOO010000080.1:0-3403 GCA_964458665.1 uncultured Dehalococcoidia bacterium
TCTTGCCCGACATGTAGTTTTTGACCTGCCCGACAAAATCGTCACCCGCCGTGAGCTTCAGGTTCAGGCCATGCTTCTGAAAAATCGTGCCGGGCTTGGTGGTGAGCCCGCCGTTGGCGTGGAAGGTCGCCACGTCGCCACCCCAAGTGATGAAGGGGATCTCCAGCACCTCCGACTTTTTCACCGCCCCCACGCTCACCGGTCCCACCAAATCCGCAAACCGCTCTTGGGCGAGCAATGAACCTACGCCAAGAAACAAAACGGCCGCGCTGCACACCGCAATCAGTTTTCGTGATCGCATCGAGTTGTCCCCTTCTCGTTCAGGCAAAAATCACGGTAACCGTTGGCGACTGGCGAAACAAGACTCTCCGGCCAGCAGCCGGCACAGCGGAACGAACCGCAGCGAAAGATATTCGTCGACACGCCACAGATTCTTGGCACGGTCCGCCTCAAAAAAAACCGAAACGCCAATCAGCATGAGATCGCGGAAGCTATGCAACGGTAGACCCGTAGGGTGCAATTCGTCCAGGCAACGGGACACGTCCACGATCGCTCGATGGACTCCCAAAAAGTTCAGCGCCACGCGGTTCATGACGTTGACGCGGAGACGATTATCGGGCGCGTGCTTCCAGCAGAGTCGCGGGGCGTAAGCCCAGGCGTCCAGATCGGACCAGATCGCCACAGCCCGTGCAACGGCCGCATTGGCCGCTTCCGAACTGGCCCCGTTCCGTACCAGTTCATCGTTTGTCTTCTGCTGGCGATTTGTCCCTTCGGCCCAAAGGCGAATCGTTTTCGTGGCCTGGCTGAAGTAGAACGCCATGTCGCGAATGGTCAGGTCGAGTTTAGTCGGAAAGAACTTGAAGAGGCTTGTGCTTGGAAGTGCGTCTGCCTTGTCGGGGTGCAATTTCAAAAACTTATATTCGGCGGCGTCCGCCATCATTTCGGCCAAAACGCCCGAGAGTGCCACGGGGAGGCGTTCGGCGATTTCGGCATGAACGAACCCCTTGAATCGCTCTTCGTCCAGCGTAAATTCTGCACCATTGCCGCGAAAACAATCTCGGAAAGTCATCCTCTCTCCGCTTGGCAGAATGGTGGATTCATTCAATTCCAGTTGGTCGGCATAGCGTGCCATCTCTTCATACATCGTTTCGAAACGCAACATGCTGGCCTGCCAACTATGGCCCCACACATCGTGGAGCAGGTATTCGTCCACGTCGGCCAGCGGCAAGATCGTTGCCAAGCGACTGATTTCATGCGCCACTTCCCGCGGCAGCATCCCAGCACTGGCCGCGAGCCGCTCGAGAACGATCTGGTCCAACTTCTCGCCTTGTAGGAATCCGAAAACCGGAAAGTGTGCGAATTGCTTCTGTCTGAACGTGTTCACCTTTCGGAGAAACTCTCGGACAGCCTTTTGACTTGCCTGGCCGCGCGACGGAAACGTCGGCGTGTTCAGTTCCTCTCCGCGAGCCTGCCGTATCCAGCACACCCTTTCCGGCGGCCACACACTCCTCCAGTCGCGTCAGCATGAGAACCGACCGAGCAAAGAGCCGGTGGATTTCCGAATCCGTGAGATCCTTGATCGAATCGGGTTCCAGAAGGGCCGCTGAACTCGGCAGCAGTCGCTCGTGCAATTTGACCAGGCTGTCGCGCTGCTCCAGCGTCGCAACGTGGTCCGTCTGCCGATGCACCTCCTCGTACAAGTCGGCGAACGCCCTGAGATCTTGCAGAACCGGTTCCCAGACACGGGGCACGAAATGTTCGGCGCCGGTCATCTCGCTCAGAAACGGAGCCATACAAGACCTCTACTTCTTCAGTTTATGCCGGGTTCAATTCATCCAGCATAAACACCGCGTCCAGCTTGCAGCCAATTGCCGCCAGCTTTTCGCGCCCGCCCTGCGGGCGATCAATCACGCACTTGACTCATGTTTTGCTGCTGGCATTTTGGAGTTGTGCTTTGAGCACGGCATGGGGTTGTTGCATGAGCTTGTCGCTGT
The DNA here is from genome assembly GCA_964458665.1 of uncultured Dehalococcoidia bacterium. Lineage (GTDB taxonomy): Bacteria > Chloroflexota > Dehalococcoidia > DSTF01 > JACRBR01 > JANXYW01. Next base: position 1,995 of record CAYWOO010000080.1, read on the forward strand.
GGCGGCGTCGTTTGAGTACGCGGGGTTCGAGACGGCCCAACAATCCCAGACCAATCGTCGCCCGTCGGAGAACTACAACAAACTCCGACACGCGGCAACCAAAGGTCCGCGCGAGCACCAGTCATTTCACGGCTGACAGTGCCATTCGTTTCTGCCACCTTTTCTGCCTCCGGACTGGGTTTGGCCTTGGGTACTCAGAAAGCGGATCAGACTCAACGCCTCACGCTCCGCTCGCAACTCCGGAGTCCACGGCCGGGCGTTTCACACCTCCATCGAAGCACAAGCGGGGCAGCGATGGACCGAGTGCCGTCACACCATCTGCACTTCCACGGGAATGTTCGAGCCTTCCGCTTGTTTGAGTTTTGTCAAGTAGTTCAATCGCTCGAAGCCGATGACTCGGCCACGGCGATCTTTCATGAGCACCACATCGTCACCGACTTCTTCGCAGACGGACTCCTTGGTGGGATCATCAAACCAGACCGTCAGCGAGTTTCCCACGCGATCGAAATAAACTCTTACTTTGTCCACAGGTCAGTTCCCTTTTTGAGTTCCTTGGTGAAATAGGCGGTGATGACAAACCGTTGGTCGGGAATCATTCCACCCACGACGACACCCACGAATCCACGTTCAACGGAAGAGTAATACAAATGCGTGTCGGCATCTTTGACGCTCTCTCGAATCACTTTTGGTTCTCGAAGACACCGACGAACGTCGTTGACATGTTCGGCCAATGCCGGGTGCTTGAATCGAACAATTTCCTTCCTCGGTCCCGAGTCAAAATGACGCGATGACCCAAGGGCGTGATTTCCGTGAAGAGGATCCGTTTCTTCGGCATCGAATTCCACCAAGTTCGGAGCAGGGAACGATAACGTTTTTTCCACTCGCGGGCGAATTGCAGGGCTCGCTGACGGACGGGTTCGGTGATGGTTTGATCGGCGGCAATGGCGGCGAGCCATTCGGACTGGGATTGGCCTTGTGTACTCAGAAAGTGGATCAGACTCAACTGGACCTGCCCAAGGATTGCGTGCGCTGTATTTCGTTCTTGGAGACAGTCGCTTTGCGTTGCGCCAAACTCACGAGAACTGAAGCCAAAGTCGTAACGATGACAAACAGGAGCACAACGATGATCACAATCGCGCTGGAAAGGCGCCAGTCATCAATAACTGCAATAAAGTTTCCAACACCAACCAGGAGCGCAACAGAGGTCAACAATCCGGCCACCGCGGGATTCCGTTGGCACCAGCGCCAGGCGCGTTCGGGCTTGCTCACGGGACGCCGGCGTTGAGTTGGCGGAGCGAGACCGGTTCTTGTTCCAAGACTTGCAGCAACGTGTCCAGCGCACTGGCGGCTTGGAACGGCGGGCGGCCGGTGAGCAGGCAATACAGGATCGCTCCCAGCGAGTAGATGTC
>CAYWOO010000081.1:0-3626 GCA_964458665.1 uncultured Dehalococcoidia bacterium
CGCCCGCCGCATCGGCACCGACATGGCCCGCGATACAGGGCAGCACATAGCATTGCGCGCCCGGGTTCAGTTTCAGGTCAAGCTCGCGGGCAGGGCAGGTGATGGCGAGCCCCGTGGCCAGCGCAAAAGGCGCGCCGCCGAGCTCCGTGGGATCAATGCCAAGAAACAGGTGGTGCATCACGGGATTGCCGACGAGGACGATTTCCAGAATGTCCGTGAGCTCGATTTTGGCTTCGGCTGCTACCTGTGCTGCTAACGTGTTCAGCGCCTCGCGGATGGCGGCGGTCATTTCCTTCTCGCCGCCGGGATTCATCATGACGTAGGACACGCGGCTCATCAGGTCTTCGCCGAAACGGATTTGCGGGTTCATGATGCCGGCGGAAGCCACCACATCGCCGCTCGTGAGATTGCAGAGATGGGCCGCGACCGTGGTGGAGCCCACGTCAACGGCGAGGCCGAAGATGCGGTCATGGAAACCTGGCCAGATCGCCACCAGTTCTTTGCCGCCACCGGCGACGCGCGAATTCACCGCGCAGGTAATTTTCCAATCACCTTTTTTCAGTGCGGCCTGAAGCTGCGCGATGATGGTGAGATTGCAGGTGAGGTCACGCACCTCCCATTGCTCGGCCAGCGCCCGATAAACGCGCTCGAGATCGGAGGAGGGCTTATGCATGTCGGCCTGCTCGACTTCGATGAAGTGTAGCCGCGTGGCCGGATCCATTTCAATGTCGCGCACCTCAGCAGCCTTGCGGATCACTTGGCGGTGCACCTGGGACTCCGGCGGCACATCGATGACGACATCGGCAAGCAATTGAGTCTGGCAGGAAAGCCTGCGGCCCGAGGCAAGGCCGCGCAATTTGTCGTAGCGCTCCTCGACCTTGGAAAATGCCGAAAGATGATCAATAGCGGAGGTAATGCCATGCTTGGCGAATTCGCCTTCGCCCACATTAATCTGGCAGCGCCCGCAAATGGCCCGGCCACCGCAAACCGAATCGATGTCAACGCCAAGCGAACGCGCGGCAGTCAACACCGGCGTGCCAAGCGCAAACCGCCCGCGTTTGCCGGACGGGGTAAATACGATGAGGGCGTCGGTCTTTTGATTCATCATTTTCCATAGCATTCCCTCTCACCCTGGGGGAGGGGGGTATGCTGACATGCACAGAAGTCCTGATTCCGTGACTGCAGGGCATTTATGTCGCAGGCTGACTACGAATTGTCTTAAGGAGAAATGCGCTCTTCAATGGACTGTATGGCTTATTCCGGCAACTTGATTGGCGGCGGTACTGGGCAGTTATGCCGCGGCAGCGGTATCTGTTCATATGGATTGTCGGTACGCGCGACTGGGCCCATCGGGCAATCGCGGGTCGGCAGCGGCTTTGCCTCAGGCACTGCGTCCATAAATGCCTGAGCCGGCGGAAATGTGATCGTCCAGTCGTCGTCGTGGCCTTCCCAATTCATGGCGAAGGCCTGTTGCGTGCTGGCAAGTAGTGCGATGACTGTGAGCAACCTCATGGCATGAGCATACAACTGTTTTCGCATCAAATCCATGGTACGTTGCTTTCAGTCCTGCCATTGGTCTGCAAAGGATCAATCACCACAACGACGCTGAGCTAGGCCACCAGAGAAAGGCAAACCAGTCCATGCAACGTGCCTTTTTTGGGATTGTGCTCTGTGTTGCCGGTCTGTTTGGCCTTTTCATCGCCCTCGCCGCTTCACGATTTGTTCATGCGGCCAACGATGAAGTCGATCTCGCCCTAGTGCTTGCGATGGATTGCTCCTCGAGTGTAGATGAACAGGAATATGCCTTGCAGATGGAAGGCGTGGGCCTGGCTTTTCAACATGCCGATGTCAAGGCCGCCATCCGCCACGGAAAACTTCGGCGGATCGCGGTAAGCGTGGTGGAATGGTCTGGCAACAACAGTCAGGCGATTGCAATGCAATGGACCATCATTGCGAATGATAATGATGCGCAAAGCTTTGGTGAAGCAGTTGCAAAATTGCCCCGAAATTTGGGTCCGGGTGCCACATCAATTTCAAGCATCTTGCGCTTTTCCGAGGCACTGTTTGACAAGGCACCACCCGCGGCCCGGCGGGTTATCGACTTGTCATCCGATGGCCCCAACAACGTGGGAGGTGAGGTGAACGCGGCACGTGACAGGCTGGTAGGCAAAGGCATCACCATCAACGCGCTGGCCATTCTCAACGAATGGCGCAATTTGGACGTCTATTTTCAAAAAGAGGTGGCGGGAGGCGAGGGTAATTTTGTAGTTCCAGCCAATGATTTTGGCGCTTATGCGGATGCCATTTATATCAAGCTCATCAAGGAAATCACCGGGCCCGGCATCTCCTGATTGAGGAGAAAATTATCACTGAATTTGATGGATAGGGTCTCGCCGCGCGGGGGAATTCCAACTGCGCGCCCGCAACATTCCCCTTACCACGAATGAAACTGTGGAAAGCTATCGCCTTCTCCCGTGCTCGGGCTTGACCCGAGCATGGGAGAAGGTGGCCAACGGCCGGATGAGGGAAGGCCACGAGCGCAACTCATTGCAGGCAAAGGGCCCTCATCCGCCCTTCGGGCACCTTCTCCCATGCCAAGGGGCACGGGAGAAGGCGGTAATTGCTAACGCCGGCGCCGGGCTTCCCGTGCCGCTCTCCGCGCTTCGATATCTTCGTTCGATGAAATCTCGCCCGCCGCCTGCGCCGCCTTGGAAGGGGCTGCCGTCATTTCGCGGAACTTGTTCGTCCAGAACTTGCAGTGCTTGTCCGTGCCGTTCAAAACATTGGCGCCATAGATCGCGTGCATGTCTTCATCGTGCAGCGGGTTCATGATGGCCGACGTCATGCCGTGGCTTGCGGCCATGGCGAGGAAATAGCCAGTGAGCGCCCGGCGGTTCGGCATGCCGAAGGAGACGTTGGATGCGCCGCAGGTGGTATTTACTTTCAATTCCTCACGCAGGCGCCGCACCAGGCGGAACACCTGCTGGCCCGCCGTGCCCATGGCGCCAATCGGCATGACGAGGGGATCAACCACAATGTCATGCGGCTTGATGCCGAAATCGGCGGCCCGTTCCACAATTTTCTTTGCGACCGCAAAGCGCACATCCGGGTCTTCCGAGATGCCCGTTTCGTCATTGGAGATGGCAACAACGGGAACATTGTATTTGGCGATGAGCGGTAGAATGGCTTCGAGCTTTTCCTCTTCACCCGTGACCGAGTTGACCAGTGGCCGCCCCTTGGCCGTTTCCAAACCCATCTTCAAAGCAGAGGTCACGGAAGAATCAATGCACAGTGGCAGATCGACAAGCGACTGCACGATCTCCAGCGTCTGCTTCATCAGCGGCGGCTCGGTCTCGTTGGGGTTCACCGCGGTTACACCCGCATTGATGTCGAGGATATGGGCACCAGCCGCCACTTGCGCCAGGGCATCCTTGATTACGGTTTCAAAATTGCCGGCCTGCATCTCGGCGGCCAGTTTCTTGCGGCCCGTGGGATTGATGCGCTCGCCGATCACCGTGAAGGGCCGGTCAAAGCCAATGATGTGCTGGCGCGTGGCGGATGCAACGAGAGTGTGGGTCATGACGAGAGTTTGCCTCCATTGGCAATAAGGGTTTTGAGCCGGTCCT
>CAYWOO010000082.1:0-14368 GCA_964458665.1 uncultured Dehalococcoidia bacterium
TCTTCGAGTGGATCGAGGCGTGGTACAACCCGCGCCGCCGTCACACCTCGATCAACGATCGGAGTCCTGTCGAGTACGAGCGGCTGTACACCGCCGCCGTCGATGCGGCATGATGATCCAAGAAGCAAGCAGTCCGGAAAAGCGGGGGAGGCTCAGGACCCCACAAAGACCATCCAGTCCACCTCGACCAATTCCACATATAGCCAATCGCGCGCGGCATCGTGACCTGCCCATTCGCGGTGGTGCTTGACGCGATACGTTGGGTGTGGGTGTGGGTTCCGTCCAACAGGCGGGGGCGCCTGTCCTACATTGCTGTGGCGGGACAGGCGGCTTGTCGTGCTGGGCGGGCGAGCGAGCGAGCTGCGCTCGATTGCAGGGCGGGGCGCCTGCGCTCCATCAGCCCCCCGTGCAGTCCTTGCTTCCGTGCGGCGGTCAGACGCGGAGGGTTTTCCATTTGCCGGCGGCGAAGCGGCGGAGGATGAGGGCGGCGCGGACCCAATTTTCGGCGACGGCTGCGAGCCAGGCGAAGGGGGCGCTGAGGCTGAGGACGATGACCATGAGCGCGGCGAGCGGTACGCGGATGCCCCATGCGGTAAACGTGAACGTGCCGAGCACGAACTTCACATCGCCGGCGCCTCGGAGGGCGCCCGACAGCGAAGCATGCACACCCATCGCGGGCAGGGCGAAGGCGAAGACGCGTAGCAGCTTCGCGCCCGTGTCGATGACTTCTGGATCATCGACGAACAGGCGCACGATGTGGGGCGCGAAGAGGAACTGCAGCACGGCCATGGTGCAGAGCGTGCAGACGGCAAAGAAGCGGACGCGCTTGGCGACCGCCTCGGCCATGTCCGGCTGGGCGGCGCCGAGGTAGCGTCCAACGAGCGCCGTCGCCGCTGTGCCGAGCGCGAAGCCCGGGAGGATGGCGATCTCCAGCGAGCGCAGCGCCAGCGAGTGCGCGGCGAGCTGGTGCGTGCCGAGCCCGGCGATGATGCGCGTGTAGACGAGGAACGCCAGCATGAACTGCGCCTCCTCGAGCCCGACCGGCAGGCCGATGCGCGACAGCCGGTGGAACGCATCCCGCGAGAGGTGGAGGATGCGTGCGGCGTTCATGCGCACGGGCGCAGCGCCGCTGGCGGCGAGCAGCAGCGCCAGCACGCCGCCGGTGGTGCCCGCCGCGGCGTAGCCGATGCCGGAGGCACGCACGCCCAAGTCGGCGACATCGCCGCTAATCAGCAGGAACGTGACGGCGGCGTTGATGAGGTTGACGATGATCAGGATCACCATCGGCATCCACGTATTGCCCATGCCGCGCAGCGAGCCGCTGACGGCGTAGAGCACCATCAGCATGGGAAAGCCGAGCGATCCGGCGCGCAGGTACTCGACGCCGAGCGGCCGCACGGCGGCTTCGGCGCCCATCGCCCGCATGAAGAGCGGCGCGAACGTGAAGACGATCGCCGTGCAGATCAATCCCCAGACGAGCGCGGCGATGATCGCCGTATGCAGGCCGATCTGGACGCGAGAGCGATCGCCGGCGCCGACATCGCGCGCGACGATTGCCGTCGAACCGACATCGATCGCCAGTGCGCCTGCGAGCGGGATCCAGAAGAGCAGCGAGCCGATGCCGACGGCGGCGAGTCCGTTCGCGCCGACGAAGTGGCCGACGAACGCGGCGTCGACGGCGCTGAGGATCGAAATGGAGAGACGCTCGATGATGACCGGCCAGGCCATCTTGAGGATCGTGCGAGAGATGTTCGCGCTACCGACATCGGATGCCGGTACGTGCACGGGCAGTATGGCCTCGGCTTCCGCCGCCATCGTTCCTCGCGAATCGAGTGTCGTGGGTCGTCCGTAGCGCAGGTGCGATCAGCGTAGCACGCGGATCACGGCACGGTGATCGTGGCCGTCGGCGTCGGCGCAACGGGAGGCGGCGTCGGCGTTTGCGTCGCCGGCACGACCGCCGTATTGGTGGGCGGCACCGCCGTGTCTGTCGCTGGCGGTGGCGGGACAGGGGTCTCCGTCGGCACTTCCGTCGGCGTTTCCGTGGCCGTCTCCGTCGGCAGGCGTGTGTCCGTGGGGATGGGTGTGATCAGTGATTCCGCGAGGGGCAGCGGCGTCTCGGTTGCGGTCGGCGTTTCGGTCGGCGTCGACGTCGGCCCGGCGACGGACGCTTTCGGGATGAGGTCGGCGTTCAGCGGCACAGCCCTCGGGTTGAACTCGCGCGATACGCGGTAGGGCGTCAGCTTGATCTTCTGCGGCTTGCCGCGGCCGTAGTTGCCAGCGATGTAGGAACGCCCTTCGATGGGAACGCCGCCCTTTTCCGGGATGTCATCGAAGGCGATGGGTAGCGACTGCGTGAGGTAGTGGTCCTCCTCCAGGCGCTCGACCTGGAAGTGCAGATGCGGCCCCGGATCGCGCCCGTCGTCGGAGCAGGTGACGCCGGTCTCGCCCGAGATGCCGAGCGGCTGGCCCTGTGCGACGATGTCGCCGACGTTCACGCTCACGGAGTCGTATGCCAGGTGCAGGTACAGTCCGGCGGTGCCGTCGCCGTGATCGATGACGACGTAGTTGGTGGAGTTGGAGTAAAACCGGCTACAGCCGCCGCTGTTCGAGCCGGCGTAGGCGAGGATCACCTTGCCGGAGCGCGCAGCGACGACCGTCTCGTAGCTCAAGTCGAAGTCGAAGGCGTACGCGGTCAGGCCGTTGTGGGTGAACGTCGTCTCCTCGCCCTGCGTGACGCCGTGAATCTCGCCGCCGGCCCAGGGCAGCAGGTAGCCGGGGGGCGCGGGAAACAGCGGCGCCTCGGTACCGGGACGGCCGGGGATATTGATCGCCGGCACGATCGCGGCGATCAACGTGACAGAGCCAAGGATCGCGGAGGCGAGAAATGCCAAGCGTTCGGACCTTTAGATTCGAGCGAGCGTGCAGATACGTGGCAGGCGGGGGATAAGCATGTGTAGTTTAACGGCCAGATGTCAAAAAACATACCCAGATCAATGAACAAAGGGTTGCGAGATGCGGGGGTTCCACTAGGCGAATCGCGCACTTGCCGCCGAACAGACGCCCGGATCGGGTGCCTCACCCGGCCTCGGAAATTGTTCCGTGTTCGAGCGGCGGGCGCGGATGCGGCGCGGATCCGGTGCGCACATGGGGGCGGACACACAGGTCCGCCCGTACACCGACTCGGCTGCGTCGTGCGCACGCGCGGGCGCAACGGGTTGCGCCCCTATCGCAGCTTGAGGTTGGGAGGGAGGAAGGAGCCGTCGCTCTCGCGGAGGACGGGGAGGCGTTCGATGATGGCGTCGCGGTTGAGGGGGCCATGGATGTGCGGGTAGATGTGCTCGGCATCGCCGTCAGCGTAGCGGATCTCCGGCCCCACCTTCGCGCGCTCGATGACGAGCGCGATGTACATGCGCCGGTCGTCTTTGTAGTAGCGGTTGCCGACGACGGCCACGTTGTCAGCGCCGTCCGTGCAGTGGATGAAGCCTTCGTCCGCGAACGCGGCCGGCGTGTACGGGGCTGAAGAATCGCAATCGCGGTAGTACGCGGCCGGCACGAGGTGGAAGAATACGTCGTCGCTCATGGCACCTCCACGCCGGCGAGGATGCGGCGGACGATCTCGTCGCGCGAGACGTCCTCCGCCTCAGCCTCGTAGGTCTCGACGATACGGTGCCGCAGCACGTCGAGCGCGACGGCCTTCACGTCATCGGGTTCGACGTGGCCGCGGCCGTTGACGAACGCGTGCGCACGCGCCGCCTGCGCGAGGAAGATGCTCGCGCGCGGCGACGCACCATATTCGATCAACGGCTTCATCTGCGGCATGCGGTACGCCTCCGGCTCGCGCGTGGCGTAGACGAGATGGACGATGTAGTCGCGCAGGCGCTCGTCCATGTGCACGCCGGCCAGGGCAGCGGACGCGGCCAGCACGGCATCGGGCGTGATGACGCGCGCGATCTGCTGCTCGACGCCGGGTACGACGAAGCGGTCGAGGATCTGCTTCTCTTCGTCGCGCGTGGGGTAGGTGATGCGCACATTCAGCATGAAGCGGTCGAGCTGGGCCTCCGGGAGCGCGTACGTGCCCTCGTGCTCGATGGGATTTTGGGTCGCCAGCACCATGAACGGATCTTCCAGCGGGAACGTCGTGCCGCCGATGCTGACCTGGCGCTCCTGCATCGCTTCCAGCAGCGCCGACGGGACCTTCGCCGGCGCGCGATTGATCTCATCCGCGAGGACGATGTTGGCGAAGATGGGGCCCTTGCGGACGTGGAACTGGCCGTCCTGCGGGCTGTAGATCGTCGTGCCGGTGACATCGGCCGGCAGCAGGTCCGGTGTGAACTGGATGCGGACGAACGTCGCATCGATCGCTTTTGCCAGCGTACTGACGGTGAGCGTCTTGGCGAGGCCGGGGACGCCCTCGATGAGGATGTGGCCGCGGCAGAGCATGGCGATGAGCAGGCGCTCGACGAGCACGTCCTGCCCGACGATCACCTTCGCGACTTCCGCGCGCACGGCATCGACGAAGCGGCTCTGCGCGCGGACGCGCTCGTTGATGGCGGCGATATCGACGGTCAGGGGCGGCCTCCGTGCGTTTCGCGCAGTGTATCGGCCGGGGACGGGAACCGCAGATTGCGGACGAGGGAACAAGGATGACGCGGATTTCGCGGAGGGGCACGGCGAACCACAGATTGCACAAATGAGGATTGAGATGCGGAAATGGAGCGCAGGCGCCCCGCCGGTACATCGAGCGCAGCTCGATCGCGCTCGGGCGGGGCCGCTTGTCCCGGCCAACAGGCGAGGGCGCCTGTCCTGCATTGCGTTGGCGGGGCAACGGGTCCTTAACACGATCGGGCCGATCGGCCGTTGATATGGCGGGCGTCGCGGGGCGAGAATAAGGTATGACACGACGGATCGGCTGCATGGTGATGCGGCATCGTGGGGTTGTGACGCTGGCGCTGCTGGGCGGATTGCTGGCGAATCTCCTCGTCGTCGGGCGGATCGATCCGCCAACGCTGGATCAGCATGGCGACCTGCCGCTGGCGGCGAGTTGCCAGGGTGGCGGCCCGGGCTGCGCGGAGCAGCCGCTGATCCCGCCGCCGGCCGTCGGCATGCCGCATTTCGATGCGCCGCCGCCCGCGGTGTTCGGCGCACTCGTGCTCGTGCAGCCGGCAGCAGTCGTTGCCGTCGATGAATCGCCACCGCCCCGTCTCGAACGTCCTCCCATAGCCACGGTCAGCGTCTGATCTGCGGGCACGCGCCCGCAATCCGATGATGCGACGCGCCATGCGCAGATGGTCGTGCGCGCCGCATGCAATGACCGCTTCTATTTCGGAGGACAATTGTGTCTACCACAACCGCATCTCGCCGCGGCGGAAACGCCGCGAAATCAAAGGCCGCATCGAAGCGGCGCTCCCCGTTCGCATTCGCCGGCGTCGCGCTGGCCGCGATCGCAGTCGTTGGCGGGCTGATCGCGTTTCAGGCGACCCGCTCGGACGCGACAATCCCGCCACGCGTTGCGGCGGGTGACGGCCGCGTGCTCGGTGACGCGAACGCGCCCGTGACGGTCGTCGAGTACGCCGACTTCCAGTGCCCGGTCTGCAAGCGCGCGGAGACGTCGATCGTCTCGCGGATCGAGAAGGACTACGTGCAGCAGGGGAAGGTAAAGATCGAGTTCCGCATGTTCCCGTTCCTAGGGCAGGAGTCGTTCAACGCGGCGCAGGCGGCGGAGGCGGCGCGCGACCAGGGCAAGTTCTGGGAATATCACGATGCGCTGTTCAACGCGCAGGGCACGGAGAACGGCGGTAACTTCACGTACGAGAAGCTCGTCGCGCTGGCCGGGCAGGTCGGGCTGGACGTGCCGAAGTTTGAGGCGACGCTGAGCGCCAACACGTATCTCGCCCCGATCCAGAGCGAGGCCGACGCGGCACGGGCGAACGGCGTGTCGTCGACGCCGACGTTCTTCATCGGCGAAACGAAGATCCTCGGAGCACAGCCGTACGCGCAGTTTCAGGCGGCGATCGACACGGCGCTGGCGAAGGTGGCGTCGTGAGCGCGGGCGTCGCTCGCGACCTCACCCCCTTGCCCCCTCTCCGCCCGGAGGAGAGGGGGAGTTGGATGGGTGTTCTGCTGTTGATTGGGGGAGTGCTGTCGATCGCTGGTGCGTGCGTCGCGACGTATCTGACGGTGGTGCACTTCGCGGATCAGCCGATCGTGTGCAGCAGCATCGGCGATTGCGAGCTGGTGAACAGCAGTCGGTATGCGTCGCTGGCCGGCGTGCCGGTGGCGCTGCTCGGGGCGGGCGCGTACGTGTCGATGCTGGCGCTGATCGCCGGATCGTGGCTGCGGCGGTCGCCGGAGATGCTGCTGGCGGCGTGGGGCGTCGCGCTCGCGTCGTTCGGGTTCTCGATGTACCTCACGTACATCGAGCTGGCCGTGCTGGACGCGATCTGCGTGTACTGCGTCGGCAGCGCAAGCATCATGACGGCGCTGTTCGTCGTGCTGTCGGCTTGCGTGGGGACGGAGTGGGGACGGGGCGAACTGGAAACGAGGATTTCGCGGATTTCACGGATTGGGGCACAACCGGAACAAGGATTTCGCGGATAGGGGGCGGGAACGGCAGATTGCTCCGTCTACTCTCCGCAAAGATTGCACAAACTGGGGTGGCTGGAGACTGACGCGCTACGAATGCACGCCGAGGTTCGGCTCGCGGGCGGTGACGCCATCCGCGTCGAGCGCGGCGATCTCTGCGTCGGTGAGGCCAAGCAGATCGCTTAGCACCCAGTGATTGTGTTCGCCGAACATGGGGGCGGGGAGGCGGATGTGGGCGGGGGTACGGGACATGCGCCAGACCGGGCCCTCCATGTCCCAGGTGCCGGCGTCGGCGCTTGTGACGGTCTCCCAGAAGCCGCGGGCGCGCAGGTGCTGATCCTCCATCAGGCGCGGGATCTTCAGCACGGGCGCGGCGGAGACGCACGCCGCCTGCAGTTCGCGCGCCGCGTCGTCTTGCGAGCGCGTGCGCGCCCATTCGGCGATCATCTCGTCGAGTTCGTCGTGATGGTGGCGGCGCGAAACGACGTCGGCGAATCGCGGATCGCGCGCGAGTTCCGGATGGCCGATCGTGCTGGCGAGTGCGGCGAACTCGGCGTCGGAGCCGGCGGAGATCGCGACCCACTCGTCGGGTGTGGCGCATTCGTACACGCCCTGGACACGCGAGATGTGGCGGTTGCCGAGGCTCGGCTCGTCGGCCGCGGACGCGGGCTGAATGCCCGCGCTCCGGGAATGGAGTTCGTCCGCACCTTCACTATCCATCTGGTGGCCGATGATGTGCTCGCCGATGGTGCCGATCATCGCTTCCCATTGCGCCACCTCGACGTGCTGGCCGGCGCCGGTCTCACGACGATGGTGCAGCGCGGCGAGCGCGGCCGCGGCGGCGATGGCGCCGGCGTTGGGGTCGCCGTAGGCGATCGGCGACTTGTGCGGGCCCATGCCCGGGTAGCCGCTGATCGATACGAGGCCTGCGAGCTGTTCGACGTTCGTGCCGTAGGCGACGTGGTGCGATTCCGGACCGCTCTTCCCGTGACTGGGCATCGAGACGAGGATGATGTCCGGCTTGACGGCGCGCAAGTCGTCGTAGTCGAGCTGCAGGTTGCCGATGACGTCGGCGCGATAGTTCTCGAAGACCATGTCGGATGTCGCGACGAGCCGCAGCGCCAGGTCGCGGCCGCGTTCGGTCTGGAGGTCGAGCGTGATGCCGTACTTGTTGCGGTTGTTGTGGTTGAAATACGCGGCGCGGTTCCACCAGCCGTGCGGCGAGCCGCTGAGAAAGTGCAGCGAGCGCAGCATGTCCCACGACCGCGCCGACTCGACCTTGATCACCTCGGCGCCCATGTCCGCAAGCAGCCGCGTGCCGGACGGTCCGGCCCAGACCATCGTGAGGTCGAGGATGCGGATGCCGTGGAGGGGGAGGTGGTCGTTGGATGTTGGAGGTTGGAGGTTGGGTTGGGCGTTGGAGATCGGAGATTGGAGATTGGGGGTTTGCATCAGATGACGCCCGCCGCTGAGAGCTTCGTGACATCGCGCGGCGTGAGGCCGAGGAGATCGCCGTACACATCGCTGTTGTGCTGGCCGAGCAGCGGCGCTGGGCGGAGTTCGGGCGGGGTGGCGGGCATGCGTGCGCCTGGCGCGGGATAGCGATACGTGCCGGCAGCCGGGTGCTCGACATCGGCGAAGAGGCTGCGCTTGTTGAGGTGCTCTGATTCGAGCAGGTCCGCCACGGTGTTGACCGGCGAGATCGGCGCGCGGTGCTGGCCCGCGCGCTCATACGCCTCCGCGCGCGTGACGCCTGCGGCGAAGACGAACATCTGCGCCATCAGCTCGTCGTCGTTGCGGAGGCGGGCGCGGTTGTCGACGAAGCGCTCGTCGGTCGCCATCCACTCGGCGTCCATAGCCTTGATCAGTTGCGGCCAATTCTTGGGCATCGTGTGGATGCCGATGTAGCCGTCGATCGCGGGGTAGATTCCCACGGTGGCGGACGCGAAGTTGCCGCGCCTTGTCGTTAGTACTTCAGACTTCCGGTAGGCGTAGTCGGGCAGATAGATCTCGAGGATCGCCGCCATCACTTCCTGGCCGGCGATCTCGGCCTGCTGGCCGATGCCGCACGCGCGGGCGTTCCAGAGCGCCGCGAGCGTCGCGCCGAAGGCCCACGTGCCGGCCTGATACAGCGCCTGGAAGCCGCCGCCCTGCAGCGGCTCGCGATCGGGGTCGCCGCTGAGGTAATGCTGGCCGCCGGTGGCGTACGACGTGATGTTCGTCGCCAGCCAGTCGGCGTACGGTCCGCTCTGCCCGAACGCGGTGACGGATGTGGTGACGATGCGCGGGTTCACGGTGGCGAAGTCGTCGTGCGCGAGCCCGAGGCGGTGTGCCTCGGCTGGGCGATAGTCGCTGATGACGGCGTCGCACTGCGCGGCGAGGCGCAGCGCCAACGCGCGGCCGCTGGCCGTCGCGACGTCGAGCGTGATGCTGCGCTTGCTCGTGTTGAGCCAGAGGAAGAGCGCGCTCTTCTCGCGATGCGGTATGCCGCCCGGGAAGCGCCCGTGGCCGCGCGACTCGTCGCCGACGCCGGGACGCTCGATCTTGATGACGTCGGCGCCGTAGCAGGCGAGCAGCTTCGAGCACCACGGTCCGGAGACGCCGGACGTGAGGTCGAGGATGCGGATGCCGGCGAGCGGTGGGGTCATCGGGGGTTTGCCTGCAGTTGCGGGAACGGGATCTGGTTCGCGCACGGAGAGGGGCGCACAGCTGTGCGCCCCTACGATTGTCTATGCCGATTTCGGTGCGGTTACTTCTTCTTCGCGGCGGCCTTCTTCTTCGGGGCGACCTTCTTGGCCGCGGTTACTTCTTCTTCGCGGCGGCCTTCTTGGCCGCGGGCTTCTTCTTCTTCGCGGCAGCCTTCTTGGCTGCAGGCTTCTTCTTCGCGGCAGCCTTCTTGGCTACAGGCTTCTTCTTTGGAGCGGCCTTCTTGGCTGCGGGCTTCTTCTTCTTCGCGGCGGCCTTCTTGGCTGCGGGCTTCTTCTTCTTCGCGGCGGCCTTCTTGGCAGCTGGCTTCTTCTTCGGGGCGGCCTTCTTGGCAGCGGGCTTCTTCTTCGGGGCAGCCTTCTTGGCGGCTGGCTTCTTCTTCGGGGCAGCCTTCTTGGCGGCTGGCTTCTTCTTGGCAGCGGGCTTGGCCTTCGCGGCGGTGGCCTTCTTCTTTGGAGCGGCCTTCTTGGCAGCGGGCTTCCTGGGAGCAGCCTTCTTCATGGCCGGCTTTGCGACTTTCGGCGCGACCATCACGGGCGCCGGGGGCGGCGGCAGGCCGGGCAGTGCCATCTGTGATTGCGGCAGCTCGGCCGATGCGCCATTCGTACCAATGGTCGCGATCTGGTCCTCATCCGTGAGGGTCGTCGTGTCGTCGGTCATGATGTGACTCCTTTCGCGGTGCGCCGAAGGTTCGATGCTGATCTTGTAGTACTCCAGAACGCGCCGGTCGTCCAGTGATTCGGGCGAATTTTCGCGCAGATTTTTTCGTCCGCCTCCTGTCGTGACTTCAAGCCGGCCCTCGTGAACGCGACGCGAAGCGTGGAGCATAGCCGCCCCGCCTGTGCGCCGGGCAACACCGGACCGGCGCGGCACGGACTCTCGTGCAACGGATTTCGCTCCGCGTGTGAGGCCTCTCGACCTCCCAAGGGAGCGCCGTCCGAGAATAAGGTTGCGGGGGCGGCCGGTCGCATGGGTATACTGCGCCAACTTTCGCTAGGAGCGTTATGCAGAACCGGCAACCTGGCAACGCAGCACAGGCCACCGATACGCGGTCGATGCACCGTGTGCGCCTGTGTGCCATCGGACAGCCGGGGCCTGCCATCGCGAGACCGTAGCCAGAGCAATGCTACATCGGACGAGCAGGCCCACCAGTACGGTGGGCTTCTTTGTTGGCGGTTCTGTGATTCACCGCGAAGGTGCGAAGGTTGGGAGGGAAAGGGCGGGGAGTTGGCACGGCGCCCGAGCGTTGGCCTCGGCGAGGTCAAATGGAGAGTGAGTTAGAGGAGGTGACGGAGTGATCGAAGGCAAGGTAGTGAACCTGCGGGCGCGGGAGATGACGGATCTCGAGCGCAACTTCCGCTGGATGAACGATCGCGAGGTCACGGAGCATCTCTCTATGCGTTACCCGCTCTCTCTGGCCGCGGAAGAGGTGTGGATGCGCGAAGGCGCGTCGAAACCGATGGCGTTCGGCAGCTACGTGTTCTTCGCCATCGACACGAAGGACGGCGAGCATATCGGCAACATCAACTTTCACGAAATGTCGCCGGAGCACCGGAAGGCCCGGCTGGGCGTCGTGATCGGCGACAAGGCGTACTGGTCGAAGGGCTATGGCACCGACGCCATGCTGACCTTCCTGCGCTTCGCCTTCGACGAGATGAACTTCCACCGGATCGACCTGACCGTCGATGCGGAGAACCCGCGTGCCATCGCCTGTTACCGCAAGTGCGGGTTCGTCGAGGAGGCGCGGATGCGGCAGGTGCGCTTCATGCACGGCGCGTACGGCGACGGCCTCGTCATGGGCATCCTGCGGAACGAGTTCTACGCGCTGCACGGCACGACGCAGGCGCGAGCGGAGGCAGCGCCATGATCGAGGGCAAGCTGGTGAACCTGCGGGCGCGGGAGATGTCGGACGTCGAGCGGATGACGCGCTGGATCAACGACCGCGACGTGTCGCGCTTCATGGGCGGCGGGTACCCGTGGTCGTCTGATGCGGAGGAGGCGTTCGTGCGTAACCAGACGTCTGTTCCGATGGCGTTCGGCGACCTGCGCTTCGCGATCGAGACGAAGGACGGCACGCACATCGGCGGCTGCGGGCTGCACCGCGCCTCGCCAGAGAATCGCGCCGCCGAGCTGGGCATCATGATCGGCGAGAAGGCGTACTGGTCGAAGGGCTACGGCAGCGATACGGTAGCGACGCTCGTCCGCTTCGCGTTCGAGGAGATGAATCTCAATCGGGTGGAGCTGCACGTGTACGACTTCAACGAGCGGGCGCAGACGTCGTACCGGAAGTGCGGCTTCGTCGAGGAAGGCCGCCTGCGCGAGGCGCACTACTACGAAGGCGTGTACGGCGATGTCGTCGTGATGGCCGTGCTGCGCGACGCCTGGCTATCCAGAGATTTCACAGATTCTCACAGGTAGTCGATGGGGTTAACCACGAAGGACACGAAGGGGCACGAAGGTTGCTAGTTGTCCACAGATTTCACAGATGGACACAGATTGTTAGGGGAACAAGGATTACACGGATTTCACGGAGGGGTCGGGACGAGCCACGAAGCCTACGGCCCGTGGGGGACACGAAGGGGCATCAAGATCTGGGGAGGTTCGTCCGCAAATGTCGGGGGGCTCGCTTCCCGCCAATTTCCATCTGTGAGAATCTGTGATATCGGTGGACGGCCCTCTCGAGCCTTCGTGCTCCTTCGTGACCTTCGTGGTTTCCGTCGGGCCGCACTACTCCTGACGGAGGCGCGCTTCCTGGTCGGCGCGGCGGTGCTGGTAGGTGGTGCTGGCGCGCCCGTCGCCGAACTTGCTGTCCCGCCACTCGAGCGCGGCCTTCAGGCCCTGGCTCATCGCGATGCGGCCGAACTCGCGCACGGACGGCGCCAGGTGGGCGCGGCCGTCGTTTTCGGCGGCCATGCGCTGGATGGTGCGGGCGCCCATCAGCTCCATCGCGGCGTTGACGATGCGCTTGTTCGGTGCCAGCAGCTCGACGTCGATCTTCTCCATCTTCGACGCGATCGCTTCGACCTCAGCTTCGAGGAAGTCGGTCGGGACGGACTTCAGCACGAGGCCGATCTCGGCCGCTTGCGCGCCGGTGACGCTGTCGCCGGTGAGGAGGAAGTACTTCGCCCACTGCGGCCCGACGAGGTACGTCCACATGTGCGCGGGCGGCGAACCCATGGCGCGGACGGGCGGATAGCCGATGACGGCATCGTCGGCGGCGATGACGAGATCGCACAGCAGCGCGAGGTCGGTGCCGCCGGCGAGGCAGTAGCCGTGGATCTGCGCGATGACGGGCTTGTGCAGGTCCCAGATCGCCATGCGCTCGCGCTGCTGCCGCTCCAGTTGCCAGACATCGTCGTCGAAGACGGACATGCCGCGATAGACGTTGGTGTACGTTTCGCCCTTGCCGCGCTCGCTCGCCTGGGATTCTGACGGCGGGCGCGGCGACTGCATTGGCGTCAGGTCGTAGCCCGCGCAGAACGCGCGCCCGTTGCCGCGCAGGATGATGACGTGCACGTCGGCGTCGTTGTCGGCCTCCCACAGCGCCGTGTTCAGCTCGCGCTGGAGCCGCATCGAGAGCGCGTTGAGCTTCTCCGGGCGGTTGAGCGTGATGCGGGCCTTGCCGCCGTCCTTCTCGTAGAGGATCGTCTCGAATTCCATGCTGTGCCTCCGTTCGTGCGAACTCCGTGCATCGTACGGCGCGGCGGGGGGATGATCCACGAAGGGCAGGGAGATAGAAGTTAGAGGTTAGAAGTTGGATGTTGGAGGTTGGTGGGCGGCGAGCAGCGGGGCGCTCTGGACGCGTACGCGTGACCATTGCGCCCTCGGCCGCGCGAGCAGGTCGTACTCCGGGAACGAGATTTGGCCCATTGAACGACTTGGCCACAGCAGGCGCATACTCGCCGGGATGGATCGCGGGGAGCCAGATCCGCAACGCTTCATGGATAGCAATCGAGCGAGATAATGCAGGCAAGGAATATCCTGGCCTGCATCGCCGTGGCCACCGCGATGACGTCGCTCCCGGCGCGCGCGCAAACACCGCCAGCAGCGGGTGATACGCCCGCGGCGCTTCAACCGCTTCAAATTGTCGCCGCCGAGCCGAACCTGGAGATCCGCAATGCTCCGCTAATCAACGATCAGGGCCAACTGCGGCAGTCAGGGCTGATCACGTTGCTCGCGCAGGCCACCTTCAATACCGGATCCGTCGCCGGGATCGAGCCGGCCGTCGAACTGCTTATGGATGCCCCACCCGACAAGACGGGCGTGCGCGTCATCGCCGTGCGGATCCCGGATCAGCGCATGGATGCCGTCATAGACGGGCTGCGCGGCCTCCCGGGCGTCGTCGCGGCTGACAAGGGCTATCTCATGTCGCTCCACACCAGCGACCCGGTGTGGCAGAACCAACTCGATGCCGGTCTTGCGCTCCTCGATCTGCCGCGGGCCTGGTTCGTGTCGGCTGGCGCCGCGAGCGTCCGGGTGGCTGTGCTCGACACCGGCGTCAATGAAATACCCGAGCTTGCCGGGCGCGTGAACCCCGGAACAAACACCCTCGGCTTCGGCGACCCGGCCGACACCAGCGACCCCGTTGGCCACGGCACGAGCATGGCCGCGATCATCGGGGCGAGTATCGACAATGGCAGCGGCATCGCCGGCGTCGCGCCCCACGTCCATATTGTGCCGGTGAAGGCGTGTGAGTCGAACAGCGGACTGTTCTCCTGCCTGTCGATGTTCGTCATCCCCGCCCTGTCCTGGGTCGCCGGCGAGGCGCAAGCAGGCAGGATCGACGTGCTCAATATGAGCTTCGGCGGCTCGGCCAACACCGCCATAGGGTACTATCTCGGCATCATCAGGAACGCCGGGGTCATCGTCTCCGCCTCCGCCGGCAACTCCGGGACGGCACTCCTTGATTACCCCGCCAGCAGCCCGGACGTCGTCGCCGTCGGCGGCACGCTGCCGGATGGCACGCGCCACCCGCAGTCCAACTACGGCGCCGGACTCAGCGTGGTGGCCCCGTACCAGACCTACTCGCTGAACAACAACAACGCGATCACGTGACCTGCCCCCCGAAAACTGAGCCAGT
>CAYWOO010000083.1:0-5915 GCA_964458665.1 uncultured Dehalococcoidia bacterium
TGGGTGATCGCCTTCACGCGTCCCCAGCTCAGGTCGTAGGACTGGGCGTACTCCTCTGAGCTGCCACAGTAGTACTGGTTGTCACCAAGATTGAGGACGCCCGTCAAGCCCGCGTTGACCAGGAGATCCGAGGTGTAGAGCTGCAGGCAGTTGGGACTGATGCCCAGCCCTCCGTTGAAGTTGGAGTTGAGCGGATCGCACGCGATGTCTCCGGCCGCCGCGATGACGGGATCAGAAGATGGAGTGGCGGTGTCGGCCGCGGTGCCAAGCGCCAGGCCGAGAGTCACCGCGAGGGCGGCTCCAAACACAAGCGCCATACCGATCGTTGGCCGAGATAGTCCGCGCACAGACGTACCGCCCTGTAGTGTATGGAACCTCGCCGAAGCGATCCTCTTCGTGCTGGCGTCAACCCGAAGGTAGTTTCGGTCTCCGTGAACGCTTACAGGATACGATACCTGGCAACGAGGCCAGCGCCGGCGCTGAACGTGGCTTCGGGCGCCGTCTTCGCGAGAACCGGCGCCCGGCCGACGCCGCCCGGCGGAGGGCTCCCTCCACCAAGAGCGGCGAAGGCCACGCCTCTACTGGCTGAACGCGCCCGCATCGGACGCCTCGCGGGCAGGGTTGTTCGACGCAGGCCTACGCGGCTTCCACATCATGCGCACGCTTCTTCGCCTCTTCGGCGCGAAAGGGCGTCACGGGAGTCGCGTCCGCCCGCGACCGCCGTCGCCCCGCGAAGCCACGCACCAGTTCATCGAGCGCGGCGAACACGACGGCACTCAGCAACAGGCCCATTCCTAGCTCAATCAAGACGATCATCTACCACCTCCCAGGTAACGGGCGGGCCATTATCGAGCGTTGTAGCCGAGGCCCGCCGTCCGTGCCGGTCACCCTTGATCGTACTGCGACTATACCGACTCATCAGTATGTTCAGGCGCCGCCAGCCTGTCAACTGCGGTGTCCGGCATGCTTCACAGGCAGTATCGGCCGAGGAGGTCGAAAGGTAACGCGACCAGCCAGCCGCTTCCGCGAAATAGGGGTTCGCCAATCGGTAGCTCCGTTCGATTCTGAGGGTCGACTCCCGGCCGAGGCCGTGCCGGGCGGGGCAACCCAGCGCTCCGCCGGCCTGCCCGACGTTATGTCACAACCGCCCGAATCTAGGCGAATGTCCCTTGCCTCGTATGTCTCCTGTCCCGGGAAAGCGGCGGCGCAGCCCTCTCTTGTCGGGCAATCGCTCGTGCGCCTGCGTCATCTTGCGGAATACGCAGCGAGCCGTTGGACGCGCCTCCGAACCCGCCGCGTTAGACTTTGCCCGTGCCCGCAATCGCAGCAGAAGGTCTTGCAAAGCACTTCACACCGGAAATCCGCGCCGTGGACGGCATCGGTCTTTCGATCGACGAGGGCGCCATCTTCGCCTTCCTCGGCGCGAACGGCTCCGGCAAGACGACGACCGTCCGCATGCTCACGACACTGCTGCGCCCGACGGGAGGGCGCGCCGAGGTGCTCGGGTTCGACGTGGTGCGGTCGCCCGGCGACGTCCGCAATCGCATCGGCGTGGCACTGCAGGAAGCCGGCCTCGACGACATCCAGACGGGCCGCGAGCTGCTGACGCTGCAAGCCCGCCTGTACCACCTCCGCGCTTCCGAAATAGGGGAACGCGTCGACTACCTCGTGCGCGTGGTCGACCTCGAAGACGCCGCCGACCGCCGCGTGAAGACGTACTCCGGCGGCATGCGGCGCCGCCTCGATCTCGCGGCCGCGCTCGTGCATCGGCCCAAGGTGGTCTTCCTCGACGAACCGACGACGGGTCTGGACCCGATCAGCCGCGACGCGATCTGGCGGTACGTCGCCGAACTCAACAAGAACGAGGGCGTGACGTTCTTCCTCACGACGCAGTATCTGGAGGAAGCCGACCGCCTCGCCGGCGACGTCGCGATCATGGACGCGGGCAAGATCGTCGCGCAAGGGTCGCCGTCCGAGCTGAAGGCCAGCATCGGCACCGATGTCGTCTCACTGCACATCGAGGGCGGTGCGGACGAACTCGCGCGGGCGGAGCAGGCGGTGCGGCGCCTCGAAGGGGTTGAAGACGTGCGGATCATCGGCGACGCCGTCATCGTCTACGTGCGCGAAGGCAGCAGCGCCATCGCGCGGCTCGTCTTGCTGCTCGACGAGGCGTCGTTGCGAGCGCGTGAGGTGACGCTGAAACGGCCGACGCTCGACGATGTTTTCCTCCAGAAGACCGGCCACCACCTGGAAGCCGAGGAGTCCACAGCGCGCCCGGCGGCACAGGCCGCGCGAGGCACTGGATCGTGATCCAACTGCTCAGCGACACGCGCTACCTGATGATCCGCGCGCTGCGCGAGACCGCGCGCCAACCCGCACTCGAGATCGGCAACGTCTTCATCCCCTTCTTCTTCTTTGCGGTCACTGTTGGCGCCATCGGCCACGTCGCCGGCCGCGCCTTCGCCGTCGACAACTACACCGCGTTCCAGTTGCCCGTCGCCGTGCTTCAGGCGATCGCCGGTGCCTCCGGCGCAGCGGGCTTCGGCACGGTCACCGATATCGAACGCGGCTACTTCGACAAGCTGCTTCTGACGCCGACGAATCGCTTCTCGCTGGTCCTCGGCCGCCTGGCGTCCGACGGCGTGCGCACGATGGCGCTGACGCTGCTGATCGTGGTCGTCGGCCTGATCTTCGGTTCGGGCATGAAGTCCGGGCCGCTTGGCGTCGTCGTGCTCGTGTTGATGGGCGGCATATTCGGGTTGTCCTACTCTGGCATCGGCATGGCGCTGGCGTTGAAGACGGGGAGCGCGCAGGCCGCCCAACTCGGCTTCCTTGTCTTCTTTCCGCTCGTCTTCCTCTCGCCGGCGTTCGCACCAAAGGAAGTCTTCGCGCCCTGGCTCCAGTTTCTGGCGACCATCAACCCGGTGACCTACATCGTGCAGGGCATGCGCGACCTCGTTCTCGAAGGATGGGACGTCGGTTCACTCGCTGCGGCGTTCGGCTCGATCACCGGGCTCGGGGTGTTCACGATGACGCTGGTGCTGTTGGGCCTCCGCTCGCGGACGGTGTAGCGGCCGCATGAGCTGCAACGCGGGTGACAGCGACTAATCCCCGGGATTGCTACGCTGATACCAGATGGAACCAGCGCGAATCCGCAACTTCTGCATCATCGCCCACATCGACCACGGCAAATCGACGCTCGCTGACCGCTTCCTGGAGATGACGGGGACGATCTCGAAGCGCGATATGTCCGCGCAGGTGCTGGATGACATGGACCTCGAGCGCGAGAAGGGCGTCACGATCAAGGCCAAGGCTGTGCGCATGGCGTTCACGGCGGCCGACAAGGTCGAGTACGAGCTGAACCTCATCGATACGCCCGGCCACGTCGACTTTGGCTACGAGGTGTCGCGGGCGCTTGCGGCGTGCGAAGGCGCGTTGCTCATCGTCGATGCGGCGCAGGGCATCCAGGCGCAAACGCTCGCGAACGTCTATCTGGCGCTCGAGGCCGACCTGAAGCTGATCCCCGTGATCAACAAGATCGACCTGCCGAGCGCCGAGCCGGAGCGCGTTGCGCAGGAGCTGGTCGATACGCTCGGCTTCGGCGCGGACGAGATCCTCTTCGCCTCAGCGAAGGAAGGCACCGGCACGCAGGAACTCCTGCAGGCGATCGTCGATCGCATTCCGCCGCCGCCCGATACCGCCGAGAAGCCCCTGCGGGCGCTGATCTTCGATAGCAAGTACGACGCCTACAAGGGCGTCATCGCGTACGTGCGCGTCGTGGACGGCATCGCCAACAGCAAGCGCCGGCTGCGCCTCATGTCGACGAACCTCAGCGTCGAGACGATCGAGGTCGGCGTGTTCCGCCCGGCGCTCGAACCCGTCGCCGAGTTGGGGCCGGGCGAAGTCGGTTACGTGGCGACCGGGCTGAAGAACGTAAAAGAGTGCCGCGTCGGTGACACGTTCACCGACGACGGCAAGCCGGCAGCGGAGCCGCTGGCCGGCTATCGGCCGGTGAAGCCGATGGTCTTCGCCGGTCTCTATCCGTCGTCCGCCAACGAGTACACGCTGCTGCGCGACGCGCTGGACAAGCTGCAACTGAGCGACGCGTCGCTGGTGTACGAGCCGGAGTCGAGCGCGGCGCTGGGGTTCGGCTTTCGCTGCGGATTCCTCGGCCTCTTGCACATGGAGATCGTCCAGGAGCGGCTGGAGCGCGAATACGACCTCAACCTGCTGGCAACGGCGCCCAGCGTCGAGTACCAGGTGACGAAGACCAACGGTCAGGAGATCGTCATCGACAACCCGGCCGAGTTGCCGCCGCCGCAGGAGATCGGACAGATCCGCGAGCCGTGGATGGACATCTCCGTCGTCACGCCCGACCGCTACATCGGCGCGGTGATGGAGCTGGTGACGAGCAACCGCGGCGAGTTCAAACGCATGGAGTATCTGCAGCACAGCATCATTCAGGATGACGGATCGAAGAAGGGCGAAGGCCGCGTTGTCCTCGACTATCGGATCCCGCTGTCCGAGATCCTGGTCGACTTCTACGACGAGCTGAAGTCGGGCACGCAAGGCTACGCAAGCCTGGACTACAGCTTCAACGAATATCGCGCCGCTCCACTGGTGAAGCTCGACATCCTCGTCAACGGCGAGCCGGTCGATGCGCTGTCGCTGATCACGCACCGCGAGAACGCGGCGACGCAGGGGCGGCAGCTCGTCGAGAAGCTGCGGTCGCTGATCCCGCGGCAGATGTTCGACGTGCCGGTGCAGGCGGCGATCGGCGGACGCATCGTCGCACGCGAAACCATCCGCGCCATGCGGAAGAACGTGCTTGCCAAGTGCTACGGCGGCGATATCACCCGCAAACGCAAGCTGCTCGAGAAACAGGCAGAGGGCAAGAAGCGGATGAAGCGCGTCGGCAACGTCGACATCCCGCAAGAAGCGTTCATGGCCGTCCTCCGGCTGGACAAGTGATCGCCTGAAGGCGCCACGGAGGCTGATCCATGACAGGCACACCGTTCGACCTCACGCGCTTCCACACGATGCTCCAAACACGGATGTTCGGTCGAAATCTGATCTTCGAGCCAAGCGTTGGATCGACAATGGACGTTGCGCGCGATGCGGCGCTGCACGGCGCCGTCGAAGGCGCCGTCGCCCTCGCCGACGAGCAGACCGCCGGCCGCGGCCGCCTCGGCCGATCGTGGATCACGCCACCGGCGACGAACCTCGCCTCGACGCTGGTGCTGCGGCCGCCCACATCCGTGCTGCGCGCGATCGCGATGATCGCGCCGCTCGCGATCTGCCACGTGATCCGGGACGTCGCCGGCATCCATGCCGACATCAAGTGGCCGAACGATGTGCAAATAGATGGCAAGAAGGTCGCCGGCATCCTCATCGAGACTGACCTCACCGATCAACACCGCGGGTTCGTCCTCGTCGGCAGCGGCATCAACGTGAACTTCGATCCGCGCGAGCACGAAGAACTCCGCGACATCGCCACCAGCCTCAAAGCCGAACTCGGCCACGATGTCGACCGCGAGGCGCTGCTGGCGTCGTACCTCGCGCACTTCGAGCAGCTCTACGTCGCCGCGAAGTCCGGCGAGTCGATCCGCGACCGCTGGCGCGAACGCCTGGTCACGCTCGGCAACGACGTGCGCGCCACCTGGCAGGGCGGCTCCGCCGAAGGCATCGCCGAAGACGTCGACACCGACGGCGCGCTCCTCATCCGCACCGCAGAAGGCGCCCTCACCCGCGTAGAAGCCGGCGACGTCACCCTCCGCTCGTAACACGTCTTGCCGCGAGCGCGGCGAGCCTTCTCTTGATCCGTAACGCGTGGTACAGCGCATGATCGCAGCGGGGGCTGAAAGCCCGCGCGGTGCCGCGTCGATGGCTCCGCACCGCGCCGGTCGAACGTACCC
>CAYWOO010000084.1:0-14062 GCA_964458665.1 uncultured Dehalococcoidia bacterium
ACGAAGTCGGCGAGCTCGACCCAGCTCCAGGCGGCGCCATAGACGTCGGGCGCGACCTTCAGGCAGCGCCAGATTTTCGACCAGAACCACTCCGACGAGTAGACGCCGCCGATCGGGGCGAGGTACTGCGGCGCGTGCTCACGCGCCGTGCGCGTGATGGCCGCGGCCTCGTCGGCCCCGGTGTGGTCCTTCCACAGCCAGGCGTGGGCGGCGAGGTTCGACTTCCATTTCGGATCGAACGCGAGCGGGCGATTCTGCCGGTCCACGGGGATCGGCGTCGAGCCGGTGGTGTCGACACCGATGCCGATCACCGCCCGGCGCGAGAACCCGGCGTCAGTCTCGGCGGCGGTGAGCGCCGCATTCACCGCGCGTTCCAGTCCCAGCACGTAGTCGGCGGGGTCCTGGCGCGCGAGGTTCGGGTCCTTCGGGTCGAGCAGCACGCCCTGCTCGCCGGACGGGTAGTCGAACACCGCCGTGCCCAGCTCGCGCCCGTCCGCGCAATCGACGACGAGCGCCCGGACCGAGCTCGTGCCGTAGTCGACGCCGATCGTGAAGGCTCGCTTCACCGCCGCGCCCTGGGCGGGGGCGTGTTCGAAACCGTGTAGGGCCGGCCGTCGCGCAGGTAGAGCCGGCGCTGCTCCTCGAGGTCAAGCGGGCGCGCCCCGCGCCGGCCGAAGACCGCCAGCTGGTGGCCCGTCTCGTCGACCGCACGGTCGCGGTCGAGTCCCCGCGAGAGTGCCGTCGCCGGGCCACGGGTCTTGCGGGTGGCCACCAGGCGGGGCGTCGGCCGCGGGCTGAAGCCGAAAGCCCCCGGCGTGTCGTTCGCCGAGACGAGCTCGACGACGCGCAGGCCGTTCTTGCCGTCGGCGACGTAGGCGAAGGCGCTTCCGTTGGTCATGCCGACCTCGACGTCGTGCGCGTCGTCGATGGCGCCTTGCGCGTTCCAGCTGATGGCGAGGCGCGGGGCTTCCGGCCGTGCGATGTCCACGATCGCGAGCCCGTCGCGACCCGTCGCCACGTAGGCATAGGTTCGTGCGAGGGCGAGTCCGCGTGCGTCGCGGAGCGGCACGCGCGCCGTCGCGACCACGCGCGGCGCGGCGGGCTGGGTCACGTCGATCACGCCGAGGCCGTCCGCAGATGTCACGAAGGCGTAGCGGAACTGCACGGCAACGGCCCGCGGCGCCCGCCATGGGATGGAAGCGGCGAGCCGAGGGCGCAGCGGATCGGCGAGATCCAGGACGAAGAGCCCCCGCGGCGTCGTGACGTAGCCGGTCGTTCCCGCGAGCGCCAGCGACGTCGCGCCCGCCAGGTCGCCCCGCGGGTTGAACGTGGCCAGTCGCTCGAGCGCGTTGTTGCGCGGGTCGCCGTCGAGCAGCACGTGCAGCCGCCCGATCACCACCAGGCCTTCCTCGCGGTCGGTCACGAAGGCAAAGTCGTAGATCGGGTGCACGGCCTGCTCCTCGCTGCCCGCAGCCGGCCGCCGCGTCGGGTCGATCGTCAGCGTCGAGGGCAGCGTCACCGAAGTCGCTTCGCGTGTCGGCACGTGCAGGCCCTGCCCTAGCCCCGACACCGGTGCGCCGAGGATTCGCTGCGCGAAGCCGTCGTGCTCGATGCGCGCCACGTCGTAGACGCGCAGGCCGCGCCGTCCCTCGGCCGCGAACAGGTACTCGCCGCGGAGCTGCAGCGAGCGGACGTCGCCGCCGTGGCGGAAGGCCCGTTGCAGCTGGCCCTGCGCGGCCTCGTGCTCGCGGTAGCGGTCGGGGTACGCGAGCTGATGCAACCGGCTCCCGATCACGGCCTGCGGCTCCTCCCGCTCGGTGACCGTGACCGCCTCGAAGCCCGAGCCGGCCTCACCCACGAAGGCGTTTCGTCCCACGAAGCTCACGAGCCCGGTACCCTGGAGCAGGAGCGAGGCCATCCACGCGTTGTTGTCGCCCTCCGCCGACAGGTGGCAGTCGGTGCAAGTGCGCGTCTCCTTGCCTCGCACCGTGTGCGGCACGAAGGTCGAAAACGCCGTGCCGGCGAAACCGGCCGAGGAGACTGTCTGTTGCTGGGAGTAGATCCACTCTCCGTCGAGGTTCTGCGAGGAGGCGAGGATGGCGCAGGACGAGCGGGCGGGTGCGATGCGGCGGCCGGTGACGCTGCCGTCGCGCGCGAGCGAGAAGACGTCGTCGCGCAGCGTCTGGAAGTTGTAGCTCGTCCAGTTGCGGCTCGGGCCGCCCTCGTTGTGGAGGTTGGCTTTCTTCTGCGCCGCGGTCTGCGAGAGGTGGCAGCCGAAACAGCTCGTGGTCCACGCCGAGTGGCAGGCGAAGCAGGTCATCTTCGAGTCGTCGTGGGCGAGTGCTTGCCCCGCGGCTGGCGGGGCGCCCCACAGCGTGCCGTCCTTGAGCAGCGTCTTGGCGTAGGCCGAGCGCGCGTTGAAGCGGGGACTGCCGGGCGTGACGCTGTCACGCACCTGCGGCACCTCCCACTCGCGGTCCTCCTCGACCATGCCCCGCTGCAGCACCCTGCCCTCGCGCCGCACGAAGCGCGGCAGGCCGAAGGGCGTCGTCTTGAGCGTCAGGTCGGCGCCGCGCGAGGCCGGGCCGGAAGTTCGCAGCGTTGCGCTCGCGCTCACGGTCCCGTGGCAATCCACGCAGTCGATCTCGATCGCGGCGCGCGTCTCGCCGTGGAGCAGGCCGGTGCCGTGCACGTCTTGGCTCATGTGGCAGTCGACGCAGTGCATCCCGCGCTCCAGGTGGATATCGCGCAGGTGAACGGCCTTCGCGAGCTTGGCGGGGTCGTTCTCGGGGATCGCCTGTCCCGCGCCGTCGAGGAGCCGCCCCTCACGGTCGCGCTTGTGGACGGCGCGGAAGATCCAGCCGTGGCCCTGGAAGTCGGCGAACTGCGTGCGCTCGAGCTTCGGGTTGAGCGAGGAGACTTCGGCGAGGAATTCGCGGTCCGACCAGAGGCCGCGCAGCGCGGCGCCCTCGGGGTTCGCCTGCTGGATGAGGTCGCGCTCCGCGGTGCTGCGGTTCAGGGTTTGCTTCGGGTACATCGCCTCGCCGTCGGTCTCGTTGTCCCAGAAGGTGTAGCCCATGAAGCTCGCGACCATGTTGGTGCCGGGGTGCATGTGGCAAGTCATGCACTGGCTGGTGGGGATGCCCGAGGTGAAGGCGTGGCGCACCGGGTGGCCCGACTCGTTTCTGGGCAACGTCGGGTCGACGCTCGCCGAGCGGCCGCGGTTGCCGGCAGACGCGTACGGTCCGGAGTGGACGGGGGAGCGGTCGTTCGCGTAGACGACGTGGCAGGCGCTGCAACCGCTCGAGCGGTAGTCGCCCGCGTGGTCGTTCGTGCCCAAGAAGGACAGCAGCGGGTCGAGGAGCCGCGTCTTCTGCGCGCCGAGGATCATCGGGTCGACCCGGTTGAGCGTGCCCGGGCCGCGGAACGACAGGCTCATGTCGGGACGGCCCGGCTCCGCGAGGGGATCGGCGAGCCCGGTCTCGGGACGCCGTCGACCGCCGGGCTCGAAGGCCCGGAAAGGGTTGCCGGGCGGGCCGATCTCCCAGCGGGGGAAGGGGAAGAGCATCGAGAGGATGCCCTTTCGCTGCGCGACGTCGGCCGGCGGCGCCGGTGTCGTTCGGAGCAGCTGCGGCCGGCCCTGGGCGTCGTAGCTCTCTCCGATCGCGGCGTCCTTGTTCGGCAGGATGCCGTTGTTGTAGAGCGCGGCGCCGTAGAGCATCGCGCCGTGCGTCATCATGCTCGACGCGACGTTTCTGACTTGCTGCGCGTGGCAGCGGCCGCAGGCCTGGGGCGCCGCTCGCAGGTCGCCGGGGTTCACGAAGCGCACGAAGGCCAGGTCTTCCTCGAGGAGCGCCGTGTAGCTGCGCTCGGGGTTGGCGCTCGAGGCGAAGAGGCGACGGTTCTTCGGCCGCACGTGCGCTCTTTCCTTCGTGTCTCGCCAGGCGGCCGAGCCGTTCGCGCCACTGGCGCGCACGGAGCCGTCGCCGCCGTGGCAGTCGGTGCACGAGAGCCGGACGGAGGGGGAGGCGTGCATCGTCGCGGCGTCGGTCTTCGTGTGACAGCTCAGGCACCCCGTGGCCGTGGCCGGCGCGGCCGTGGGAGCCGGCGCCTGCCCGGCGCCGCGCGCGAGCGGCGATACGAGTGCGGCGCACGTCACGAGCACAGCCGGCGCAAGCGCGCGCATCAGTACGAAAGCTCCAGGCGCACGTAGGCGTTCCAGAGGTCCCCCGACCCCGCGCAGCCGGGGGTCGAGCAAAGGAAAGGCCCGAGGTCCTCGAAGCCCGAGCCCGGAAGCAGGCCCGCGACTCCCGCACCGAGGATCACGTTCTCGTTCAGGAGCGGGCGGTAGCGGACGCTCGTCCCGAGCTCGATGCCGATCTCCTGGCCGATCGTCTGGCCGAGGCGCTGTCCGAGCGCGCCCGTCCGGTGAAAGCGCAGGTAGTGCGCGAGTGCCCGCGCCTGGAGCTTCGGCGTCAGGTCCATCTCCATCCCGACGCCCGCCAGCAGCAGGCCGGGGTTCACGTAGTGGGACGGCGCGAACTTCCCGGTGCGCAGGCTCGGCAGCAGGCTGTCCGCCGCCTTCAGCAGCACGCCGGCCCGCGGCAGCGCGATGCCCGAACGGTGCCAGAAGCCGGTCGCGCCGCCGGCGAAGTGGGGCAGGTCCTGAATCCCATCGAAGCCCTGGTCCTTGTCGTCCGTGGCGTCGGAGTCGCCGCTCGAGAAGAGGAACGACGCCCGGTAGCGGATCCACTCGCGCGGGCGCACGAGCTCGAGCGCGCCGAACCACGCGTCCACGTTGGCCGCTCCGTTCACGCGCGGGCTCGTGCCGAAAGCCCGATACGCCGCGTGCGAGACGCCCAGGCCTCCCAGGCGGCCCTCGCCCGTGAAGCCGACGTAGTGCACCTGCGGCCGCCCTGCGCTCGTCAGGTCCGCGTCCCGCAGAAAGTGATAGCTCGCCCCCAGGCGATAGCCGAGTGGCAGATCCCGTACGAGCAGGTTCCCGACCACGAGCTCGCGATCCGACCGCTCGAGCCGGTTCACGCGCGTCTCGGGGTCCTTGCGCAGGAGCACGAAGGCGCCGGCGTTCCACTGCACACGGTTGCCGCCGGCGGTCCCGAACAGCCGTGCCCCGAGCGGCACGTCGTTGAGCACGAAGCCGCGGAAGTCCGAAACGAAGGGCTGGATGCCGGCTCGCAGCGATGCGTAGTCGAAGCGGGGCGAGAGCGTAGCGAGCCGCAGCTCGCCCGAGGCCTCCTGCAGCCCGAGCTGCGAGTGACTCTCGCTCGTCCCGCTGGTGAGACTGTCCGACGAAGCGACCCGCACCCGCCGCGCGCCGAAGACTCCCGCGGCACGCAGGCCCCAGCGCCGCGGCTCGAACCCGGAGGCGCCCTGGTAGAGCTCCGCGCTCAAGCCGACGCGGGCGGCGCCCAGGAACTGGGGCGCTCCGCCGAGGTACGACACGTCGTCGGGGGAAGGCGTGACGATCCCAGGTCCCACGGGCGATCCGCGGGCGTCGAGCGGCAGCTCCACGCCCGCGGATACCGCCAGGAACACGGAGTCTCCGGCGATCGGCAGGTCGCCCTTGAGGACGTTCGGCCGGTAGGGGTTCGTCCACTGGCGCTCAACTCCCCGCGGGTGACCGGGCAGGGGTACCGCCCAGCGGTCCGAGAAGGGTGTCGCGACGGTCGAGAAGGGCGGCGGCTCGGGTGCAGCCGGAGCAGGTGGCGGCGCAGAGGTGACGGTCGGGGCTGGCGCCGGCGGGGGGGCCTTTGGTTCCACAGGCACGGGCGCCGGCGCCGGCGCCGCGCGTCGTGCGCCGGCAGGCGGTCCGATGCTATCGAGAGCCGGAGAAACGACCTGGTCCTCAGGGACGGAGAAACGCTCCCCGCGCGTGGTTTCGAACAGCACCTGGCCCTCCCGCCGCGCGAGCGACGTGACCCGGATGCGGCGGCCGTCCCGCAGCACGAGCTCGGCCGTGGTCTCGAACGGGATGCGGGCGAGCGGAGGCGACACGACGTCCGTGGCGGGGACCGAGAAAGTCTCGCCTTTCGCCGTCCGGAACACGACCGAGGTGCCCCGCCGCACCAGGCTCGTGACCACGATCCGACGCCCGTCGCGCAGTAGCAGCAGCTCGTCGGCGACCGAACACACCGCGCCGAGCGCGATCAGGGCCAGAAGCGCGAAACAGGCTCTTTTGCCGCGCATCCTGGAATCCGCGGGCATTCTGCCACAAGATACCCTCCCGCTCGCGGCAGTGACACAATGGGCCGGCACCCACGAGGAGGGAAGCATGACGCGCAAGAAGGAGATGTCGCGCCGCAAGGTGCTCGCGATGACGGCGCAGGGGATGGGCGCTTCGTCCCTGCTTGCCGCCGGCTTCCCGGCGATCGTGCCCGCCAGCGTGTTCGGCGCCACGGCTCCGAGCAACCGTATTGGCGTCGGGGCGATCGGAACGGGACGCATCTCGCGCGGCCACGACATGCCGGGAGTCTGGAAGTACGAGCAGGCGCGCATCGTCGCCGTCTGCGATCTCGACAGCCGACGCATGGAAGACGCCAAGGCGCTCGTGAACGGCCACTACGCCAAGAAGACGGGCAAGCCCTACGACGGCGTCACCGGGTACCTCGACTACAAGGAGCTGCTCGCGAGCAAGGACGTGGACGCGGTCCTGATCAGCACCCCGGACCACTGGCACGCGCTCATCGCGATCACGGCCGTGGAGGCGGGCAAGGACGTCTACCTGCAGAAGCCGGCCTCGCTCACGATCGCCGAGGGGCGCGCCGTGAGCGACGCCGTCCACCGCAGCGGGCGCATTTTCCAGATCGGCAGCCAACAGCGCTCGGCGGTCCAGTTCCGCCACGCGGCCGAGCTCGTGCGCAACGGGCGCATCGGACAGCTGAAGACGGTCTACATCGGCCTGCCTGGCGACCCGTCGGGTGACGACGAGCCGGAGACAGCGCCGCCGAAGAATCTGAACTACGAGAAGTGGCTCGGCTCGACACCCTGGGCCTACTACGCCGAGAAGCGCGTCCACTCGCAGCAGGGCTACGATCGCCCCGGCTGGCTGCGCTGCGAGCAGTTCGGCGCCGGAATGATCACCGGCTGGGGCGCCCACCACATCGACAGCGCCCATTGGGCGATGGGGACGGAGTACACCGGGCCCGTAGAGATCTCGGGCACCGCCCAGTTCCCGACCAGAGGCCTTTGGAACGTGCACGGCGACTTCAAGACCGAGGGTGTTTACGCCGACGGTGTGCGAATGATCGTGAGCGGCGAGTTCCCGAACGGGATCAAGTTCGAGGGCAGCGAAGGCTGGATCTTCGTCTCGCGCGGCAACGAGCAGGTAACCGCGAGCGACCCGATCGCCAAGCTGAAGGACGCCCAGGCGCTCTCCGCCAGCGACCCGAAGCTGCTGACTTCGGTGATCGGGCCGGACGAGATCCACCTCTACGAAAGCAAGGACCACCACGGCAATTGGCTCGACTGCATCCGCTCGCGCAAGCAGCCGATCGCCCCGGTCGAGGTGGCCCACCGCTCCTGCTCCACCTGCCTGCTGCACCACATCGCGATGAAGACGAAGCGCACGCTCTACTGGGACCCGACGCGGGAGCGTTTCAAGAACGACGACGAGGCGAATGCGATGCTGGCGCGGCCGCAGCGCTGGCCGTACGGGCTCGGCTAGACCCCGGACTGTTCATGAGTGCCATCACCCCCGGGGGCGTGCGCGGAGCGCTGGTGGCCTTGGCCCTGTGTGCAGGGCTTGGGGCGGCGTCCGCGCGCGGCCAGGCAGTCACAGGCCCGGCGCGCTGCACGGGGTGTCACGACCACGCGCGGCAGACCCAGAAGTGGCAGGTGGACGAGCCGGCGCGCTCGGGAGGCAGGTCGCACGTAAACGCGCTCGGGCGCCTCGACGACCCGAAGGCGGCCGGCTTCGCGAAGGCGATCGGCCTCGCGAGCGCCTTTGCCGCGAATGGCGCCTGCGTGAGCTGTCACGCAACGGTGTTCCGCGGTGCGGCGAACGCGGGCGTCTCGTGCGAGAGCTGTCACGGTGCCGCGTCGGCCTGGATCGAGCTCCACCAGGTGCGCGGCTCCCTCGCGCAGGCCGTGGCAGCGGGGATGAAGGACTTGCGCGGCAAGCCACAGGTGATCGCCGGCCTGTGCGTGAGCTGCCACGTCACGACCGATGCGCGCCTCGTCGCGGCGGGCCACCCTTCGGGCGCGGGCTTCGACGCCGGCAGCCGCCTCGCGCGGATCGAGCACTGGACCACGCGCTACGACCTGGCGCAGGTGAGCGCCGCGGCCCGCGCCATCGCCCCCCGCGTGACCGCGTCCGAGCCCGCGCCGGGGGCCGGGTCGCGGCCAGGTCCGGGAGATGGAGCTGTCGCCCAGCCGCAGCCGTCGGCACCGCCGGTCGCCTCCGTCCCGGGCGCGGCCTGGCAAGACGTCCGGCCGCTGCCCTCCGACTACGCGCCGGATCGCGGCGGAGACGCCTCTCGCCCGAACGATGCTGCGCTCGACCTGCTCCAGCCCGCGGCGACGACCTCGCTCGCCGAGGACGTGGTGCACATGCCACGCCCGCTGCCGCCGGGAGCGCGCGCGGTGCCGGCGAGCCCGGCGGGCGAGCTGCTGCGCTTGCGCGGCCGCGCCCTGCTGCTGCTCGCCGAAATGCTGAAGGCAGGACGCCGGATTCCGGCGCCCCAGCCGGTGAACGGTCCCGCCGAGTACGCGGGGCCGGAGGGTGAGCTGCTGCGGCTGCAGGACGAGATCCACGCGCTGCTCGTCGCCGAGCTCGCCCGGGCACGGCCGTGAGCGGCGCCAAACCCAAGGACGAGCTGCGCCATGCCTACCAGGCGCGCCTGCGCCTGCTGGTTCCCGGCGCCGCGGCCGAGCTGGCGCGGCTACCGCTGCTGCAGCTCGTGCCGGAGCGGATCCGCGACAAGGTGATCGCGAAGGTCCGGCCCTACGCCCACTTCCTGGATTTTCCGCCCGGCCAGGCCGTGATCTCCGCCGGCGAGTGGAGCGATTCGGTCTATGCGATCGTGCGCGGGACAGCCGTGGCTCTCGACTCGGCGCAGGATGCGCCGCGAAAAGCGGTGGCGAGGGGTGCCCCGCCCCTGCCCGCCACGGCGCCGAAGCCGCTCCCACCGCGCGTCGTGACCCTCGGTGTCGGTGAGCTCTTCGGCGACAGGAGTGCTTTGTCGCGCTTCCCGGTCGCGGCCACGGTGAAGGCGTGGACGCCGCTGCGCGTCCTGCGCCTGCGATTGCCGGCGCTGCGCATGCTGACGGCCGTGGCGCCCGAGCTCCGCAAGCAGCTCGACCAGCGCTACCGCGAAG
This sequence comes from uncultured Dehalococcoidia bacterium, assembly GCA_964458665.1. Lineage (GTDB taxonomy): Bacteria > Chloroflexota > Dehalococcoidia > DSTF01 > JACRBR01 > JANXYW01. Next base: position 9,337 of record CAYWOO010000084.1, read on the forward strand.
AGACGCTCGCGCACCAGCTGCGGCGCGTGGGCTTGTTCGCCGAGGTGGACGAGGCGGCGCTCGCACGCCTGCGCCAGCGGGCCGACCTCCTGTCCTTCAGCCCCGGGCAAATCGTCGCCCGCGAGGGCAGCCTCGCGGACGCCTTCTATCTCGTGCGCGGCGGCTATCTCAAGGTCAGCGTCGACGTGGGCGGGGCCGATCTCGCGGTCACCTACCTGCGTCCCGGTGAGTTCGCCGGCGAGACCGCGATCCTGCTCGACGAGCGCTGGCCGTTCACGCTGCAGGCCGTCGAGCACGCCGAGCTCGTGCGCCTCGAGCGCGACGACATGGCGGCGGCCGTGGGCGACAAGCCGCGTCTCAAAGACCGCCTGTGGAACGAAGCGCTCGCGCGGCTCAAGACGCGCGGGGTCGTCGCGCGCAACCCGGTCGCCTCGGAGTACCTGCAGATGGCGATCGAGACCGGTCTCGTCCACGGCGAGAGCGTGCTCCTGATCGACCTCACCACCTGCACGCGCTGCGACGACTGCGTGCAGGCCTGCGCCGACACGCACGGCGGCCAGCCGGTGTTCGTCCGCGAGGGCAAGCGCTACCGCAACTGGCTCGTGCCCACGGCCTGCTACCAATGCAGCGACCCGGTGTGTCTCGTCGACTGCCCGACCGGGGCGATCCGCCGCGCGGCCTCGACGCTCGAAGTCACGGTCGACCCATCCACCTGTATCGGTTGCTCGAACTGCGCCACGCGCTGCCCCTGGGGCAACATCTTGATGGTCGAGACGGGCAGCGTGCGCCAGGACGGCAAGGCCGAGGAGGTCGCGGTGAAGTGCGACCTGTGCCAGGGGCGCGCCGAAGGGCCGGCTTGCGTGAGCGCATGCCCGCACGGCTCGGCGGTTCGCATCTCGTTCAAGGACATGGGCGCGGTGCGCTCGGTGCTTCGCTAGCCGTGCGGATCGCGGCGGCCGTTCGTCCGCAGCAGCCGCGAGTGTTCGTGGCGACGCTCGGTCTCGCGCTGCTGCTCGTGGCCGTTCACGCGCTCGGGCTCGCCCGCGGCCGTTTCGACCCGGGGCGCGGCCTCGGACTCACGTTCGGGATCGTGGCCGCCTCAGGCTACCTGTTCGCCGCGGCCTATCCCTGGCGTCGGCGCGCCGCGCGCGTGGCGCCCGCGCGCATCTGGGCCCAGGCCCACGTGTACGTGGGCTCGCTGGCGTTCGTGGCGGCGCTGCTGCACACCGGGCTCGCGTGGCCGCAGGGCCTGGTCGGCGCCGCGCTGCTGCTGCTCTCCGGATGGACCGTTCTCACCGGCCTCGTGGGCACGGCGCTCCAGAAATGGGTCCCGACGCGGCTCACGGAGGGCCTGCGCATCGAAGTGCTCTTCGAGAGGATCCCTCAGCTGCGCGCGCGCATCGTCACCGCGGCCGACGCGCGCATGGCGGGGGCCGGAGAAGTGCTGGCGCGGCACTACCGGCAGGAGCTGCGGCCCCGCCTCGAGCGTCCGCTGCCCGCGCTCTCGTATCTGATCGAGGTGCGTGCTGGACGGGATCAGGCGATCGACCCCCTGCTGCTGCTCGCCGCGTTCGTGCCGCCTCTCGACAAGGCGCGCATCGACGATCTCGCCGGCCTGCATGTCGAGAAGCTCGAGCTCGACGCCCACCTGACGCTGCAGCGGCTCTTGCGCGGGTGGCTGGTGTTGCACGCGCCGCCGGCGGGCGTCCTGCTCGGCCTGCTCGCCTTCCACGTCTTCACGGCACTCTGGTACTGAGGCGTGGCCTACCAGGTTCCGTGGGGCACGCCCGAGCGCACGCGGAAGCTGCCGCCGCGGCGCGCCAGGCGCTCGGCCGTCGCAGGGCTCGGGGTCGCGGGCGCGACGGTGCTGCTGCTGCTCACGGTGCACGCGGCCTGGCGCGGGCTCGCGGCGCCCGGGCCGGTCTCACAAGCCCACGGCGCGAGCGAGCGGCGCTGCGAGGAGTGCCACGCGCTGCCGGGTGGAGTCACCGACCAGCGCTGCCAGCGCTGCCACGACACGGTTGGCGCCGAGCGCCTCGCGCACCGGGCGCACGAGCAGGCCGGCCAGGCTCCAGCCGTTGCCGCGCACGCGGCCCCGTCGTGCAGCAGCTGCCACCGCGAGCACCTCGGGCGGCCGGCGCTGCTCGCGCCGCGCGACGACGGCCAATGCGCTCGCTGCCACTTCAGGGGATTCGCGGCGCATCCGGAGCTCAGCAGGGGCCAGGTCGCCGCCAAGCTGTCGCCCCGTGCCGAGGGCCGGCAGTTCTCGCACCGCAAGCATGTCGCCAAGCTCCAGGAGCGGGGCGTGGCGAGTGCCGACACCTGCCTGAGCTGCCACCCAGCCTCGAGCGAGACGCGCGACTTGCAGGAGATCGCCTTCGACCGCCATTGCGCCTCGTGTCACGCGAGCGCCGGCTCGCTCGGCGCCACCGACCCGATAGCACCCGAAGACGTGCTGACGCCACGCGACATCGGCGAGTTCCAGACGGCTGGGGGCCGGATCGTGAAGACGCTCGTGCGCCACCGCGACCCCTGGGTCACTGCGAGTCTGGCGGGCCTGCGTTGGCAGGTCGACCCCGAGGGCGCTGCCGCGGCGCGCGGCGCGCTCGAGGCGCGCGCGAGCACGCTCAGGCGCCGGCTGGCTCTCGCACCGCCCCTGGCGGGGCTCGACCTGAAGGCCCTCGAGGCTCGCCGGGCGGCGCTCGCGGACGAGACGGCCCGGCTCGAGGCGAGGCGCACGCTCGCCGGGGCTCGGGGCCTCGACGCGGCCCTGGGTGCCGTGAGCGCCGCCGCGGCCGCGGCGGCCGGTTCAGGCGACGGCGAGGCCTTGCGCGCGGCGAAGGAGCTGGAGGCCCGGGCGCTGGCTCTCGGCCGTGGTGCCATTGAGCCGCCCGCGCTCGGGCCAGAGGAGCACGACGAGCGCCGACTTGAGCTGCTCGTGGCGATAGGCGCGCTCGCGAGCAGCTCTCCCGAGCTGCGGCTGCGCTCGGAGGACCTGCGCCGGCGGGTGCTCGCGCTCCGGCCCGGCGACTCGAGCGAGGCGGTGTTGGCGCGCGCGCTCGAGGAGCGCGCCGCCGAGGAGCGCCGCGTCCAGGACGAGCTCGGCTTGCGCCGCTCCGGCGTCGTCCCGCCACAAGCCAATCTCCTCGCGCGCCAGCGCCGGACGCTCGAGGACGCCCTCGCCGAGACGTCGGCCCGGCTCGACGCGATCGGCGCTCCGCTCAGGGACCTGCTGCCGAACGAGGCCGGCCAGAACCCCGCGGCCTCGGTCGCGGCCCTGGTCGTGCGCTGCGCGCCCTGCCATCGCACCGAAGGCGCCGTGCTGGGCGACGCCCCGGTTCCCCGGAGCGTGTTCGTGCGCGCCGCGTTCGTGCACGGCCCCCACCTCGGGCAGGCGACGTGCGGCTCGTGCCACGCCGGGGTCGAAGCCAGCGAGGACGCCGAGGTTCGCCACCTGCCCGGGATCGCGCGCTGTCGCGAGTGCCACGCGCCCCGCCGCGTGCTGTCGAGCTGCCAACAGTGCCACCGCTACCATCCCGGAGCGCAGCCTTGAGCGCGCGCGTCGTCTTCAGGGTCCGGACCGGCTCGTTCCGTTCGCTGCCGCTCGGCGAAGGCGAGAACCTGATCGGCCGCGACCCCGGCCTGTGGCTGTCGCTGCCGCTCGAGGGCATCTCCCGCCGTCACGCACGTGTGGTCCCGCGCGCGGGAGAATGGTGGCTCGAAGACCTGGATAGCACGAACGGCACGTTCGTGAACGGCGAGCGCGTCGAGCGCGAGCCGCTGCGGCACCTCGACGTGGTCTCGCTCGGCCGGCGCACGGAGCTCGTGTTCGTCGTACCCGGCGATGCGCGACCAGCCGCGGCGCGCATCGCGCGCGCCACGCTGACGCGGCTGCGGGACGCTGTCGTCGTCGAGCTGCTCCACGGCGAGGCCATGCTCGGGCGCGCGCCCGAGTGCGCGGCGCCGGCCTCGGACCTCGGAGTGGCCGACTTCCACGCGCGCCTCGAGCGCTCCTCTTCGGCGCTCGTCGTCGAGGACCTGGGGCCGGGGACGCTCGTCAACGACCGGCCGGTCACGACCGCGGCCCTGATGGACGGCGACCTGCTGTCGCTCGCGGGCCTCGAAAGCTATCGCGTGGCGATCGAGCTCGAGCTCGACTCGACCGCCGCCGAGGCGCCCCGCCCCACCCCCGACCGCTCCGACCCGAACGCCACGCGCTACCAGTGGGGGCCCGAGGAGCGCCAGGCGCTGGCGGATCTGCGTCGGACGCTGGGGCGGCTACGATAGGCGGCATGGAATCCCCGCTCCACGTCGCGGCGTCCAGCAGCCCCGCCAGCGTGCCGGCGCGCCCGCCGGAGCCCTGCACGCTCGTCTTGTTCGGCGCCACCGGCGACCTCGCGCACCGCAAGATCGTGCCGGCGCTGTTCGCGCTCGCGAAGAACGCCGAGCTGCCCTCGCCCTTCGGCCTGGTCGCCACCAGCACCTCGGTCGGAGCGGCCGCGGCCTACCGCGACCAGCTGCGGCAGTCGCTCGAGCGCTTCTCCGGCCAGCCGGCCGACGCGACGGCCTGGACCGCCTTCGCCGGGGGCGTCGACACGGTCGCCGGCGACTACACGAAGCCCGAGGCCTTCACGGCGCTGCGCACGGCGATCCAGGGCGCGGAGCAGGCGCGCGCGACCCGGGGCAATCGTCTCTTCTACCTCGCGGTGCCGCCGGCCCAGTTCCC
>CAYWOO010000085.1:0-32966 GCA_964458665.1 uncultured Dehalococcoidia bacterium
CTCCACCGAGTACGGATCGATGCCGGGCCGGAGCCGCTCCAGCAGCTCTTTGTTGCAGAAGTAGCCGATCAGCGTGATGTGCGTATCGTGGATGAAGAACGCGGCATCGATGTCGCGGATCAGCCCCGCGCGCTTGGCCGCTTCCAGGCTCGCCAGCGCCGGTTTGTAGATCGGCTCTACGAAGCGGGCGAAGTACGCCTCACTACCACCCGGCTCGATCAGTTCGCGCTGTAGCAGCCACGCAACCGCCGGATGCTCTGCGTAGAACGCGTGCATCTGGTCCAGCAGGAACGCGACGCGCGCGCGCTTGAACTCGCCGGCGAGAAACTCGCGCGTTACCTCGACGACGCGGCCAAGCGCCTCGTCCAGCACGGCCTCGTGCAGTGCGTCCTTCGTCGCGAAGTGGTAGAGGACAGTCGTCTTGTGGGTGCCCGCCGCGTCGGCGATCTCCTGCACCGAGACGCCGGAGAAACCGCGCAGCGCGAAGAGCTGCGTCGCGGCGTCCACGATCGCCTGGCGGCGGTCGACGCGCTTCCGTACCTGACCATCCAGTGGTGAAATTGCCACCATGTGGTTAGTATCGGGCGTCGCTGCGGATGGTGTCAATAGCTCCCACGTAGAGGGCTCCGGCTAGCCCGGTCAGACAACGCGCCCTGGCGGTCGGCTCTCGGTTCGTGCGAGAGATGCGGTGGCGAGCGGTTGTGTTAGATGCGGTGGCTGCCACCAGCCGGGTGGCGGCTGTCCTGCATCGGCGGTGCGGCGAGGCGCCAGTGGTCCACTCCAACACGATGATCGCTCGCCAGGGGACTTTGGACTCCTCACTACGGACGACGAACTCTTGATATCCTCCCTGCGGCTACCGCCGCTCCGGACGGCTGCACCGCCGCTACACCATCAAGCTCAGGAGCATGATCATGCCAATCCGCACGCCGATCCGCTCGAAGAAGGCACGGGCGAAGTCTGCGCCGCGCGCCGCTGCGAACGCGCCTACCTCCAAGAATGGGGCATCGGCGAAGGCGGCGAAGGCGGCGAAGGCGGCGTCGCTGACGGTTACGGACAACCGCACCGGCAAGTCGTACGACATTCCGATCCAGGACGGCACCGTCCGTGCGATGGACTTCCGCCAGATCCGCGTCGATAGCGACGACTTCGGCCTGATGACGTATGACCCGGCGTTCACGAACACGGCGGCGTGCCGCAGCGCCATCACGTACATTGACGGTGACAAGGGCGTGCTGGAGTATCGCGGCTACCCCATCGAGCAGCTCGCGGAAAAGAGCACGTATCTCGAGACCGCGTACCTGCTCGTCTACGGCGAGCTGCCGGACGCCCATCAACTGGACCAGTGGACGCACGACATCAAGTACTCGACGATGGTGCACGAGAACATCAAGAAGTTCATCGACGGCTTCAACTACGACTCGCACCCGATGGGCATGCTGATCGGTACCGTCGGCGCCTTCTCCACGTACTATCCCGACGCCAAGCAGATCGACGATCCGGCGTCGCGCGAGCTGCAGACGTGGCGGCTGATTGCGAAGATGCCGACGATCGCCGCATTCGCCTATCGTCACAGCCGCGGCCTGCCATTCGTCTATCCGGACAACGACCTCTCGTTCGCCGGTAACTTCCTCAGCATGCTCTGGAAGATGTCGGAAGCGAAGTACCAGCCGGATCCGGTACTGGAGCGGGCGATCGAAGTGCTGTTCATCCTGCATGCCGACCACGAGCAGAACTGCAGCGCAAACGCCATGCGTGCCGTCGGCAGCTCGCGACCCGATCCGTACTCCGCCACAGCTGCCGCCGCGGCGGCGCTGTATGGCCCGCTGCACGGCGGCGCCAACGAAGAAGTGCTGCTCATGCTGGAGGAGATAGGCGACAAGAAGCGCATCCCGGAATTCATCAAGAAATTCAAGCGGGGCGAAGGCCGTCTGATGGGCTTCGGGCACCGCGTGTACAAGAACTACGATCCGCGCGCCAAGATCATCAAGCGCACGGCTGAGGAAGTCTTTGATCTCACCGGACGCAACCCGCTGATCGACGTCGCGATGGAATTGGAGCGCATCGCGCTGGAAGACGACTACTTCGTTTCGCGCAAACTCTATCCCAACGTCGACTTCTACTCGGGCATCATCTACCAGGCGCTGGGCTTCCCGGTCGAGATGTTTCCGGTGCTCTTCGCCATCCCGCGGACTGCGGGCTGGATCGCCCAGTGGCGCGAGATGATTACCGACCCGGAGCAGAAGATCGCCCGACCGCGTCAGATCTACACGGGCGCCCGCAAGCGCAAGTACACGGCGATGACCCGCCGGCCCCGCAACGACGCGGCACATGACGGCACGAATCACCAACACCGCGCGGTCCGCCTTGCGCCGATGCCCTTCGCCTCCGGCAAGGGCGACGCGGGGGCGCGGTTCTAACGGCCGGGCGCAGGTGATCGCGTAGGGGCAACCCCTCCCCCACATGCTGCCTTACGCTAGGATCACCGCATGCCGTTTGCCGATGCCGGGGGCGCACGCATTTACTACGAGACGCACGGCCCGACGCCGGGTGCCGCGCCCACGATCGTCTTTGCGCATGGCGCGGGCGGCAACCACCTTTCATGGTGGCAGCAAGTGCCGCACTTCCGCGACCGTTACACCTGCGTCGCGTTCGATCACCGCGGCTTCGGCCAGTCGGTCGATGCTGCCGGCGGCCCGGGCGCCGCGGCGTTTGTCGACGATCTGCGCGCGCTGCTCGATCATTTGGCCATCGACCGTGCGACCCTCGTTGCTCAGTCGATGGGCGGTTGGACGTGCCTGAGCTTTGCGCTCCTCCATCCACAGCGCGTCGAGCGGCTGATGATGTGTGACACGCACGGCGGCATCCGCTCGGCCGAGATCGATCCACTCTGGCGCGAGGCGATGCGCAACCGCGGCGAACCCGGGAAGATACATCCCGCCGCCGGTGAGCGCATGTATCGCGATCAGCCGGCCCTGCACTTTCTGTATCAGGAGATCGCGGCACTCAACCCGGTACGCCCGCTGGCCGAGGCGATGCGTGGCTTGCCCGCACCGACGGTTGACGAAGTCGCTGAGCTGCGTCTCCCCGTGCTCTTCATCGCGGGCGAGGAGGACATCGTGATCGCGCCGCGCCTCATCGAGATCGCCGCATCGCACGTACCTGGCGCACGCTTCGAATCCGTGCCGCAGGCGGGGCATTCGGTGTATTTCGAGCGTCCTGCGGCGTTCAATGCGATCCTGGAGACATTTCTAGCGGACGCTTGATCGCCGTATCTGAGCCGAAGCTGCGACGCAGGCGCAGACTGCAGCGCCACTTAACATAGCGGAGCTGACACGCGCGATTCCTGGGGTTTGCAACTCTTCAGCACTGGTGTAGGGTTAGGGCGAGCTGGCACCCCGTCCAGCACTCTGCTGAAACTGAATACGACCCGACGGTATCAACAGAACACCATTGCCGCGCACACGGCATGGCCTCCCGATTGACCACGTCCCAACCGACGTGCCCGTGGCAAGCAAGGATTGCAAATTGGCCTGGACCTCTGAGCGCCGTCGCCTCCTACCAGCACGCCTTGCCTCGCGAGCCGAGAACCTGCGTTCCGACGGGGGAATCCGGGGTACCGCACAAGAATTCCCTTACGCTGCCGATTCTCTTAACGGAGAGGAGCCGGAGCGTTGACCGCTGCCATGATGCTGCGTAGGCCCAGACTTGCCGCCCTGACGGCCATGATGGCGTTCGCCCTGGGCGCGCTGGCGCTGCTGACGGGCTGCTCGGCCGAAGTCGACGCCGAGATGAAGACGTACGCCGGCATCAACGCCATCCGCACGAAGGCGGGTCTGCCGCCGCTGCACCCCGATGCCGCGCTGGTGAACGCCGCCCGCGAGCGCAGCAACGACATGGCGCGCACGGGCCACTTCAGCCACGCCAAAGCTGGCGGCTGTCCCAACGAGTTCACCTGCGTGCTGGACCGCCAGGGCGAGCCGTACTCGTTCGCCGGCGAGAACATCGCCTGGAACAACTGGTCCTGGAGCGAGACGGCGGAACGTGCTGTGACGGCGTGGAAGAACAGCCCGCCGCATTTCGAGAACATCATGAACTGCCACTACACGCGCTTCGGTACGGGTGTAGCGCAGTCGGCCGACGGGAAGATCTGGTACACGATGATCTTCGAAGGCAATGCCCCCTGCTGACGCGCGCCACCCATCCCGCTGCCTGAGACGCTCGCTACGGCGGGCGTTTTCGTTTCCTGTTCGGAAGTCACCGCAGAGACGGCCCGGAGGTGAACGATATTCAACCACTGTCGTCCTCGAGCGAAGCGAAGGACCTTGCCGCGCGTGGCGCCGCGCCGCCATCAGCGAGCACGAATCCCTCGTCCTGCGCCAAGCCCAAACTCCTTGCCCTGCGTGATCTCTGTAGTGAAGAACCGTCGCCCAGGAACCTCTCTGCGCCCTCTGCGGCTCTGCGGTGAACCTAACCCTTGAAGTCTTCGCGATCTTCGCGCCTTCGCGGTGAATCCAACCCGTTCCTTGACCGGGCTCTGTGGCGAGGCGAGCCTCCGCGCTACACTCAGCCGTCAACCCGCCGCCCCACCCGACACCCAGGAGATAGATGGAAGGCCACGGCTACCGTCGCACGACGCTCGAAAACGGGCTTCGCGTCGTCACCGAGACGATGCCGAGCACGCGATCCGTCGCCGTCAGCATCTACGTGGGCGCAGGCTCCCGGTACGAGGCGCCGGAGCAGGCCGGCATGTCCCACCTTCTCGAACATCTGCTCTTCAAGGGCACCACGAAGCGCCCGACACCGCAGGAGATCTCCGAGCAGATCGAGGGCGTGGGCGGGGTGATGAATGCTGGCACCGACCGCGAGCTGACCGTCTACTACGCCAAAGTCGCCCGTATCCACTTCGACCGCGCCGCCGATGTGCTGACGGACATGATCCGCAACCCGTTGATGGCGAACGAGGAGCTGGAAAAGGAACGGAAGGTCGTCATCGAAGAGATCGCTTCGACGAGCGACTCGCCGGCGCAACTCGTCGATGTGCTGCTGGATGCCACGATGTGGCCGGGCCAGCCACTGGGCCGCGATGTCGCCGGCACGGAAGAGTCCGTGATCAGCCTGACGCGCGACGGCACGGTGGCGTATCTGAAACGGCAGTACGTACCGAACAACATCGTCATCGCCGTCGCCGGCGCGGTGGAGCACGAGGAAGTCGTCAGTGCGATGCGCACGGCGCTTGGCGACTGGCAACCCGGCAAGCCATCCGCCTGGTTCCCCGCCGTCAACGGCCAGCACGAGCCCCGCATCGCGATCCAGTACAAGAAGACCGAGCAGGCCCATATCGAAGTCGCCGTGCACGCCATCTCCAGCCAGGATCCCGACCGGTTCGCGCTGGATCTGATCAGCGTCATCCTGGGCGAGGGCATGAGCAGCCGGCTGTTCCTGGAGCTGCGCGAAAAGCGGGCTCTCTGTTACGACGTCCACAGCTACGCCGCGCACTATCTCGACACCGGCTCGTTCGCCGTGTACGCCGCCGTCGACCCGAAGAAGACGGTCGAAGCCGCGAAGGCGCTCATCGAAGAGCTGAGCCGCCTGCGCACCGACGGCGTCACGGACGACGAGCTGCGCAAGGCGAAAGAGCTGTCGAAGGGGCGGCTCCTCCTCCGGATGGAGGACACCCGCAGCGTCTCAGGCTGGCTCGGCGGCCAGGAGATGCTGAACGGCGAGATCAGGACGCCCGACGAAGTCGTCGCGTTGGTGGAGGCCGTCACGATCGATGACATGCGGCGCGTCGCGATGAAGGTCTTCGACGAAAACCAGCTGACGATGGCGCTGGTCGGCCCGTTCCGCAGCGAGAAGCGCTTCGCACCGCTGCTGCGGTTGTAGCAACGCTACACCAACTGTTTCTCGTAGAAATGCTCCCGGTCCGTCACCGCGAACCCGCATGCCGGATAGAGCGCGAGTGCGCGTTCGTTGATGCTCGCCGTCTGCACGAGCGCTGTATGCATCCCGCGCTCGTGAAGACGCCTCAGCCCTTCGAAGATCACCGCTCGGGCGAGGCCGCGTCCCGCAAACTCCGGCCGCGTGCCCACCGGCTCGAACTCGCCGATGCCGTTCGCCGCATCGACCCAGCAGATGCAGTAGCTCACGAGCCTGCCGTCTGCGGCCTCCACGACGATGTCGAGCTGCTCGTCGTAGCCCGGCGCGGTACGCAGCCGGCGATACGCTTCGGCCGTCACGCTCGATGCGCCCCATACCGACCATGCGTCGCGGTGCAGGTCGACTCGTTGGACAATATCGTCATCCGTCGCGTGGCGTACGCGCATCCCATCTGGCAATCGACTGTCCGGGATTGCGGTGTCGAGGCTGCACCGCATACGGACGCTGTGCCGTTCGACCTTCGCATAGCTGCGGCGTTCGAGGAGCGCGATCCGCGTTTGATCGCTATCCAGCGCACAGGTGGTCAGCATCAATGCACTTCCGTCCTTGGGTCTGAGCTCGCGGGCGCGGTTCTCAGACCACGCCAGGATCTCCTCGGCTAGTCCAGCATCGGCGTCGCTTCGCAGATCGAACTCCACCTGCGCCGGTGGCTCGAACCAGGCGACAGCGGCGAGGCGGCCACGGTGCGGCCAGACCCGGATATTCGCGAACGGATCGAAGACCGAGTTCTGAAAGATCCGCCACACGATGTCGCCAACATGCCAGTACGTCGACGCGGGCCAACGCTCGGCTGTCCAGTCGTGGGCGAACGCCGTCAAGAGATGGACATCCGGCGCGCCCTCGTAGGCTCGCACTCTATCCTCCATCTTCATCTTCAATCCTCGTGCTCTGCGTGGATCGTCCAAACTCGCCGCGCCATACTGACCCGTGACCACCGAAGCCGTCCGCCTTACTGCACTCGCCTCCTGCGCCGGCTGCGCGGCGAAAGCCGGGCTCGCCACCCTCGCGCAGGTGCTGCGGCCGATCACCGATACCTTCGACGCGGCGAAGTTCCCGGACCTGCTCGTCGGTCTCGAGGGCCCGGACGACGCCGCTGTCTATCGTATCAGTGACGACGTTGCGATCGTCCAGACCGTCGATTTCTTCCCGCCGGTTGTCGATGACCCCTACACCTTCGGCGCCATCGCCGCCGCCAACGCGATGAGCGATGTCTACGCGATGGGCGGCGAAGTGCTGATGGCGCTGAACATCGCCGCGTTCCCGCAGGACCTCGATCCGGCGATCCTCGCCAGCATCTTCCACGGCGGCGCCGAGAAGATGGCGGAGGGCGGCGGCGTCATCGCCGGCGGCCACACCGTCTACGATGTCGAGCCGAAGTACGGCCTCGCCGTCACCGGCATCATCCACCCGAAGAAGATCTTCGCGAAGGCAGGCGCACAGCCAGGCGATGTGCTCGTGCTCACGAAGCCGCTCGGGACGGGGCTGCTCCTCACGGCCGCGCGCGACGATCGCGATCCGGCTGATCACGCCGCGGCCGCGATCGCGAGCATGCTGACGCTGAACCGCCACGGATCGCACCTGGCGCGCGAAGCGCATGCCCACGCGATGACCGACGTCACGGGCTTCGGCATTCTCGGTCACGCGCGCGAGATGGCGACGCGCAGCGGTATGCGCTTTATCATCGAGTCGTCGCGCGTGCCGGCGTTGCCGGGCGCACTCGAGTACGCCGCGAGCGGCATCGTTACCGGCGGCGCGCACCGCAACCGCGAAGGCCTCGCTGGCCACGTCGCATTCGCAACGAACATCGATCCCGCTATCGAGGCACTGCTGTACGACCCGCAGACCTCTGGCGGGCTGCTTATCGCGCTGCCACAACCCGCCGCCGAGGCGCTCGCCGGGCGGCTGCACGCCGACGGTCTGCCGGGCGCGATCGTCGGTCGCGTGGAGGCGGGCGCGGGCGTGCTGGTGGAGTAGCAGGGCAAAGGCGAAGTGTTACAGCAGAATTGTGAAGCCCTCTTGCTCAAAGTCATGGTCGGCCGTTAACACCTCACTGATTGAGGTATCTCGGCAGATGACCATCGACATGCAGTCTGTCATGCTATACGCCTTGTCGGGCCGCGCCAGATAGAAGTCAGTAGCCATGTCGAACAGCTTGCGGTCATGCGGGATGACATCCACTGTCGGCTCGTCACGTAGCTCTCTCGCGTAGGCTACCGCAGTCTCACGAACGGTAGTTCCCCAAGCGGAAAAGAACGTGAGGAATTCGATCAGCACCGCGTCGGACGTGACGAATCGAGCGCCCTCGTCACGCAGCCGCCGAGCCTCGCGCATGGCGTCAACGTGCGCATCGTCACGACGATCCAAAATCGCAATATGGTGGGATGTGTCGACGAACACGCGCTTCAATCAAGAACGCTTCGGCGTACCGTAGAGGTAGTGCTCAAGATTGCGTGCACCGTCCCGGGGATGCTTCGCCAATTCCTCATCCGGAATCCGCCGACCAATATCCGCCAAATCGTCCCAGAACGAACGGAGTGGCTTCTTTGCCGCGGCGGCCTTCCGGGGCTTGGCCATCGTCCGCTGGTGCGATGCTGGTTTTCGAACGGTCATAGCCCGCCAGTATAGCGAACCTCACATCTGCCCTCCGCAAACCTCCTGTTTTCCACTCCTGCGCGCGCTCCACGGGTGAGTCGATAAACTAATACAACGAACCGTACGATTGGAGCTTCCATTGAACGTCCTTTTCGCCGCCGCCGAAATGAGCCCGCTCGCCAAGGTCGGGGGGCTGGGCGATGTCGCCGGGTCGTTGCCGCGCGCGCTGCGGGCCAATGGCGACGATGTGCGCGTGGCGATGCCCATGCACGGCGCGATCGAACGCACCACGCTCAACCTCACGCACCTGCTCGCGGGCGTGAAGGTGCCGTGGCCCGGCGGTGACGAGCGTGTCGATGTCTGGCAGGCCGACGTGCGTGGAGTGCCGGTGTATCTGCTCGAAAACGCGCGTTTCTTCGGCCGCCCGAACGTCTACGGCTTCGAAGACGACAAGGAGCGCTTCCTCTTCTTCTGCGATGCGCTGCTGGCGGCTGCACCGCACCTCGGCTTTCGCCCCGATGTCATCCACGCGCAGGACTGGCACGCTGCGCTGCTGCTGACGCGGCTGGCCGCAAACGCCGCGCATGTGTGGGCCGAAGCGGGCCGCGTCTACACCATCCACAATCTCGCACTGCAGGGCGACTTCGACCGCGCGTTCGCGCAGACGCACGGCATCGCGCCGGCCGAACTGATCCCGCCCGACGGGCTGGCGGCGACGATCGCCTACAGCGGCATGGCGCAGGGCATCATCCAGGCCGATCGTGTCAACACCGTCAGCGACACGTACGCGAAGGAGATCATGACGCCGGAGTATGGCGCTGGCCTCGATGGGCTGCTCCGAGCGCGCGCCAGCGTGGTCTCCGGCATCGTCAACGGCATCGACTACGAGGAGTTCAATCCGGAGACGGATCCGGCGATCGCCCAGCACTTCAGCGCCGATATGCTCGACCAGCGCGGCGCGAACAAGCGCGCGCTGCAAGAGCAAGCGGGGCTGCCCGCCGGTGGCAAGTCGATGCTGTTCGCGACCGTGACCCGCCTGTTCGCTCAGAAGGGGATCGACCTCGTCGCTGTCGCGTTCGACGCACTGCTCGCGGCGCACAATGTGCAGCTGGTGGTGTTGGGCACCGGTGATGCCGACGTGCACACGATGCTGTCTCGGCTGGAAGCGAAGTATCCCGGCAAGGCGAAGATCTGGTTCGACTTCAATCCGAAGCTGGGACAGCAGATCTACGCCGGCTGCGACGTCTTTCTCATGCCGTCGCGCTACGAGCCGTGCGGGCTCGGGCAGTTGATCTCGCTGCGATACGGCGCCGTGCCGCTGGTACGTCACACGGGCGGCCTCGCCGATACGGTGAACGATGCCGACATGGCTGGCGGTTCCGGCACAGGCTTCGTGTTCGACGCCGCGAACGCGCAGGAGTTGGAGCAGGCAGCCGAGCGCGCGCTGGCGGCGTTCGAGGATCCCGAGGGATGGCGCGCGCTGCAGGAGCGCGGCATGCGACAGGACTGGTCGTGGGGCCGCGCCGCCGCCAAGTACCGCGAGCTGTACGCCGCAGCCATCGCCGACCGCCGCGATGCCGCTGAAGCCGACAGCGCGCGCGAGGCGTCGGCGTGAGGAGCAGCGGCGACGTATTCGCCGGTGTCGACCTCGGCGGCACGAAGATCCTCGTACTGATCGCCGACGCCGCGGGTCGCGTCCTGGGACAGGCGCGCGTTGCGACGCAGGCGGCGCAGGGCCCCGAAGCCGTCATCGACCGTATCGCCGATACGATGCGTGCCGCCGCTGCTGACGCGCAGATCGAACCGGCGATCGTGCGCGCGGCGGGCATCTCGGCGCCCGGCCCGATCGACATCGCCGCGGGCGTTATTACCGATCCGCCGAACCTACCCGGATGGCACAACGTGCCGCTGGCGAAGGCACTGCGCGAGCGTCTCGGCATCCCCACCTTGCTCGAGAACGATGCCAACTGCCAGGCCGTCGCCGAGCACCAGTTCGGCGCGGGACGCGGCTACGCCGATATGATCTTCATCACCGTCAGCACCGGCATCGGCGGCGGCATCATCATCAACGACGAACTGTATGCGGGCGCATCCGGCGCGGCGGGCGAAGTCGGACACATCGGGGTCAGCGTCGACGGCCCGACGTGCGGCGCCGGCCATGTCGGCTGCCTCGAGGCGTTTGCGTCGGGCACGGCGATCGCGGCGCGCGCGAAGGAGATGATCGCCGCCGGCGGCCTCATCCGCACCGCGCGCCTCGCCGAGCACGATCCGCCCGTCTCCGCAAAGACCGTGTTCCTGGCGGGACAGCAGGGCGAGGCGGAAGCGACGGCGCTGATCGAGTCGGCCGGCCGCTACCTCGGCATCGGCCTCGCCAGCCTGATCAACGTGTTCAACCCGCAGGCGATCGTCGTCGGTGGCGGCGTCGCGAACATGGGCGAGACGCTCCTCGGCCCCGCCGTCGAGACGGCCCGAACGCGCACCTTCGCGCAGTCCTTCATGGACGTCCGTATCGTCGAAGGCGAGCTGGGCGAACGCGCTGGCGCGCTGGGGGCGATCGCCGTTGCGCGGAACGCGGTGGCGAAGGGCGCGATCTGAACGACAGCAGAAGTGAGCCGACTGGGCCGCACGCGCTACTACTTGACAGAATTGCGTTGACTCCATACGGTTTCGTTGGGACACTCTGTTAAGGTGGTCGTGTGATGATGCTCCTCGAAAAGACCCAGGCACTTTGGGAACAAGACGAACTTCCTGATGAGTTGAAGTGGATCGAGAAGCTATCCCCCCGAAATCAGCGGATATTCTACGCTGACGTTCAATATCAGTGGGGGCGATACTGCGCCACGAAAGACCGCGCAACCCTGACAGAGTTCTTTGAGGACTGGATGGCAACCGCGGACGTCGATGCCGACACTGCCCACTCTGCGCATCTTCTCTCAGAGAAGAAAGAGGACGACTACGAGGAATGGAAGGCAGCGAGCTAGCTCCCCCATACAAGGTTGTGTTGCACAGGAAGGCCCGAAAGGGCCTTCAATCGTTGGCCGGCAACCGGCGCGCCGAAGCGGAAGCATTTCTTCGCGACTTCCTCCCGTTTACTCCTCTCAGAAGGGGTTCCAGGGAAGACCAAGAAGCTTCGGGGAGCGTACGAGAAGGCTGGCTATCTCCAATACGATCTTCCCGACGGCTGCCGCGCACACTATCGAGTGGATGACGAGGGGAAGGTCGTGTACGTGGACTATCTGGATCATCACCCGTAGGCGTTCTTGCATCGACCGATATACTTACTGCGTGCCCCGTCCATCGCGCCACCTCGTCGCCCTCGCGATCTTTTCGCTGGCCGCTACCGCATCGCTGACCGGATGCGGCGTTATTGGCGGCTCGTCGCCTACGAAGACGCCCACCGCCACCAGCACGGCTACGCCGAGCGCAACGGCCACACTCACACCGACGCCGACATCCACGCCGACGCCGACCGTCACACTCACGCCGACCGTCATACCGACGCCGACCGCGACGCCCGTGCCGCACGCCAGTGCATCAAGCGCCAGCCTGGCGCAGGGCGGCACGATCGTCGTGCGTGTGCAGCCTGCCGGCAGCGCCGCGTCGGCCTCGGCCAACTTTCGAGGCGCGGACTATCCGCTCATCGCCGACGGCGATGGCCTGTGGGCCGTTCTCGGCGCCGCGAACAATGCCGATCTCGGCAACGACACGATCACGCTGACGCTGTTCGACAGCGACGACAACATCACAGAGACGTTCCCGCTCGCCATCTCCGTCACGGCCACCAATTACCCGATCGAGTTCATCACCGTGCCGCCCGTCGGCGACCCCAACGGCCTGCGGTCTGCAGACGACGTGCAGATCGAGCTGAATATCCGCGCTGGGGTGTACGCGCAGTTCACGCCCGAACAGCTGTGGAGCGGGCCGTTTACCTTGCCGTCGAAAGCGCGCTTTACGACGCTTTTTGGCACCGCTCGTAGCTATAACGGCGGACCCGCCACGGTGCGTCACAGCGGCACCGACTTCGCCGCCGACGAGGGAACGCCAGTGACCGCCGCGGCGGCCGGGCGCGTCGCGTATGTGGGGCTGCTCACCACGCGCGGAAACTCCGTGATCATCGATCACGGAGCGGGCGTCTTTACCGCGTACCATCATCTCTCGCGGATGGACGTCGGCGAGGGCGACTATGTCGCGCAGAGCGAGCAGGTCGGACTCGTCGGCATGACGGGCCTCGCCACGGGGCCGCACCTGCATTGGGAGCTTGTTGTCGGCGGCGTGAACGTCGATCCCGTCTCGTGGACGAAGCCCGGGGTGGCGCCGTGAGCAGGCGCGGTGGACTCACAGATTTCGCCGATTCCACAGACTGGGTCAGATGGAGGACGGCCGTTCGTGGCTAGATCCGCCGACCATGTGGGTGGCCGCATCCGGGAGGCGCTCGTAGCGCTCGAGCACGCGTACCGCGACTACATCTGGCACTGGATGCCGGATCGCGCGCGGCCGATCGAGGTGATCGTCGGCGCGATCCTTGTGCAGCACACGACGTGGACGAACGCCGAACGGGCGCTCATATCGTTGCGCGATGCGGGTGCGCTCGATGTGCGCAGGCTGGCAACGATGCCCGAGGAAGAGATCGGCGCGCTGGTGCGCCGGTCCGGCACACCGAACGTGAAGGCGCGACGGTTGCGGGCCACGGCGGAGATGATCGAGCAGGCGGGCGGACTCGCTGCATTCCTGGCGCTGCCGCTCGAAGCGATGCGGCCGCTGTTGCTGGAGACACACGGCATCGGACCCGAGACCGCCGACGCGATCGCGCTGTACGCGGGTGGGCGGCGCACGTTCGTCATCGACACGTACACCCGGCGCGTGTTCGGGCGTCTCGGCCTCGAACCAGCGCCCGCAGGCGGGTACGCTGCGCGGCAGCGCTTCTTCGAAGATGCGCTCGCGGACGACGATGCGGAGGCGTTCCAGCGATACCACGGCTACATCGTCCTTCACGCCAAAGCGCGGTGCCGCGTCAAGCCGGCGTGCGCTTCCTGCCCGCTCCTCCCCCGCTGTCCGCACGGCCGGTCGACGACGGCTTGAACACGCCAGCCCTCCGCGTAAGGGCAGTGCGTAGGCTGGCCTACTCGCGCCGCGCATCCTTTCCGACACTCGCGCTGGCGATGCTCTGCGTCGCGGCATCCGGCTGCGGCGTCGTAGGCGGCGAGAAATCGACGGCCACGCCGACGTTCACGCCGACGCTGACGGGCACCCCGACCAACACGCCCACGCCCACATCGACGTCTACGCCGACCGCCACGCCGACGCCGACGGCGACGCCCACACCGGCACTGCCGGCGAACCCCGACGCGCTGCAGCGCTGGAATACGGTTCCGGTGATGTATTGCGTCGTGCCGGGTGCGGGGTACGTCACCGACACCATCTTCGTCGCACAGATCGATCGCGCGTTCGCGGCGTGGGGAGTGCCGTCGATCAACGACGGCGCCTGCGACGCCGTGACGGACGACGACGTAAGCGAGATCGGCTGGGGCGCCTTGAGTACCGGTGCGAACCGAGGGCCCGATGTGTACGAAGCGGGATTGACGTCGCTGCGCTACCGGCGTTGCACGGCCGGGTGCAATCCCAACGACCTCGTACACATCGTGGAAGCCGATATCACGATCGATACCGCGCCGCCACGCGAGTTCCGCAGCGGGCGCTGCCTGTACAGCACGCTGCTGCACGAGGTCGGTCACTTCCTCGGCTTGGATCATCTGCCGGCGCCCGCCGTGATGGCCGCCGAAACGTCGACCTGCCTCGAAACGCTGACGGCCGCGGATCGTGGAGCGCTGTTCGCGCGCTATGGGCCGGTCGCGCAGCCTGCGGAGTGATGCGCGTCCCTCTCCGCCGTCCTTCGGCCTGCTCCCCTCCCTCAGGAGGCGAGCAGGAGCATTTCGGAGGGGTGGTTCGGGGCGGGTCGGAGATCAGCGGGCGTTACGGGGGTAGTCAAGAAAGTCGACGGTTCGTCGCGGCACGCATCTCTGCCGGCACGAAAAGACTTCAGGCGAGGCCGGGGTCGCGGCGGAGCAGGGCGGTTGGCGAATACTCCGCTGCTACGGCGCGTGGCGCTTCGCCGGCGAGGAGCGCGCGGATGGCGGGTAGCGCTTCCTGTGCGGCGGCGATGCCGGCGTCGAGACAGTTGACCATCCCAAAGACGGAACTGGCGCGTAATCCCAGCGCCGGCCGGAGCACGAGGTGGGCGGTCCGACCTGGCTTCAGCGCACTCGCGGCGGCGTGGATGGTGAACGGCAGCCCGGCGATGGTGCGATCCAGCGGCGTTCGCTCGAGCGTGCGCGCGACGCGGGCAGCGGGTCCGCGCAGGCGCTCCGGCAACGTGTATGGGTGGCCGAGTTCGACGGCGACGATCACGTCGGCGCCGAGTTCGGTTGCGGCGTCGACGGGCGCGCAGTCCCAGAATCCTCCGTCGAGCAGGTAGCGGCCTTGATGGGCGACCGGCCGTGCGATCAACGGGATGGCGATGGACGCCTCGATGGCGTCGATGATCGGGCCGGAAGCAATCGTGACGGAGCGCTTGCCGACGATGTCGGAGGCTGTGGCGGCGTAGGCGACGGTCAGGTCTTCGATGTGGTGGCCGACGAGCGCCTCGTAGAAGCGGCGGGACAGCCGGTTGTCGTCGCGGATCTTGAGCCGGCGGCGGAAGAACTCGACGACTTCGCGTTTGGGGTTGTTGCGGATGCCTTGGGCGATCTCGTGCGGACTGCGGCCGACGGCGACGAGGCCGCCGTAGAGCGACCCGATGCTCGTGCCGGCGATGACGTCGACGGCGATGCCGGCTTCGTCGAGGACCTGCATGACGCCGACGTGCGCGGCGCCTTTGGTGCCGCCCGCGCCCAACGCGAGACCGAGCTTCAGCGTCCTCATGGTGTTGCTCCCCGGCGGGGGACCTCTCTGATCATAACGATCGTGCGCGGATTGTCATGCATGGCGGGCCAGCCCGTCAATGCCGTTCGTCAAGGAAGGCTGATTCAGCGTAGCAGGAACGTCGAAGAGGAACGGGAAACAGGGATTGCTGGGATTTCGCGGAAGGGTTGGGGAGGGAATCGCAGACTACGCAGATTGCACAGAAGGGGACGGCGGGGACCGCGGATATCGCGGATTGCACGGTACGGGTGGGGTGAGGGTACGCTTCCGCAGCTGTGAACGAACTTCAGGGAGTGCGCATGAGTGATGCTGCCGCAGAAGACATTTCGATGCGGGAATTCAACGTCCATCGGCTGGCGAGTGCGTTCCACGACGCCGGTGGCACGAAGCTAGTCGTGTTCTGCCACGGGTTCCATGGCCAGAAGTCCGGTGACAGCCGACGGTTTGTCCTAGCGGCTCGCACGTTGGCCGGGCACGGGATCTCGTCGCTCCGGTTCGACCAGCACGGATGTGGGGATTCAGAAGGCGACTTCAAGGACGTGAGTTTTGACGACTGGGTCGCCACGACGCGGGCGATTGCGGCCGAATACCTGGCGGCTGGAATGCGCGTGGCGCTGTTCGGTCAGAGCATGGGCGCGTGCACCGCGTTGTGCGTCGCCGCGGACCTTCCCGATCTCACGGCTGTCGTTGCCTGGGTGCCTGGTGCCGGAGTCGACCCCTTCGTGCCGACGCCGGGAGGCTTCTCGGAGGAGAACGGACAGATCGTGCCGGATCGTTACTGGCGGGAGGTGCACGACGCGCGAATCGCCGACTGCTATGCGCGAGTCACGGCCACGGCGTACCTCGTCTTCGGCACGGCGGATCACTACGTCAACGAAACGAATCGCCGGGCGCTCATCGATCGAGCGAAGCCGCATCACCGCATCGATGTGTTCGACGGGTACGCACACAGTGCGTGGACGTACGAGCAGTCGACGGAGATCCTCGACCGCAGCTGCCGGTTTCTGGTCGATGCGTTATCAGCGGAGTCGTAAGGCAGTCGAGCACCCCTATGGCGCGCCCTCGACGACGGCGATCCCCAGCATCCCCGGGCCGCCGTGGACGCCGAGCACCGGGCCGAAGCGGCCGACGTGGATGTGGACGCCGGGACGGGCTGTTTTTGCGCGCTCGGCCAGGGCGGAGGCGTCCTCCGGCGTGGTGGTGTGCAAGATAGCGATCTCGTCGATGCGCTTGTCCACGGCACAGAGTGCGAACAGCTCGTCGAGCGCCTTGGCGCGTGACCGCACGCGCGTCACGGGGAACGTCTCGCCGTCTGTCACGGTGAGGATCGGCTTGAGGCGCAGCAGGCCGCCGAGGAAGGCGGTCGCGCGACCGATGCGCCCGCCGCGCCGCAAATACTCGAGCGTCTCGAATGCGACGGCGATGCGCAGGCGGCCGGCGACCGATTCGGCCGCGGCGGCGCAGGCCTCGCGCGTGCCGCCGGCCTTCGCGACGCGCGCGGCGGCGATGGCGCACATGCCCAGGCCCATCGAGACGGATGTCGAGTCGACGACGGTGATCCTGTCCGGCGCGACGTCGCGCGCGACGGCGCGGGCCGTCTCGATGGTGCCGCTGAGCTTATGCGAGATATGGATCGAGACGACATCGCCGCGCGAAATGAGGTGTTCGTACGCGTGCTGGAAGAGCGCCGGCGGCGGCTGGGATGTTGTGGGCAGTGCCTTCGTGATCTGCAGGCGGGCGTAGAACTCGTCGGCCGAGAGATCGATGCCGTCGCTGTAGGACTCCGTGCCGAACGCGATCGTCAGCGGGATGACGGTGATGTCGTGCTCTGCGGCCAGCTCCTTCGAAATGTCGGATGTGCTGTCGGTGACGATATGTACGGTCATGCGTTACTCGACGCCTATCAGGTACGGATAGTGAGGCTGGCCGCCAGGCACGACTTCCACGTCAACGCCAAACTCGCTGCGGAGTGCGTCGGCGATGGCGTCGGTGGATACGGCGTCTTCCCCCTCACCGGCGTAGAGCGTGACGAGCGGCGCGTCGCGGTCCTCGATCATGATCGCGACGCAACCTCGGACGGCGTTCGCGACGGTCGCCTCAGCGACGACGAGATCGCCGTCGATGAGCCCGATCGGCTGGCCTTCGGCGATCGTCTTGCCATGCATCTGCGTCGTGCGCGCCGCGAGCGTCACTTCGCCCGTGCGAACGTCGGCGATCGCGTCTGCCATCGCGGCGGCGTTGTCGTCGAGCGACATCTCGGCGTTCATCGCCACGAGTGCCGCGACGCCTTGGGGGATGCTGCGCGTCGGGATGACGCGCGCGTTCGGCAGATCCTTCACGGCGAGCTGCGCCGCGAGGATGACGTTCTTGTTGTTGGGCAGCACGATGACACTCTCGGTACACGTAGCCTCGATGGCCGCGCGGATGTCGCCGGCGCTCGGGTTCATCGTCTGGCCGCCGCGCACGATCTCCGCGGCGCCCAGCGACCGGAACAGCGCGTCGATGCCATCGCCGGCGCCGATCGCGACGACGGCGATACCGGCGGTGCGCTTCGCCGCGCCTACGTGGCGGCGTGCCGCGAGCGCCATGAACTGGCGCTCCATATCGTCCGCCTTCTCGTGCGAGACGGCGCCGAGCGTGCGGGCGTAGGCGAGCGCATCGTCCGGTGCGGCTGTGTGGATGTGGACACGCACCAACGCATCATCGCCGACAACGAGCAGGCTGTCGCCGAGCGACTGCAGGTGCCTCCGGATAGCGTCCGGATCGGGAGCCGCACGCATCGACGGATCGGCCTGAATGACGAACTCGGTACAGAAGCCGGCCTGTGCGCCTTCGCCGTGCATCCGCTCGCGCGCAGCGAGCCACGGCGCATCGATGGCGCCGAAGTCGTGCGGCGCGTCATCGATTGGCTCGCCCCGTAGCCCGCGCAGCATGCCGTCGAGAAACACAAACAGGCCCTGCGCACCGGCGTCGACGACACCCGCTTCCTTCAGCACGGGCAGCAGCTCCGGCGTGCGCGCGACGGCCTGGCGTGTGCCCTCGACGGCGGCGGCGAGCACGGCGTCGGCGCCCGTCGTGTTGCGAGCGGCGACCGCGGCGGCTTCGGAGGCACCGGTGATCGCTGTGAGGATCGTGCCCTCTCTCGGGTTCGAGACCACGCGATACGCGGCGGCTCGAGCGCGCTCGAGCGCGTCAGCGAGCGCCGTGGCGTCGATGGCATCGCCCGTCACGCCAGCGGCGATGCCGGCGAGGATCTGCGACAGGATGACGCCCGAGTTGCCCTTCGCGCTCATCAGCGACGCCTGCGCAGCCTCTTTTGCCACGCCTGCGGCCGTCGTCGCACCGGACTGCTCGGCGACCGTGGCCGCAGCGCTCATGGTGAGGGACATGTTGGTGCCGGTGTCGCCATCCGGCACGGGGAAGACGTTGATCGCGTTCAAGGCGGCCGCCTGGTTGCGAAGTGCGGCTGCTCCGGCGGTGAAGGCTCGCGCGAGCGCCGCGCCGTCGATCATCGCGAGCGCCGTGGTGGCCGATTCAGCTTCGTTTGCGGGTGGCGGCATGTGCGGCGGGTTGCCTCATGCTCGGATCGGATGTTACATTGCCGTGTTCAAGAGTCTAGCACGGTACTACCGATTCGAAGGCGAGTATAGACATGCCTGCGATATGCGCAGTCTGCGGCAAAGGGACGACCTTTGGCCGCAACATCCGACACCAGCACTCCGGCCGTTGGGAGCGCGAAGCGCCCAAGACGAACCGCACGTTCAAGCCGAACCTGCACCGCCAGCTCATCCACGTAGATGGCGGCTCGGTGCGCGTAAGGGTATGCACGCGGTGCCTGCGGAGCCAGACGAAGTCGGCGTAGTCTGGATCTCTTTTCGAAACGATGAGCCTCGCTGGTGCGGGGCTTTTCCATTTTCACCACAGAGATCACGGAGGGCACAGAGGTTTGACTTGGGGAGCATCAGGACTTCCGGAGCGCGGGCTGGCGTAGCGGACGGTAGGTAGTGGGAAACCGCCGCTACGCTCGGCGTCGGTGTCGCTCGGATGCAAAGATGGCCCGCGGAAGTATCAGCTACCGAACCCCGTCGTCTTGAGTAACCGTCCTAGCTCTGCAT
Source organism: uncultured Dehalococcoidia bacterium (assembly GCA_964458665.1). GTDB lineage: Bacteria > Chloroflexota > Dehalococcoidia > DSTF01 > JACRBR01 > JANXYW01. The sequence goes on from CAYWOO010000085.1 coordinate 19,566, forward strand.
GACGCAGTTTCGTGTTCTTCCTGTTATTGCGCCACATGTCGGAATAGAAGTCGTGCATCAAGGTAATGATGCTCCGGTATTTGACGAGGGCGGCGACATAAACTTCATTCAACTCCATGATGCCTTCACCAGCGATCTCCTCGATGTTGTTGACCAGTAAGGGCGTCCGTTCTCGGGGTAGCGTCTCATTGCTTATGCCGCACTTGTCCATCACGCTGTGCCTATCTTGCTCGGACAACGCGTCGTAAACCGGCACAAGGAGGCTACCGAGGCACCAGAGGACTTCGCCGTAGTCATAGTTCGTGTGCCGCTCGTAGAACAGAGTTTCCTCGTTCGACAGAGCGAAACTCCGGTCAAGCGCCAACCCAAAATCGGTCAAATAGGCCCGCTCACCATCGGTGACGATGTTGGAAAAGTGAGCGTCGAAATGGATGACGCCGTGCTTCCTCAAGAAGGTAATCGCCGCCCGCACGTCGGCAAGGGAACGATGGAGTTGGCCGAAATGTGCCGGAAGCCATGTCTGCAGGACGTAGGGCACGTGCTCCAGGAACAGGACCAATTCATTGTTGGCGTTCGCTCTATCTAACAGATATCTGCCGACGTTCGCACTATCGCCCCAATACTCCACATATGCCCTGTGCCGCTTCATGTTCACGTCCGCGCGCGGCCCGGCGAAGGGCATGATCCGATAGTGATACATCAACGGGAAGTTGGCGATCGCTCCCTCCAACACCCAGTTGGTGGTCTTGATGTGTGTCACGAGTTCACGGAAGGCTCCAAAACCAGCGGAGCCGACGCCATAGTTATAGTAAGTCGGCAGATCGTACATGTTTTGCGTGGAGAACGCATTGGCGTTTTCAAGATCCGTCACCGGAACCCGCTTCACAAAGACCTTCGTCTGTCCAATCTCTATGGTGTGACTTCTACCCCAACCAGCCCCCGCCTCATTCTCATCGAGCAGAGAGCGCAGTTGTGCGTTGTTCATTTGTCCGATCTGAGAACTGAGCTTGAAGTATTTCTTTCTTCTCAGCTGGATAGGATTCCTTGCCATGTTCCCGCGTGTGCCCTACTCCGTCCCCGGATCCTGTTGCTTCGCGGTCCAGAACTCGTCGTGCGCGTACAGGTCCGCGACGTGGTTCCACACTTCGACGAACCTGCCGGCGCGGATGTGGACGCGCAGCATCAGCATGACGTCGAGCTTCTTGCCATTTCGTTCGCCCGTGTCGCGCGTGATGAAGACGCCGCCCTTCTCGTCGCCGATGATCTCCAATGCGGTGACCTTGAACGTCCCGTTCGTCAGTGCCGCTATCTTGCCGAACAGGCCGAAGACCGCGTCGCGACCGATGTGGTCGCCAGCGATGGCGCTGCGTCCCGGGATGTGCCAGTTCAGCTCCGGCGCGAAGAGCTCCGTCAGCGTCGTCATATCGCCCGCCCCGAACGCATCGACCGCCCACCGCATCACCGCCGCATTCGCCTGCGCCACGCTTGCATCCGTTGTCATTGTCGCACCTCCATATCGCCGACACTAGCCGATCCGTGTGCCGCCTGTAAACCCCCGGGATCCGCGATCAGCGAAAGCGGGCGGGGCGCCCGCGCTTCATTCGCGCCGGAGAATCGCGTCCGCCGTTGCGAAAAGCGCAGTCGAGCGCGCGTCCGGCGGCCGGCAGATCGCGGCTATACTCCGCCGCGATGGGACGCAGCGGAGGGCGGCGATGATCGAGTTGGCGAGCGTCGTGAGTATCACGGTCACGACGCTGATCGTGATCGCTGTGGTTTGGGGCGTGGTCAGCGCCCTCGGGGCGATTGGCGTCTGGCTATTCTTGCGCGAGCGCTACGGCCGCGTCGGCCCAATGCCGGCGAGCCAGGCGCTCATGCAGCTCAGCCCCCAGCGCCGCCGCATGCACCGTGCCGACGAGACCGTGCGCTCGTTCCGCTTGCACGAGGGCGATACCGTGCTCGAACTCGGTCCCGGCCCGGGCTACTTCAGCATCGAAGCGGCGCGCGTGGTCGGCGCGACCGGTCGCGTGCTGTGCGTGGATCTTCAGCCCGCAATGATCCGGATGCTCGACGAGCGTCTGACCGAAGCGCACGTCGCGAACGCGCTGCCACTGATTGGCGAAGCCGCCAGTCTGCCGTTGGCCGACGAGAGCGTCGACGCGGCCTACCTCGTCCACGTCCTCGGCGAGATCCCGAACCGGGCCACTGCTCTCGCTGAGGTACGACGCGTGATGAAGCCCGGCGGCGTGCTCTCGATCCTGGAAACGCTCACCGACCCCGACTACCAACTCGAGGCGACCGTCCGCGACCTCTGCGCCGCCAGCGGCTTCGCGCTGATCGATCATCACCGCCGCCGCCTCGGCTACACGCTCACCTTTGCGGCGCCCACCAAGCCCTAACTACATCGCGGCACCACAACTGATCGCCGAATCCCATATCGACGCACCATCCATGGCCTCTCCCCCTGTGGGAGAGGAGATGGCCGAAGGCCGGAGGTGAGGGCCCGCGCAGCGATCCAAACACAAAGAGGTCGCCCCAGCGACCTCTCTTACAACCCACAACCTGAAACCTGAAACCTACCCCGCCCCGTCCCCCGCTTTGCCGTACAGCTTCCGCAGTTCGGTCTTCAGCACCTTGCCCATGGGGTTGCGCGGCAGCTCGTCGACGAAGGCGTAGTAAGCCGGCGCCTTGTAGCTCGCCAGCTTCTCTTTCACGTACTTCGTTAGCTCTGCCTGATCGGGCTTCTGGCCCTTCTCCGGCACGATGATCGCCTTGATCACCTCGCCCCACTCCACGTCGGGCACGCCAATCACGGCCGACTCCTCGATCTGTGGGTGCTCGTCGAGTGTCGCCTCGATCTCGCCGGTGGAGATGTTCTCGCCGCCACGGATAATCAGGTCTTTCTTGCGGCCGGTGATGAACAGGTAGCCATCCTCGTCCAGGTAGCCGAGGTCGCCGGTGTGCAGCCAGCCGTCGTGGATGGCGGCGGCGGTCGCTTCCTTCTGCTTGTGGTACTCCGACATGATGCGCGGGCCCTTGACGCAGATCTCGCCCTCGTTGCCCGCCTCCAGCACCTTGCCGTCGTCGTCCATCATCGCGATCTCGACGTCATCCATACCGCGCCCGACGGACCGCAGCCGGTGCAGCTTCTTCTCACGCTCCGGACCCGCTTCCTTTGGAATATTGTGGTCGTCCGGGCCGAGGAACGTCATCGTCGACGTGCTCTCGGTCTGACCGTACGCGTTCATCAGGCCACAGTTGAACACATCGACCGCTTTGCTCACCACCTCGTACGGCATCGGCGCCGCGCCGTACGTGATCAGCTTCAACGACGACAGGTCGTGCTTGTGGAACTCCGGGTGATCCATGATCCGCTTCAACATCGTCGGCACCACAAAGCTGTGCGTAACGCGTTCCTTCTCGACCGCCTTCAGCCAAAGGTCCGGATCGAACTGCGGCAGGATGACCAGCGTGCGCCCGCCCCACACCGACGACATGATCGGCGTCACGCCGGCCACGTGGAAGATCGGTACAGAGAGCAGCGTCACTTCGCCGTGCTCGCTCGGGTCGGCGGGGCTCATGGTGTTCGTGACGTAGACGGAGAGGTTGAGGTACGAGAGCGCCACGCCCTTCGGCTGCGATGTCGTCCCCGACGTGTAGATCAGCACCGTCGGCTTGCTCTCGTCTACCTCGACGAACGGCTCGTCGGCGCTGGCCGAGGCGAGGATCTCCGCCAGGTGCCCCATGCCGTCCACCGGTCTGTCGTAACAAGCGAAGTGCTGCACGTTCTGCAGCTCGGGCCGCAGTTTGCCCACGAGATCGAGGTAACGCTCGCCGACGAACAGCACGTGTACGTCCGACGCGTTGATCATGTACGTCAACTCTTCGTGCTTCGCGCGGTAGTTCAGCGGCACGAACGTCGCCCCGATCTTCGCGGCCGCATAGTACGTCTCGACGTACTCCACACCGTTCGTCGAGACGGCGCCCACCGGATTGTCCGGCCCGGCGCCGACGCTCAGCAGCCAGTTCGCCAGGCGGTTGACGCGGTCCGCCATGTCCATGAACGTCACGCGCTTCTCGCCGGAAACGAGCGCCGTGCGATCCGGCACCACCATCGCTGTGATCTGGAGGAATTCGGCTGTATTCATCGTCCCACCTCAGGGCGCATCGGGCAGCGGAGATTCGGCCGACAATCTAGCCGATCACGCGCCCTCGCGGTACCACGAGGCATTCCGGGCGAGGCGGGCGCAGCCCGTTTGATGGACGTCGTCTTGTCGGCGGTGATGGCGAGCGTTCGCGCTCCTTCCGGACGTATTCTTGCTGGTCATCGCTTTTCGTCGCCCGCCGTTGTGCATCGGGGGCGCTCGTAGAGTCGCCGCAGGAGACAACCCGTTGCGCCCGCGTCCGTGCCACAACAGCCTCCCACCTCCAGCCACCGCCGTCCGAAACGCTCCCCTTGTATCCACGACGTGGAGAGGGTCGGCCGAAGGCCGGGGTGAGGTGCACGTGCGGCGCCGATCTCCACCTCCAGACCAACACTTCACTCGCTCCCCTCTCCACGTCGTGGAGAGGGTCGGCCGAAGGCCGGGGTGAGGTGCGCGCCTGGCGCCACTGATCGCCGTCTCCACACCAACCGCCCGCATCGTCCCTCTCCCCCTGAGGGAGAGGGTGGCACGCAGGGCCGGGTGAGGGCTCCCCCTGCTACAATCGCCCCACATGACCACCGAACGCGCCACCACCACCACCATCCTCTTCTCCGACCTCGTCGGCTCCACCGAACTGTTGCAGCGCGCCGGCGACGACGACGCGCAGCGCATCTTCAAAGCCCACTATCAGCTCCTGCGCGATGCCGTCAGCGCCAACGGCGGCGCCGAGGTGAAGTCGCTCGGCGACGGGCTCATGGTCGCGTTCGCCTCCACCGCCGATGCCGTCCGCTGCGCCATCACGATGCAGCAGGCGTCACGCCGCCCCGTCAGCGGCGAGCGCATCACGATCCGCGTCGGCATCAACGCCGGCGACGCGCTGCGCGATGAAGGCGACTACTTCGGCACCGCCGTCGTCACCGCGCGCAGGCTCTGCGACCGCGCCGGTCCCGGACAGATCCTCTGCAGCGCCGTCATCGAGGCGCTGCTGGCCGGCCGTCAGGCGTTCTCGTTCCGCGACCTCGGCGAACTCGAACTGAAGGGCCTCACCGCGCCCGTCGCCACGCGCGAGGTGATCTACGAGACCGAGCAGCAGGGCCTGATGCTCAGCCGCACGCCGTTCGTCGGCCGCGACGCCGAACTGTCGCGCATCAAGACGAAGCTCGCCGATGCGCGCACCGGCCGTGGCGGCCTCGTGATGCTGGTCGGTGAACCTGGCATTGGCAAGTCGCGCATGATCGAGGAGTTCACAGAGCACGCGCGCAGCGACGGCGCGGCCGTGTTGTTCGGCGCCTGCTTTGAAGGCGAATGGGTGCCGCCGTTCGCGCCGTTCGCCGACGCGATCGACAACTACGCGAAGGAAGCCGCCGTCGAATCGCTGCAGGCCGACCTCGGCCATAGCGCCGGAGCGATCGCGCGCCTCGCGCCGTCCCTGCGCGATCGCTTGCCGGACTTCGCCGAGCCCGCCGCGCTCCAGCCGGACGAGGAGCGCTTTCGACTGCTCGATGCTGTCTCGCAGTTCCTCATTGCGACGTCGCAGCGCGTGCCGGTCGTGCTCGTGCTCGACGACCTGCACTGGGCGGACAAGGGCACGATCGCGATGATGCGCCACGTTGCGCGCTTCGTGACGAAGCACCGCATCCTCATCCTCGGCGCCTATCGCGACGTCGAGCTGGACCGCCAGCACCCCCTCTCCGACGCGCTGGCGCAGCTGCGCCGCGAGGTCGAGTACGAGCGCATCGCGCTGAAAGGTCTCGACGAGAGCGAAATCGGCGCCATGCTCACCAGCATTACCGAGCAGGAAGTTCCGGAAGCGTTCGTCCACGCGATCAGCGACGAGACCGATGGCAACCCGTTCTTCATCCGCGAGGTGCTCATCCACCTCATGGAGGAAGGCAAGATCTTCCAGCAGGACGGCCGTTGGACGTCGAACGTGTCGATCGCAGAGATGGGCATACCGGAGGGCGTGCGCCAGGTGATCGGGCGGCGGCTGTCGCGTCTCTCCGACTCCGCCAACAAGCTCTTGACCGCCGCGTCCGGCTTCAACGGCCCATTCCACATCGATCTCGCCGGCGCTGCTGCCGGCCTCGACGAGTCGGCAGCGCTCGACGCCATCGACGAGGCGCTGCAGGCGCAGCTCCTCCGCTCGACGGGCGAGCACGACACCTACAACTTCACGCACGCGCTGATCCGCCACACGTTGTATGGCGAGCTGAGCCCGTCGCGCCAGGTGCGCCTGCATCGCCAGATCGCGGAGGCAATGGAGCGCGTCTACCGCGATCGCGCGAAGGATCACGCCGCAGAACTCGCATTTCAGTACCACCGCAGCTCGGCCGTGTCGGGCGCGGAACGCGGCGTGCCACACGCGCTCGCCGCCGCCGATCAGGCGGAAACGTCAGCGGCGTGGGACGAACAGGTCGCGTTTCTGCGCATGGCGCTGGAGCTGCTGCCCGATGGGGACGCGCGTCATACGCGGCTGCTCGCGCGCCTCGGCATTGCGCTGATGTGGGCGTTGCAGCCGGACGAGGGCGTTCGCACGGCGACAGAGGCCGGCGCGTCGATCGCCAGCACGGAAAGCAACGAAGGCGCCGCAGACTACTTGCACGATGCCATGCTCGCCGCCTTCGAGGCCGGGAACATGCTCGCCGCCTACGCGCTCGCCACCGCGGCCATGCGCTACATCGGCGACAGACGCGACCACGTATGGGGAAATCTCTTTCATTTCGCCTATCTGGATCGGAGCTCAACCGATCCGGAGGCGCTCGGCATACTGCTTCCCGCAGAGGATCCTGAGTACGAGACGTGGCTCGGGGTCATGAACAGCCTACGCGAGGACGAAGCGACCTTCGCATTCTCACGCTTCGAGTCGCGCGAACAGCTTCGGAGCGATACGAAGACAATGGGTACGACGCGCGCAGCAGGCGCGGCCCTGTTCTTCCTGGCCGATACACAAGGCGCGCGGACTATCCTCCTGGATGCGCTGCCCAGCGCCGAGCGCGAGGGACGCATCGCAGAACAGGTCATGATTCACGGGTACCTCGGGCGCTGCTTCGCTGGCCTCGGAGAGCTAGACGAAGCGCGAGCGTCGTGCGACCGCTGTGCGGCGCTCATCGCCCGGATGCCCGGGTCATCCGTGCAGACCCATCAACTGGATGTCGCTCAACTGGAGCTGTTGGTCGCTTCCGGAGAGGGCTTGGCGGCTGCCGCACCGCTAGTAGAACTCTGGCTACGCCTTGACGCTCCAGAGGGGCGTTACGCGCGGGCCTTTACGCGCTCCGCTGCAGCTCTCGCTTTCGCCCAGGCCGGTCGCGAGGACGATTCGATCGCGATGATCGCGAAGGCGTTGCCGGCGATTGAACGCTCACCGATCGGTGAAGTCAACCTCCCGTGCGTCACGTGCAACAGCGCGTGGGCGCTGTGGATCCTCGAGCGCACCGACCACATCGAAGCGATCGAGAAGAGTCTGCGAGAGAAAGTCGTTGCGCCGGATCATCGCTTCATCCTGCAAGATGGCCGCCTCGCGCTCGCCCGCCTCTGCGCGCTCACCGGCCGCTACGCCGAGGCGAGCGAATGGTTCGCGAAAGCGCGTACCGTCCTCGAAGAAGACGGCCAGCGTCCGCTGCGCGCCATCACCGACTACGACGAAGCCCTCATGTACGCCCGCCGCAACGCCGCCGGCGATGGCCCAGTCGCCGGAGGAGACCCCGCCCGCGCCCTTCCGCTGCTCGACGCTGCGATGCAGCAGTTCGCCCAGATCGGCATGACCGGCTGGATCCGCCAGGCCGAAGAACTCCGCGCAACCCTCACCACCCGCTCCCCCTAACGAACCCCACTTCTGCATCGTAGCGCGGGCTTTCCAGCCCGCGCGGTCGCCGAAAAGGAGCCTCGCCGATGGAGCGCGGGCGCCCCGCCCGTCCTCCGCCGCGCCTAGAAGCACCTCGACGGTCTCCGCGCAACCGCCCGATCGCTGTAGGGGGCCGCTCATCGAGTCGCCGCAGGAGACAATCCGTTGCGCCCGCGTCCGTGCCACAACAACCTTCACCTCCAACCACCGCCGTCCGAAACGCTCCCCTCTCCACGTCGTGGAGAGGGTCGGCCGAAGGCCGGGGTGAGATGCGCGTTCCAGCGCGCCTCATCGTCCTCAAAGAGCCGCCGATGGAGCGCGGGCGCCCCGCCCGTCCCCCGCCGCGCCTAGAAGCACCTCGACCGTCTCCGCGCAACTCCCCGATCGCCGTAGCGCCGCTCGTCGAGTCGCCGCAGGAGACAACCCGTTGCGCCCGCACCCCGTACCAAAAACAACTCCCCGCCTCCACACACAAGCACCATTCGCACCTCCCTCTCCGCCGGGCGGAGAGGGTCGGGGTGAGGTCCCCATCTCCACACCAACCCTCCGTTCGCTCCCCTCGCCACGTCGTGGAGAGGGTCGGCCGAAGGCCGGGGTGAGGTGCGCGTTCCAGCCCGCCGCATCGTCCTCAAAGAGCCGCCGATGGAGCGCGGGCGCCCCGCCCGTCCACAGCCGCGTCTTGAGCTAACACATGGCCGGCGCGTTTCGCGCGGTTCGTCTGAAGGCCGCCTTTCGTTCCAGAACGCGCGCGGGCGCAACGGGTTGCGCCCCTAAAGCGATCCGGCCGTTGCGGCTAACGTGATCGCCATTCCAAAGCCGCAATCCCAGCAACCACCAACCGTCCGAAACGCTCCCTCTCCACAGTGTGGAGAGGGGTGGCCAACGGCCGGGGTGAGGCCCGTGCCACCACCCCCTACAACATCCCCCACCACCCGGAGTATCATCGCCCCATACCCAACCTTCGTGCCCCTTCGTGTCCTTCGTGGCTAAAACGGACCAATCAACCAAGGCCCTACACCCCGAACCCAAAACAATCACCCACAGCGAAAAATTCGAAAAACAGTACCTCAATCAAACCTCCGATATCATGTGCCACCACCACTGACAGCACACCAACGAGAGGCAACCAGCGATGCCATTCTTCGACTACGACCTCATCGTCGTCGGCGCCGGATCCGGCGGCAGCGTCGTCGCGGCGCGCGTCAGCGAAGACCCGCGCATCCGCGTCCTCCTGATCGAGTCCGGCCCCGACTACCCGAACCTCGAGTCGCTGCCGGAGGACCTCCGCAACGGCAACCATAACTCCTTCTTCGATCACGACTGGGCCCTCCGCTACCAGCCGACCACAACGAGCCGCGTATCGGCGTTCCCGCGCGGGCGCGTCACCGGCGGCTCGTCGGCCGTCAACACCGCCATCGCCCTGCGCGGCGTCCCGTCCGACTACGACGAATGGGCGTCGCTCGGCAACCCGCTCTGGAGCTGGGACAAGGTGCTCCCCGCGTTCAAGCGCCTCGAGACGGATCTCGATTTCGGCGAAACGGCCATTCACGGCGGCTCCGGCCCGCTGCCCATCCGCCGCTATCCGCGCGAAGAGCTGGTGCCGTACCAGGCCGCCTTCCTCGATGCCTGCGCCGAGCTCGGCTACCAACAGTGCCTCGACCACAACGACCCCGTCGATACGGGCTACGCCCCGCACCCCATGAACAAGCGCGGCACGCTGCGCATCAGCACCGCCATCGCCTACCTCGGACCAGCGCGCAGCCGCCCGAACCTCACCATCCGCGCCGACACCGACGTCCGCCGCATCGTCTTCAATAACGGTGAAGCGACGGGCGTCGAAGTGCGCACCGCGGGTGCGATCGAGACCATCAGCGCGCGCCAGGTCGTGCTGGCATGCGGCGCCATCCACACGCCCGCCGTGCTCGTGCGCTCCGGCATCGGCCCCCGCGACGTGCTCGATCGCCTCGGCATCGGCGTCGTGCAAGAACTGAGCGGCGTCGGCCAGCATATGCAGGATCACCCCGCGATCGGCCCGACGCTCATACCCAAGCCGGGCATCGCCGACTTCGACCAGCCCGTCATCCAGACGACGCTGCGCTACACGGCCACCGGCAGCGACGACTTCAACGACATGCAGTTGGAACCGCTGTCGTTCATGCACTACACGGCGGGCACGCTCTACATGGGGCTCGCGGCGTGCGTCTTCAAGTCGTACTCGTACGGGCGCCTGGAATTCGAGAGCGCCGAGGTCGATGCGAAGCCGCGCCTGCTGATGGACTATCTCTCCGACGAGCGCGACTACATCAAGCTGGTCGATGGCCTCCGCCGCGGCATGGAGATCTGCGCCACGAAGGCGATCGCTGCGGTGAGCGACGGCGTCCACCGCCCGTCCGACGCGGAGATGGCCGATCCCGCGCTGCTCGAACCGTGGATCCGTCGCAACTCCGCCACCGGCGCGCACCCTTCGTGCACCGCCCGCATGGGCCCAGCCGACGACGAGACCGCGGTCACCGACGAGCGCGGCATCGTGCACGGCCTCCGCGGCCTCCGCATCGCCGACGCATCGATCATGGTGCGCGTCCCCAGCGCCAACACCAACATCCCCACCATCATGATCGGCGAGCGCATGGGCGAATGGGCTCGCGAAGATCTGAGCAGCTAGCCGGCTCGCGAGAAGCGCGGCGGCGGTCGGCTCTTGGCCGGACAAAGGGAGACTGGACGACGGAAAGACTGAGAGACCGACAGACAGAAAGACGGAGTTTCGCAGAAAAACCCTTGAAGCTATGGACAAACTCCCTGCTTTACGTCTAGATTTAGACGGGCAAGGAAGCCAACCGGCTGGCCTCGCAAGATTCTCCCCTCTCTTGCGCTGCGACTTCCAGACGATACTGATATCGGCGGGCTACGCATGCTGCGCGGCACTGCTACTGCACGAGGACTCATGGCACAACAATCGAACCGAGGTAGGCGCCGCGGACCGGTGAAGAACACTGCGTCATCGACGCTGGCAGGCGACAGGTACGACAAGTTCCTGCCGGAGTGGATGAAGGGCAACGGAGGCGCACCGCCGCCGCGGCCGATGCGTCCAAAGCGCGCACGCACCGCACGCCCAGCCGGGGGCTACACGCCCGGCAAGTTCGCCACAGGCGGGCAACCCTGATCGAACGTCCTTAGCATGTTGGAGGTTGGAGGCCGGAGCGCTCGCTCGTGGCCTCTTCCTTTTGTGGCGGTCGTCGGTCGTCAGTCTTACGTCGTCGGTGGCGGTTCGCTGCGTCTCGCCTCCCCCTGACGACCCATGACGGACGACCGACGACCCCTGCACGACCGTGCTACGCTGACTGCATGGAACTCGAGAAGATCCCCGAACTTGATCGGCCGAACCTGATCGCGGCGTTCCAGGGCTGGAACGACGCCGGTCAGTCCGCGACGACCGCTGTGCGGTACCTCGTCGACTCATGGAAAGCCGAGTCGTTCGCGCGGATGGATCCGGAGGAGTACTACAGCTTCACCGACACGCGGCCGCAGATCCGCATCGTCGACGGATCGCAGCGCGAGCTTTCGTGGCCGAAAAACGAGTTCTACTTCCATCGCGGTACCGACACGCAGCCGGCAGCCGTGCTGCTCATCGGCACCGAGCCGAATCTCAAATGGCGCAGCTACTGCGGCGAGATCACGCGGCTGGCGCGCTCGGTCGGCGCGCGCCGTCTCGTGACGCTGGGGTCGCTGGTGACCGACGCCGTGCACACCCGGCCGGTGCCGCTGACCGGCTTCAGCACCGACGAAGGCGTGCAGACGAAGCTGGCTGGGCGGGGCATCACGCGTTCCAGCTACGAAGGTCCGACTGGCGTTGTGGGCGTACTGCACGACGCCTGCCTTCGCGCGGAGCTGCCCACGGCCAGCGTTTGGGCGGCGACCCCGTACTACCTCGGCGGCACACCCAATCCAAAGACGTCGCTGGGCCTGCTCGATGCACTGGACGACGTCCTGGAGCTGCACCTGAATCTCGGCGAACTGCGCGTCGTCGCCGACGAGTTCGTGCGCCAGGTGTCGCTGGCGGTGCGCGACAACGAGGAGATCCAGCAGCGCATCCACACCCTCGAAGAGGCGCACGACGCGGCCGGCGGCGCCATGCGCCCGCAGACGGAGCTGCCTCCGGCAGGCACCATCATCGCCGATCTGGAGAGCTTCTTGAAGCAGCAGCGGGATGATGGCGGGTAGGTCTCGGATCGGTCTTTCGTTCCTGCTACTTGGCGTGCCATACTTATCGGGATAATAATACCCGATCCCCTGAGGTAATACCATGAAGGAAGTGACCACAACCGTCACGACAAAGGGGCAAGTTACGATCCCGGCAGACATCCGAGCACGGATGGGTATCCGCCCTCATGATAGGATCCGGTTTCGCATTTCCGGCGGAGAAGTCAGGCTGAGCCGGGTGCCGCTGACTCTCGAAGACGCGTACGGGGCGGTACAGCCACTTTCGCGCCCCGAAGACTTCAAGGCGATGCAGAAAATCGTTGAAGAGGAGCGGGCACAAGAAAACGCATCCAAGCTGCGGCGGCGGGCTTGAGGTTCATCGATACAAACCTCTTCTTGAGGTACCTCACCCGAGACGATCCACGGAAGGCGGAACGCGTCGCCCGTTGCTCCATCGTCTGCGTAATGGCGAAGAGGAAGCCACGACCTCGGAGGCGATCATCGCGGAGGTCGTCTTCACACTGATATCTAAGAATTTGTACGCGTTGGATCGCCAGCAGGTTCACGATTTGCTTCAACCGATCATCGAACTCAAGGGGCTTCGTCTCTCCGATAGGCGCGTCTTCCTTCGAGCGCTTTCGCTGTTCGCCGCCCATCAAGCGCTTTCGTTTCCTGATGCGCTTGCTGCAGCACATGTCGAGACGCGGGGATACGACGCCGTTCTGAGCTTCGATCGCGACTTCGATCGTATCCCCGGCCTTCGCCGGGACGAGCCCTAACCTACCGGTAGTTGCCGAACTGCAGATCAACGTCGTAGTCCTGCTGCCGCAGCAGCGCCATGACGGCTTGCAGCTCGTCGCGTGAGGGAGATGAAACGCGGACGGCGTCGCCCTGGATCTGCGACTGCACCTTTTTCATCTTCTGTTCTTTGATCAGCTTAACGATCGCGCGGCAGGTGTCCTGCGAGATGCCCTGTTTCAGCTCGACCTCCTGCCGCACCGTGCCGCCGCTCGCCGGCTCGATCTTGCCGCGATGCAGGTTCTTCACGGGCACGTGGCGGCTGATCATTCGCTCCTGGATGACGTTCCACATGGCGTTGAGGTAGTACTCGTCCGATGCGGCCAGTTCCAGCTTGGCGGCCTTGCGGTCGTACTTGATTTCGGCCTTCTGACCCTTGAAGTCGTAGCGCTGTGAGATCTCCTTCGTCGCCTGGTTGACGGC
>CAYWOO010000086.1:0-4700 GCA_964458665.1 uncultured Dehalococcoidia bacterium
ATGACTTCCTGGTGGCAGGTATCGGGACCGATCGCCCGGCTGACAGGGGGCTTGCATGGCGCCGTCTTCCGCGCGCACCATTCGGGGCGTGGGTCTCCCGTGAGTACCTTGCAAGACCACAGAGGGAGGCGTTGTGAAGAACGACGACGAACTGGCGCGATACTTCGCGACGAACTACGCGCGATGGGACGAATCGGTTGCGATCCACGCCGCGTCGCTCGGGTACGACATGGACGGGTTCGTGCGCGGAGAGAAGACGCTGTACCAGGTCGAGATGGATGAGGTCGGCGATGTCGCAGGGAAGACCCTACTGCATCTACAGTGTCACTTTGGCATGGACACACTCAATTGGGCGCGGCTTGGCGCAACTGTGACGGGCTTGGACTTTTCAGAAGCTGCCATCCGACAGGCGCGCGCGCTCGCCGCGCAGATCGATGCGCCCGATGCAACGTTCGTTCAGTCAAATGTGTACGACGCTGGCGACATCATCACCGGCGAGTTCGACATCGTGTACACGGGCATCGGCGCCCTCAACTGGCTTCCCGACATTCAACGCTGGGCGCGTGCGGCCGCCAGCTTCGTGAAGCCCGGCGGCTTCCTGTATCTGTACGAAGGGCATCCCGTGCTCTGGGCGCTGGACGACGAACGGGATGATGGACGACTGGTCATGGCCCGTCCGTATTTCGAAACCGAACAGCCCACGGAGTGGTCCGGGGAGACGACGTACGTCGACGGCCCGCCCCTCAAGAACACGACCTGCTTCGAATGGAACCATGGGTTAGGCGAGATCGCGACCGCACTCATCGACGCAGGCTTGCGGTTGGAGTTCGTGCACGAGCACCGGGAAGTCGCCTGGCAGGCCCTTCCATGGATGGTTCCCACGCATCCGGTCCCCGCGGGCAGCCGCCACGTGCGACGGGCTGGATGGCAGCTGCCGCCGGGACAGCGCGACCTGGTGCCGCTGATGTATTCGATCAAGGCGTCGCGGCACGGCTGACGAGCGGCACGACAGCATTGACCATCGGCTCATCATGCACCATGAGTTGATCGTCGCGTCCCGGATTTACGACCACCGTATTAGAAGTCCGCTCGGCCATTTTGGGGTCTGTCAGACAACCTCTGAATCTGAGGAAGGTCGAACGCTGCGCGCAGCATGAAACAATCCGGTGCTCACGCCCGCAGGACAGCTGACGACCGGATTAGATCATGTCTCTTGGACAAATGCAAGAAACCTACGCTAACGAGGCGAGCAGACTTTCGGCATCCTGAGCGACCCTCGCCATGCCGAGTTCTCGCGCTGTGCTGAGTGCTTCCCGCAGAAGTTCGAGCGCGCGCGAACGATCGTTCGTCGAACCCGTCTGCACCAGGAACTGCGCGTACTCGCACTGGGTGGTCGCAAGACTGGGTCGCAATCCGTTCGACTCTTCGATCGCCAGGGCGTCGTCGAAGTGTGCGCGCGCGGAGTCGTAGGAGCCGAGGAGTCCAGCGAGGCCCGCAAGCGTGCTGGCGACGGCTCCGTCGCTCGCGCCAGCGGCGTACGTGACGAGCAGATGCCGACAGGGTAAGAGCCGATCGTAAAGCTTCGCGGCCAACGTGCGGTCGTGCATGAGAGCAGCCGCTCGGCCGGCGAGGTGCAACGCACCCAGCCACAGGAAGTCCCTGGGGACATCGTCCCAGTCAACGGCTAGCAAAAGATCGAGATACGGCCTCGCCTCCTCGGGTTGGTGCATCTCTGCGAGATTCGTGGCTACAACACCTAAGTACACCGTCTGGTTTGGTGATTGCTCCCAGGCCTGCTTCATAAGTGGCGTCGAGTCGACAGCCCGGCCTCGCCAGCGGTGAAGCAGATTGAACTGGGCGCCGAACTGAGGCACGGCTTCAGCGGTGGCCTGCTGGCCCATCTGTAGCGCCGCCATCATGTCGCGTTCGCCGTTGACGAAGTCACCGTGGGCCAGCGTGAGGCCGGCGCGCCACGCCACCGCGTACCAACGATGTGCTGCCTCGCGCGTAACCTCGGCGAGACGCTTCATCTCATCGAGCTCTTCGCTGAACTCCGGTACACGCCCGAGGTCCAGCAGGTCACTCGCCCGCCAGGCGCGGGCCTCGAACTCGCGAACAATGTCTCCTGCCTCGAGCGCGAGGCGCAACATCTTCTCGCTGAGCACCAGCCGGTCCTCTGGATTGTCTGGTAGCCATTGCGCCCCTCGCAGGTGGAACAGTGCATACGCCTGCAACGCGGGATCGCCGATGCGTTCGGCGACCTCGACCGCCTCGCGCGCCTGCCTGATCTGTCCCTCATCCCTCCCGCCAAGATACGCGGGCATGCCTCCCGTCGCGAGGAGATCGGCGAGGTCGGACGTGTGCGGTGAGGGCGCTGCCATCACACGCAGCCCGAGTGCCTTGACACGAAGCGCGCTGTCCGCGGGACCGAGCGCATCAAGTGCGTATGAAAGGAGTTCGAACGCCTCCGGGCGAAGACTGGCGTCGCCGTGTACGCGCCACGCCGTTTCCGCGAACCCGATCGCAGCCCGCGCCGCCAGTTCGCCGCTCTCCAGTCCGCGCGCCACCTGGGACGCGCGCCGGAGCATGTCCAGTGACTGCTGCGGCTCACCGGCCTTTCGCAGGGAGTCGCCAGACTTCAGGAGCAGCTCGCAAAAGCGGTCCTTGTCCGCGGGCTCGAACGCCTCGAGCATCTGTAAAGCGCGTTCGTAGTGAGCAGCGGCATCTTCGTGGCCGTTCAACGCGGCTGCCTGATCGCCCGCAAGTGTGGCGTACTCAACGGCCTTCTCGGCTCCGCTCCCAACGGCCAGCCCGAAGTGGTGAGCGAGCTCGGCGGCATGCTTGTTCATCTCGGTGGCATACAACTGTTCAAGTGCCTCGCCGATCCGCCGGTGGAGTTGCGCGCGTCTTGGTGAGTTGAGCTCCTCGTATAGCGTCGCGCGGATGAGCGCGTGTGTGAACGCATAGGTCTCGCGCCCGCGCTCCGCGATGATTTGCGATCCGAGCGCTTCATCGAGCACGTCGAGCAGGTCATCCTCCGACTCGTCGGATATCGCCCGAAGCTCGTTCCAAGTGAACCCGCTCGTCATCGCCGAAGCGCGCTGCAAAACATGGTTCGCGGCCTTGCTGAGATGGGAAAGACGCCTCCCGACGACCTCCCTGACTCCCTCGGGTATTCCCATGTCCGCGATGCTAGCGCTGCCGCCATGCCAGCGCCCCTCGTCGTGGCGGAGCGTCCCGGTCTCGATGAGATGGTTCAGCACCTCGCGAATAAAGAAGGGGTTGCCCTCCGACTCCTGATGCAGCGCCTGCGCCAACGCGTGGCGTGCGATTGCCGCCTCCTCAGATGGTTCTATTGCCGCGAGCAACTCGTCAACGCTGTCCGCGGTGAAACCATGGAGCGACAACCGCTCGTAATGCTCCATGCGACGCAGCGCCGCTAGCGTCTGCGCGAGCGGGTGCACGCGGTCCACCTCGACGTCGCGGTAGGTGCCGACAACGGTTATGCGCTGGTTCGCGGCGTTGCGCGCCACCTGTTCCAGCAGCGCCAGCGACGGTCGATCACACCACTGCAGGTCATCTAGGAAGAGCACGAGAGGTTTTTTGTCAGCGGCCGTGCGCAGCCAGGCATTGATGCTCTCGAACAGTCGCGCACGCTCCGCCTCCGCCTCGAGGCGCGGCGATTCCTTCAGGTCGGGGATACGCGTTCGGATCTCAGGCAGCATCACGGCGATATCCGACGCGTACGGGCCAACCGTTTCGCGCAGCTCGGCGTCAGGCGTCTGCTCGAGCAGCGAGCGAAGGGCCTGCGTCCACGGCCCGAATGGCGCGGCGACGTCGCCCTCGTAGCAGTTGCCTCGGATCACCGTCGCGCCAGACGACGCGTCGCAGAACTCCTCGGTGAGGCGCGTCTTGCCAATACCTGGCTCGCCGGCGAGCAACACGACGGCTCCGCGGCCGTTGGCCGCTTCACTCAGCTTCTTGAGCATCGTCGCGTACTCCGCGTCGCGGCCGACGAACGGGAACCTCCGCAGCACGGCCATCGGGTCGTGGGTATAGACGATCTCGAGAGCAGGCACGGGATTGGTAATGCCTTTGAGGTTGAGATGGCCAAGGTCTTTCGTGTGGATGGCGTCGCCTCGTCCTTCGAGCAGCCGCACGACGATGTCGCTCGCGCGGATCGCGCCCGCGCCTCCGCTGTCACACAGGCGGCGCGCGATGACCACAGAGGTTCCGAAGTAGTCCGACTCGTCTACGAAGGCTTCACCAACGTGAAGGCCCGCGCGGATCTCCAGCCGCTCGCCGGCGGTCGGCCTGCGCGACGCCTGCTGCATGGCGATAGCGCACTTCACCGCGTCCCCTGTCGACTCGAAGGCCACCATCAGGCCGTCGCCGAGCCACTTCACCTCGTGGCCGCCGTGCGCCTCGACCGCCTCACGCAGCAGGCGATGGTGCGCCTTGAAGATGCGTTGCGCCTGCTCGTCGCCGGCACGCTGCAGCAGCTCAGTTGAGCCGACGAGGTCCGTGAACAGGATGGTGACGGTCTGTGTCCTTGTAGTCTCGTCGAGCGGAAGACTTATATAGAAGGAACCTTCGGCCTGGCGAAAGAACTGCACGGGTTGCGACGTACGCGGTTCCGGGGAAGACGGCGTGTCCAGATCCAGCTGTGGCTCACAGCAGCGGCGATGAACATCAAGAGG
>CAYWOO010000087.1:0-2944 GCA_964458665.1 uncultured Dehalococcoidia bacterium
TGGCCTGCAACCGACCTGATGACGGTCGGTCTAGTGGGCTCCGAACGGGGTCGCCGCCATCCCCACCACCGCGCTTGCTCCGCCTCATGCGTGCGGCTTCTCCCGCGGTCCCCGCGCTTTATGGGTCCGGGTCCCCATGAACAATTCTGAACCGCGACACAAACCGCGTCAGGCGGCGGAGCTTTCCAGTTCCGCGATTTTCCGCAATTCCGGCAGCAGCTCCGCGTGGTTTTGCGTTAAGAAACGCGCAACGCGTGCATTGCCGAGAAGTTTGGCCAAGAACCCCTTTGCGACAACCAGCGCGAGACGATCCTCGCCATAGGACTGCTCAGCCAGCTTGAACGCCCGATCGAGCGCGCTGGATTCGCGCTCCATCAAAGCCATCTGCTCCGTGTTTAATCCTCTGACCACTTTGGGCTTGGCGTCATTCGCCATCTGATCCGGCGGCGTGGCCGCCAACAATGAGCGGGCGTAGTTGAGCGTATACTTGTTCATCGACACCATCAGTTCGCCCGCTTCGATCTGGCGTGTGGGGGCCATCTTGCGAAGCATGCCGAAAACGCCAAGGGGAACATGTTTGTCGCTGAGCAGCTCTGCGGCCTCAGGACAGATTTTGTCCAAGAGGTTCTTTTTCTCCTTCAATGTTTTCACGTTGATATTGAGTGCGCGAGCGATGCGGTCCTCTGGCACGCCACTCTCTACCGCGTTCAGGATCATCTTGTGCTCCTGGACAGTCGCAAGACGGCTGACGCGCTTGTTATATGTAAAGGCCTCGTCATCGGTCGAGATGAGGCACGCGACTTCTTCGACGCCCAGTTCCGACAGAACGGCGATGCGGATATGCCCGTCAAGCAACAGGAAGCGACCGATGCTGCCTTTCTCACGCGCGACAACTGGTGGCTCGATGATGCCCACCTCGCGGATTGATGCTGCGATTTGGGCATATTTTGCGCTCTTGCGAACAGCGGGCGTGACGACACGGAGGGGCTGAATGGCGGTCAGCGCTATCACGGCGCCCTTCCCCTCGAACGCCATCTTGACCGACGCGGAGCTGGATTTTCCCGCCATGACTAATTTTCTGCTCCGCTCATGAGCCGGTTCGTCAATTGCGTTGGCAAAGTGTCGAGGCTCTCGGCACGGAGAAGCGTCACGAAGTTCTCGTCGCGCAAGAGGGTACGTAACGCCTCAGTGACGAACACCAGGCAATCCTTGGTGGCGTCCGCTTTTCGGGTAAGCATCCGCTTTCTCTCGACATCGTCTTGATAGGTTCTCAAGAGCGCTTGCACCGATAGAGGTCGTTCACGGCGCGATGCCGTCGCCTTGAAGCGTTTGCCTTTGCGCCGACGCTGCTCGATGAGCCGCTTCACCGCCGTGAGACGATTTCCGCGAAGCACATTGCCCTCGTACGCCTCGCGAAGAACGCGCTGAACACCAGCGTCATCAGATTCAGCAATCTCGACGGCCACGCTCACGGGCATCTGGCCGGCTTCCACCGCGCTCAAGAGCCGATGCTCGCCGCTTGTTAGGAGGCGGATCACGCCGCGCACATATTCGACGGTCAATCCGGTTTTGCGTGCGATCTCCGGCTCGGAATAGCCCCTCCGTTTTAGCCCCTCGATGTCGATGAGAAGGTCGATCGCGCGGTGTTGGCGCCTTGCCAGATTTTCCACGAGACTCATGACGAGGCCACTCTCGGCGTCGGCATCCACCACGAAAGCGGGAATTTCTTTCTGGCCAAGGGTTCGATAGGCCTCAAGACGGCCCTGGCCACACACCAATCGGTACATTGGTCTGTTCGGGCGTCCCGACAGTGCCACCGTCACCGGTTTCTTCAGTCCAAGTTCGGCGATGTTGGCAACGATCTCCTTGAAGGACTTTTTGTTGCGAACCCGTGGATTGGCGATCTCGATTTGATCTAGCGGGATCAGCGCCACTTTTGGCGTTTCCGGACTTTCCATCACGGCACCTCCAAAACCGACGTTCGCGAGGCCATCGCGAAAAGCATATCCAAGGTCTCGAAGCGGAACGCGTCGAGAAAGATGCCGTTATGTTCGGCGAGCCGTAAGCGCGGGTTCGTCATGTCTAGCCGCGGCAACAGGTAATAGTCGAGCACACAGGCATTGGTTCGGTCCATTCGCACCGCGATCGTGATGTCCGGCATGAGGCCCGCATCGAAGCGGACTTTCCATCGGAGCGAGCCTGCTTCAGTCGATGTGCAACGGACCACCACGAGAGATGCTGTGAACTCGCCATTGATAATCACAATATCCGTTACTGGATCAATCGCCACCACACCGCCTGCATCTTGGATTTGGTCGACGGTCGAAGCCACGATGTCGGCGTGATGCTCGCGCAGCGCGCGATTGATTTCGATGTAAGAATAGTCGCGATCAGGCGTGTAGCCGACCATGCGATAAGCTCGCAGAAGGCTCCCGAAGCGGCCTTGATAGGCGCTACTAGACGGCGCACCTTCTGCCTCATCAATCAAAAACCCTGACAGAAATCCGCGGCTTTCGAAGAGCATGCGGAGCGATGCAAGCATCTCACTGTCGGATAGTTTCTGCGAACGCCTGAGTATAATAGATTGCGCCGCTTCGAATAGCGGGCGCTCCACGATCGCCGCAAACGCCCCGTGGGCCCTGATCCACATGTCGGGAAGATTTTGAACACGCAATTTCTTGAGCTTAAAGGATCTGCGGTTCCAGACGTTGTCGCCGACGTACTTTGGATTGATCAGAATCTGATGCACCGTTGCGCGTGACCATGGTCGCCCCAAGTCCGTGACGATGGCGCGCTGATTGAGGTCGTCCGCGATCTGGCGCTCGCTCCATTCGTCGTGCACGAAGGCGCGATATATCCATTGAACGATCGCGATCTCTTCCGGCGGTCCCGGCTCCAGGATTACCCGATCCGTCTGGATGCTCTTGTGCTCGCCGCGTGTTAA
>CAYWOO010000088.1:0-6577 GCA_964458665.1 uncultured Dehalococcoidia bacterium
TCGAATCCCTTCGGGGTCGCCACCAGTTTCACACGACACAAACGAGTTCATCTCCGACCGCCGGTGCCGCGGTTCTGAATCACCGTGCGCCGCTGCGGGCGCGGGCATACACTGCGGCGAACGCGCATCGGGCGTCACGCAAAGGAGTACGACAAGATGGGCGTTTCCGGCGCGCCAGCCGCGACCTCAAAGCGGTCGCGGGTACGGACGCTCTTGCGGGCTTCCGCACCAATACGCGGCTCCGTCTTTGCTGGCGCGGCTGTTGGCTTCATTTCGGCAGGGGTCGGATCGCGCATCGTGATGCGCATCATCGCTCTGCTCAACGATGATCGGGACGGCGTCATGACGGACGCCAGTGCGACCGTGGGCGAGGTCTCGCTCGGCGGCACGATGAGCCTTCTCGCGCTGGGCACGATTGCTGGAGTGCTGGGCGGACTTCTGTATCTCGGACTGCGCCGCTGGCTCTGGGTGCCGCCGGCATGGCGGGGCGTGGCGTTTGCAGGCGTCACGCTACTCACGGTGGGGCAACCGTTATTCGACCCGGCAAACGTCGACTTTCAGATCTTTTCGCCGGTCGTAGTCGTCATTGCGCTGTTTGCTGCGCTCTTCCTGATCAACGGACTGATCCTCGTGCCGCTCGCCGACCGTATACATCCCGAGCCGGTATACGCGCCTGGTATGCGCGTCCCGCGAGCGGCCGCCGCCGTCGTCGCGCTCGTATGCCTGTTCGGGTTGATCCTCACGGTCGACACGTTCCGTACGATGGTCGATGACGCCGGCACGTGCTACGCCGCCGTCGGAGGCGGTGAGGGTTGCGCGGTGCTGGAGCGCGATGTCGTGCCATAGTAAGCGAACCACGAAGCACGCATCGATGGGCGCGCATCCACGGATGCTTCGCCGTCAGACTCGCGCAGGGTCGCCCTCGGCGCGCCCTTTCGTCCGCCCCGCCTACCGCGCCGACGCCTCCGCGCTGACGTCGTCGCCGTACCGCGCGGCCGTGTTGCTCGACGGCGCGGCGTCGCGCACGGCATCGCTCAGGTCGGACAAGAACTCGTCGACGACGAGCGCGTGGCGTGGGCTGGCCATCAGATGCAATGCCGGCGGATCTTCCTGGCGATCGAAGTGCCAGTGGCGCGCGTTCAGACGATCGCCGATGGCGAAGACATCGTGGTCGCGCGAGCCGAGCGCGACGACGGTCATGTCGGGCTGGCCCCACACGTGTACGCCGTCCAATGCTTCGACACCGGCGATCAGTTTCGCCGTCGCGTCCATCGTCTGTTGGGCGAGGCGAAGGTAGCCCTCTTCGCCGAGAAAGTTCAGTACGGCCCATGCCGCCGCGATCGGCGCCGCCGGCTTCGTGCCGAGAAACGCCTGTGTGCCGTAGATGCCGCCCGGCCAGTCGGCGAAGGTGAAGACCTGGTATCGCAGGTTCGTCTTGGGGCGATGCAGCACGACCGACGCGCCCTTGATCGCGTAGCCGTACTTGTGCAGATCGGCCGACATCGACGTAACGCCGGGGACGCGGAAGTCCCACGCGGGCAACTCCCGACCGAGCCGCTCCACCCACGGCAGCATGAATCCGCCCAGGCAGGCATCGACGTGGAACGGAATGCCGCGCGACGAAGCGATCGCCGCCATCTCCGGTATCGGATCGATCATACCGAAGGGATACGCGGGCGCTGAGCCGACAGCGAGGATGGTGTTGTCGGTGATCAACGGCTCCAGGTCCGCGGCACTGGTGCGCAGATCCTCCCCCAGCGGCATGTGCACCCACTCCACATCGAGCAGATGCGCAGCCTTGATGAACGCCGGGTGCGCCGTGCGCGGGATGATCAGCCGCCCGTGATCGATGCCGCGTTCCGCTCGCGCGCGATCGCGAGCCGTCTTCACGGCCATGAAGATCGATTCCGTACCGCCGGAGGTCATCGCACCGCCCACATCGTCGCCGCCATTGAGGATGCCCGCGGCCATCGCGACGACGTCGCGTTGCATCACTCTGAGGCTCGGGAAGACGAGCGGGTTAAGCGCGTTTTCCAGCAGGACGTGTCCGCCCGCGGCCTGCACGACGGCATCGACCTCCGGCCCGGCGTTGTAGATGAGGCCCCATGTCCGCGCGTTGTGATAGTCGCCGTCGTTCACCTGCAGCGACCGCAGGCGATCCATCACGGCTTCGAGTGTCGAACCCTGTGTTGGCAATCCGGTCATGGAGCCTCCGAAGGTCATGTCGCGACGTGGGCGCGCTCTTCAATGAGCGGCAGCATAACATGGACGCCGGAGGTTGAGCGCGGACTAGCAGGGAATTGAGAAACTCGACGACCCGCCTCTCGCCAACCGGTTCAGCGAATTCCGGGAACCCGCTCGACGCAGGGTGAAAGCCCGGACTGCGGATTGGAGGAGCCGTGCGTCCCCTCCCGTTGAAATCGCGTTCCGGCGATTACGACGGACGCGCCGCACGCGCTTGCGCCGCCAACTCCTTCGCACCTCGGACCAAATCGTACTTCGGCTGCCAGCGGCCTGTCGCCAGCAGCTTCGACACGTCGAGGCAGGAGCGGCGGATCTCGCCGCGCGGCGGTAGATGTTCTATGGCGCCGGTAGCGCCGAACGCGGCGATCATCGTCTGCGCGACATCGTTCACGGTGGTTGCGCGTCCCGTTCCGACATTCCAAACGCCCTCCATTGATTGCTCGGCGAGTGCGAGCAGGATAGCCGCTACGACGTCGGACACGTGCACGAAGTCGCGCTGCTGCTCGCCGTCTCCGTAGACGCGGAGCTGCTTCCCCGCTGCCAGCCGGTCGGTAAAGATGCTGACGACGCCGCCTTCGGCGTCGGAACGCTGACGCCATCCGTAGACGTTGGACAGCCGCAGCACGATGCTTGAGATCGCCGCGTCAGCTACCATCGCCTCGCCCTTCAGTTTGTGTTCGCCGTACGGATTGTCCGGCTGCGGACGCATCAGTTCGTCCGCTGGTGCGGCCGTCTCGCCGTATACGGCGCCGCCCGACGAGATGAAGACGAACCGGCCAACACCGGTGTCGACCGCGGCGTTCAACACCGTCTGTAGACCATCGATGTTGATGCGGCCATCCAGCGCCGGGTCGGCAATCGAGCGCATCACGTTCGTCTGAGCGGCGCAGTGCACGACGGCGTCGAATTGCATTTCACGGAACAGCCGTGCCACCGACACGTCGGCGATGTCGCCGATGTGTAGCACCGCGTTGTCCGGCAGATTCGTCACGAGTCCCTTGCTCAGGTCGTCCAGCGCGTGCACATGGTCGCCCTTCGCCAGGAGCGCGTCGACGACGTGGGAGCCGATGAAACCGGCTCCGCCCGTTACAAGAACCCTCCGCGTCACGTTCGTCCTCCCACCGCCGGCTCGGCGACGAGCGCGTCCGCCGGTGAGGTCCACGGGTCGTCTTCACCAATGCTCGACGAAACGGCAATGAATGCCGCCGCGAGGAACAACGCGCCAGCCGCAACCAGCACAGACTCCGCACCGAGCGTCGCCAGCAGGATGCCGGCAGCGGCCGGCCCCGCCGCGTGCCCGATGCCGTCCATCGTCATAAACCAGCCAATGACACCGCCACGGCTGGCTGTCGATCCCGCGAGCGACATCATGGTCGATGCGATCGCCGGTACCGCAAGCCCGAAGCCCAGGCCCGCGACGGCCGCCGTCGCCACGACGAACGTCGGATCACTCCAGCGCGCCAGCAGGATCAGACAGATGCCCGTCAGCGCGAACCCGGGCACCATCACGCGCTTTGCGCCAAGGCGATCCGCGATCGCACCGCCTGGAATTACGACGGCGGTGCCCACAATCGCCGCCGGAATCAGCAGCAAGCCCTGATGCGGGAGGCTCACGCCCAGCACGTCGCGCCCGTAGGCGCGGAAGATCGCCGTCAGTCCGCCCAGCGCCGCCGCCTCGGCCAACACGAGTGCCGTGAATGCGGCGCGCTGCGAATGGCCCAAAATCGAGCGCATCTCGCTGAACGCCGGGAGCGAGAAGCCTTCCGGATCGGCGAGCAACGCGCCACGCGCCGGCAGCAGCAGCGCCAGCGTGCATGCGATTCCAACTGCCGTCACCGGCGCAAGCATCGCGATGTTGAACGACGCGGCGCTGTTCAGGAACGTGCCGCCGCCGATACCGACGGCCAGCGCCCCGCCCGTGGCGAGTGTGAGCAGCGCAGTAAAGCGCCCTTTCTCGCCCTGCGCGAACCGCTGGTCGCCCGCGGAGTACAGCGCCGGCCACGTGACGGACGAACCGAGTCCCTCGATCGCCGCCGATCCGACGATCAGCCACGGAGCGACGTGCGCGAGCGGCAGGATGGATGCATCGGCGATGAGCAGCAGCGCCGTGCCCAGGATGAGCGCGCGGCGCGCGCCGAGCCGGTCGCTGATGAAGCCGCTTGCCAGTTGTGTCAGAAGCTTTGCCCCGCCGAACGCCGCCAGCGCTACACCTGCGATCGCGCCGCTCGCGTGCAGCGATTCCGGCAAGTACGACTGGAGCGCGATGAGAAAGACGAAGATGAACGCCGAGTCCACGGCGAACGCAATCACCAGCAAGGGCAGGCCGCGCCGGATGATGCCTAGCGACTCCAACGCCGCCTCGCGTGTCGACCGGCCGCCGGCTGGCGCCGACGGCGCCGCTGCCATCGCGCTTAGCTCCGCGCCGCAGCGACGGCGAACGCGGCCAGCGCCGCAATTCCGGCGCCAAGCACAGCAGGGAGCGCGTAATACGCGATCCATCGCGGAAGGCGGACCGGCAGCCGCCGCATCGCTCGCGCGCGCCATGCCGCGCACGGCATGGCGATCAGGTCGATGATCACGTCCTTCAGGCGTGTGTTCGATCGAAACACGGGGATATCGACCACGGTCGTGTCGTGAATCCTATAGCCGAGGATCGGCAAGATGACCGCGATCTCCACGGTCTCGCTGTACTTGTAGCCCCTGTAATACTGTAGACAGTCGATGAGCGCACCGACGCGGAAGGCACGGTAACCCGACTCAACGTCGGCGAAGCGCCGGCCAGCCCAGATCGACGCCCACGCCGACATCAGCCAGTTGCCGGCACGCTTGTACAGCGGGTACAGCCGGAAGTCGCGCCGGCCGATGACAGCGTCCGCGCCCTCGGCGATCGGCCGTAACAGATCGGCGAGGCTCGCCGGATCATGCTGGCCGTCGGCGTCGACCGTCGCGACCACGTCGTTCGCGTCGATCTGCCCCATGTCCAACATGCGGCCCACGTGCTGGAACGCCTCGTAATAGGCTGCCGACATGCCGCGGTTTTTGTTGAACGAGATCAACTGGGCGTGAGGTTTGTCCTCCAGCCAGCGAAACACCACTTCGCGCGTGTTGTCGACAGATCCGTCATCGACGATGAGCAGGCGGTCGACGAGCGGATAGAGGTGCTGCAGTACACCCTCGATCGTCGCCGCTTCGTTGAACGCGGGCATCACGGCGATCAGCCGGGGGTGCGCGGCACGCGGCGGCGCCTTGGCGACCGCGGGGATCGCCGGCGACTCGATCATGCGCGGTTCAGCGCCGGCTGGCCCTGTGTCTCCAAGAACCAGGCGACCGTGCGCTCCATGCCCAGGTCAAAGTCCACCTTCGGCGTCCAGCCGATCTCGCGCGCCGCCTTGGTCGAAGACACCTGCTTGCCGCCGTAGTCGCCTGTGCGCGCAGGCACGAACTCGATGCCCTTGCCACCCAGCAAGCGATGCACCGTCTCGGCGATGCGCAAAATCGTCACTTCCTCGGAGCCATCGATGTTGTACGTCTGGTTCTCCGCCTCGGGCGCCAGCGCCAGCACGTGGGCGTCGGCCAGATCTTCCACATAGACGAACTTTCGGTTCTGGCTGCCGTCACCGGCCACCGTCATCGGCTCGCCGCCGATCGCCTTGCGCATGAAAATCGGAATCACCAACGACGGCCGCATGCGCGGGCCGTATGGGATGCCGTACCGCAGCACCGTAAAGGGCACCTTGTACATCGCCTGGTAGTCGTGGCAGAGCATCTCCGACGCGATCTTGGTCGTCGTGTAGACGTGGCCGGTCAACGCCGGGTCGAAGCAGACGGTTTCGTCCACGCGCTCTTCGCGCGCCGCGCCGTACACCCAGACCGTGCTCGCCAGGATCACGCGCCGCAGTTCGTTTGTCCGCGCCGCTTCCAGCACGTTTGCCGTGCCAAGCACGTTCAGCGCTACCGAACCCGTCGGGTCGGCAGCCACGTTGTTGACGTCCGCGACGGCCGCCAGATGGTAGACGACATCGATACCTCGCGTCGCATCGTTGAGCGCTTGCTGATCCATGATGTCGACGCGGACATGGTCGACATCGTCGCGGTGCGGCGTGCCCTGGTTGTCCAGCACGCGCACGTCGATGCTCTGATCCCGCAGCTTGTCGACGACGTGCGATCCAATGAATCCGCATCCGCCCGTAACAGCAACCTTCATCTACGCCTCCACCGCCACGCGCTCTTCAGCGAGCGCCTTCCCCAGCGAATCCACGACGTACGCCGCGTCGTCATCGGTCATCACCGCGCTCACAGGCAAGCAGATGTGCCGCGCGCAAACCTCTTCCGC
>CAYWOO010000089.1:0-6993 GCA_964458665.1 uncultured Dehalococcoidia bacterium
GATGGCGACGGGTTCGATCTGATCGCGGCGTTTGCCGGCCCGCTCCCGACGATCGTGATAGCAGAGATGCTTGGCGTCGACCCGGCCGACCGGTTGGACTTCAAGCGTTGGTCGGACGATGGAGTTATGGCCTTCGACCCGCTGCTTTCGACGGAACTGCGGGAGCGCGTTGCGGCGTCGTCAGCGGAGCTCGAAGCGTATTTTCGGCGGGAGATCGCAGATCGCCGCGCCGCGCCGCGCGCGGATCTGATCTCAGCGATGATCGCGGCGGAAGAAGACGGCGTGCGCATGACGGACGACGAACTGGTGACTATGTGCGCTCTCCTGCTCGCGGCGGGCAATGTCACGACGACGGACCTCATCGGGAACGGCACGCTTGCGTTGCTCCGCAACCCTGACGAACTGCGGAAGTTGCGAAACAATCCTTCGCTGATCAAGAACGCAGTCGAAGAGATGCTTCGCTACGATCCACCAGTCACCGAGACCGGTCGCATCCCGCTGGACGCCACGGAGATACGCGGCTGCCCGATCAGTGCCGGCGAGTCTTTGGTTCCCGTACTTGCGGCGGCGAACCACGACCCGGGTGTCTACCCGGAACCGCACCGCTTCGACATCACTCGCGAGGACACGCACCATCACTCGTTCGGTGGCGGCGTCCACTTTTGCCTGGGGGCGCCGCTGGCCCGGCTCGAAGCACAAATCGCGTTGGGCGCGCTGGTGCAGCGCTTCCAAGCGCTACGCCTGGGTGACGCCTCATTGGAATACCGGCGTATCCCCGGATTCCGCGGACTCGTCCGCTTGGATGTGCTCATTTAGCCACAGGACGTGCGCACCACTGCGCGCGGACAGGCATCGCCATCGCGCTGCTCGCGATCGCGGGCGTAGCGTGGCGGGTACAGCGACGTGCACGCCGACGATGAGTTCGGATAGCGGACGAGTCTACGTCACGAAGAGGAGCTAATCCCCGCGGCGCGACGACTTTCGTGCGGTTCGCCGACAGCAAACACGCAACCTGCCCTACGCCTTCGGCGCGCCGCTCATCGCCGTCTGGTAGCCGCTCACGAACGGGTTCGCGAGCCACGCTTGCAACGCCGCGTCGCTGGCGCGCTCCGGCAGCGCTTTCAGCATGTCAGCGGTGTGAATCGGGTCGTGCTGCGCCCAGCCGACGAGGAACGCCTTCAGCGGGAAGTCCGCCGCACCGCGCTTGGGGTCGCTGAAGTGCATGGCCCGCGCTATCTGCTCTTCGCTCAAGCGGCCGAACGAGGTGATCAGCTGTTCGCGATTGGTCGCCGCTTCTTCGAAGATCCGCTGCATCGACCAACCGCGGCGCTCGGCGACCTGCTGGTCGTTCCATACGTCGAGGTCGAACGCGGCGCCGTCCGCATCGCGCGTCATGTCCATCGCACCGCCGCGTTCCACTGTCCCGACGGAGGCGTTGAAGTAGATGTCGAGCGTCGCGAGATGCGAAGCGAAGTCCTTCACGATCCAGGTGCTGTCCGGCACCGGCCTCGCCAGTTCGTCCTCCGAGAGCGAGAAGCAGAACTCCTCGAACTTCCGCCGGTTCTCGCGGATGATGGGGACAACTTGCTCGACTGTGTCGTTCATACGAATCTCCTTGGTGCGGGCGGCCGCACCTACAGTGGCTCGACGTCATCGCCGACGGCGATCTCGCCCGCAGTCTCTACGCTGGCGTACACGCCAAAGTTCACTTCCTTCGACTCCGTCGGCCGGTACGCGGCGATCATCTTCAGCGTGCCCATGTCCCGTTCGCCGGTGTCCGGATCGTGCGTGATGATCGCGCAACGCGGATCGGCCATCGCCACCTTCACGATCGCCCCACCAATGCGCACGCGACCGCCGATCCAGGCGTCCTCGCCATGCGCGTCGCAACCAGAGATGTAGAAGTTCGGACGGAAGCGCCGCTCGTCGATCGATGCCTCGCCGGAACTCGCCCGCAGCGCCTCGATGGATGCCTCCGAGCAGATCGACACCGGAAACCCGTCGAACGCCGACTTCGCTGCGCGCACCAGCCGCAGCGGCATACCGGCGAACTCCGACACAGCCTCAGCCCAGGGCCCGTCGACCAGAAAGCCGTCGACGTCGCGCTCGCCGAAGAAGCGTGACGTGATCGGCTCGCCAGACACGGGCGCGTTTTCGACGACCCTTCCATCCGGGAACTCCAACCGCAGCACGTCCGGCTCGCGCGTGAACGCAGCCCGCACCTGGGTCAGCGACGCCACTTCGCGCTGCGTCACGAGCCGCGCCTTGTCGCTGATAAGGAAGAACCGCCGATCCTCGACGATCCCGTGCTTGCCCAGCATCGCGCGCTCCAGTCGCTGCAGCGCGAGCGACTTCACCGGCGAGATGTAGATGGAATCGATGCGCATGCCGCCTCCGATTCCAGTCTGGGCGGCTCGAACGTATGGAGCAAGCGTGGCATGATGTGACTCCGCATTCGACAACAGCGCGAAGGAGAGACAAGATGGGCAAGCTCGATGGCAAAGTAGCAGTCGTCACCGGCACCAGCCGCGGCATCGGCGCGGAGATCGCGCGCGTCTTCGCGGCCGAAGGCGGCAAGGTCGTCTGCGCCGCGCGCACCCTCCACGAGGGCGATCACGCGTTCGAGGGTTCGCTCGAGAAGACCGTCGCCGCCATCCGCGCCGACGGTGGCGAGGCGACGCCGGTCGCGGTCGACATCTCCGAAGAGTCGGAATGCGAAAAGCTGATCAGCGCCGCGCACAACGCCTACGGACCCATCGACGTGCTCGTGAACAACGCCGCACTCACCTACTTCATCCCCATCAAGGACTATCCGACGAACCGCTGGATGCGGTCGTGGGCCGTGAACTTCCACGCGCCGTTCATCCTCAGCAAGCTCGTGCTGCAAGACATGATCGAACGGAAGGGCGGCAGCATCGTCAACATCTCGTCCGGCGCCGCCATCGGCCCCGGCCGCGGCCCCTACAAGTCGAACCCCCGATTCGAGATGGGCGGCACCTGCTACGGCGCCGAGAAGGCCGCGCTCGAACGCTTCACGCAAGGCCTCGCCGCCGAGGTGTACCAGCACGGCGTCTCCGTGACGTGCTTCTCGCCCTCGCAGGTCGTGCCGACGGCCGGCACCGTGCACCACAAGCTCGTTCGCGGCCTCGACGATCCGAACGGCGAACCGCCATCGATCATGGCGCAGGCCGCGCTGCTCCTGGCGACAGAACCGATCGAGAAGGTCAGCGGCCGCGTCACCTACAGCCAGCAGATCCTCAAGGAGTTCGGCTGGATCGAGCAGGGCAAAGGCATCGGCGTCGATCCCGCCATGCGCGGCACCGGCTACAGCCAAATCTAGCCGCGCACAATCCAGCACTCATTCCGGTGGGCATTCAGCCCGCGCGTCTGCGTCGGCAATCCGGAGCACGGTCATTCAGCGCACTCCGCCGAATGCCCCGTGGCGGCTCCGATCCAGAATCGCGCGTATCTAGAGAACACGAACGCGCACGATCCAGCCCAATTTTCGGAGCGCGGGCGGTCAGCCCGCGCGTACACGTCATCAGTCCCGTGGCGCGGGCTCCGGCCAACACCGCGCGTCGGCGTCGACCAGAATTGCCATCGCAAAACCCATGTCGTCTCAGTTGCTGGTGCCGGGGGAGGGGGTCGAACCCTCAAGACCTTTCGGCCCACGGATTTTAAGTCCGCTGCGTATGCCAGTTCCGCCACCCCGGCGTAGATTCGGATTGCGCGATTCCGGCTGTCAGCAAGGGCATCGACAGAAACTGACCGCAACCCGTCCCGCATACATCAAGAATACCGGAGCATTGGAAGCAAAAGGAGTACGGCCGTCCGCTGGCGCCCCTCCGGACGGGCATCAGTGGCGTGCCTCCTCCCGCCTATGCCGCTGAACGCGCATCGCTCCATCATTCGGAGCGACCCGCCCGGCGGCGCGCTCAGATGCTTCGTAATTTCCCGAGATTCTCTAATGCCAGTGATCTCTTTTCCCTATCGAGACATTT
This sequence comes from uncultured Dehalococcoidia bacterium, assembly GCA_964458665.1. Taxonomy (GTDB): domain Bacteria; phylum Chloroflexota; class Dehalococcoidia; order DSTF01; family JACRBR01; genus JANXYW01. Next base: position 4,002 of record CAYWOO010000089.1, read on the forward strand.
TGTACCCCATTTCCGCTTGACAGTGGGTAAGTCACAAGCGCGCAATCGCCCTGTGACGATCCGGTGGCAGCACTCAGCCACCGCCACCGGATCGCGCTACCCCGCATAGGTCCCCCGCCTGAGCCGAGGTTGGCCGCGCGTGCCGCTTGGCCATCGAACGTATCGCGCCAGGCAGCACCGCCGCAGGCACCTCGCCGTGTCGTTGTCGTCGCCGACCGGAGGAGGGCCTCCGCCAACCCATCCTTGCTTGCTTTCGTCGGCAGGCCGTCTTCCGGTTGTCGGCCTGGTTCGGGGGAGTCGAGCCGGCGACCGCGGTCACACTCCATATCACCTGGACTGCCGCTCCCCCGAAGGTACTCGCCCTCGTATCGAGAAGAGAGAAGAACAAACCTACAGCGGTTGGGCCGGTTGGCCCCATCGCCGAAGAACTGCCATGAGCACGATCGCCTACATGAGGCGATCACCAGGGGAGTCTCCGATTATGCATCGTTTCAGCGGCGGTAAGCAGTGCGCCGGACTCCTGCTCTCGCTTGTCGCGCTCGTACTCTTCCTGGCTATTCCGGTTTCACGGAACGCGACCGCCGCAGACACGGTCACGCCACTTACCGCTATCGCCGCGTCCGCCGACACAGGCGAGAAGCCGCAGTCCAAGGTCTGGACGTACAACGGCTCGTGGTGGGCCGTCATGCCGAAGAGTACGGCCACCGCAGGCACCTGGCTCTGGAAACTCGAAGCAAACAACACCTGGACGAGCGTGTTGCAGCTGTCATCGAGCACGACCAGGCATGCCGACGTGAAACCCGTGGGCAACGTCGCGCACATCCTCCTGTACGGTGGCACAACGCAACTCGTCTCCGTCGAGTACGTCGCCGGTACCTACCAGCTATGGACCACGAGGCCGACGGCTACGTCGGTGTCGCTTCCTTCCGGCAATGAGACAGCGACCATAGATATTGATTCGACGGGCCGCATGTGGCTTGCCACGGAAGCCGCCACGACCGTCGAGGTGTTTTACAGCGACGCACCCTATTCGTCGTTCACAGCGCTGAGCGCGTCGCTCGCGACAGGAATCAAGGACGACGATATCAGCGTTGTTCAGGCGCTCCCGAACGGGACGCTGGGCGTCCTCTGGTCGAACCAGGACACGCAACGTTTCGGCTTCCGGCTGCATGTCGATGGCGCGGATCCGAACACCTGGTCTGCGGACGAAGTGCCGGCGTCGGCATCCGCCCTGAACGTCGGACTCGGGATGGCCGACGACCATATGAACACGAAGGTCGCCGCGGACGGCACACTCTACGCGGCGGTGAAGACAAGCTACGACACCACCGGCTATCCAAAGATCGCCATGTTGATCCGCCGGCCCGGCGGCACCTGGGACCCTCTCTATAGAAGTGGACCAGTCCGGTACGCGCGGCATCCTTCTGCTCAACGAGGCAGCCGGGACCGTGCGCGTCGTCTACACCTCCAGTGAAGGCCTCAACAACATCGTCTATAAGGAATCGCAGCTCTCACCCATCTCCTTCGGGCCGCAGCAGACGCTGATCACCGGCGGCGTCAACAACGCCACCAGCACGAAGCAGAACTGGTCCACCGAAGTGGTGATCCTCGCTTCCAATGCGGCCAGCGCCAACGTGCCAGGCGGCGCCCCCGGCGTGAAGATCAGCACGAGCGCAAGCACGCCAACTCCTACGAATACATCAGTCGGCACGCCCACGCCCACCGGCACGCCGACTAATACGCCGCCGGCCACCAACACGCCGACTGCCACGCCAACGGTCTCCTCCAGCGATCCCGTGCTCGTGGGTGCCGGTGACATCGCATCGTGCAGCGTGACCACCGACGAAGCCACAGCGCTGCTGCTCGATGGCATCCCGGGCTCGGTGTTCACACTCGGCGACAACGTCTACCCGAATGGCATGGCCGCCGAGTTCACCCCCTGCTACAACGACACCTGGGGCCGCCACAAAGCGCGGACGAGGCCCGTCGCCGGCAATCACGACTACAACGACAACGCGAATGCGACCGGCTATTACGACTACTTCAACGGCGTCGGCCAGTTCACGGGACCGGCCGGTGACCGCGACAAGGGCTACTACAGCTACGACATTGACGCGTTCTGGCATGTCGTAGTGCTCAATTCCGAGTGCCTCGCTCTCCCGAATGGCATCGGCACCACCGCATGCAACGTCGGATCTCCACAGGAGACGTGGCTCCGCGGAGACCTCGCCGCGAACGCATCAAAGAACGTGATCTCGATGTGGCACAAGCCGCGGTTCAGTTCCGGCACAACCGCGACGAACATGCAGCCCCTCTGGCAAGCGCTGTACGACTTCGGCGCCGACATAAACCTCGCGGGACATGACCACTTCTACCAACGATTCGCGCCCCTGAATGCCGCCGGCGGGCTCGATAACGCGTGCGGCATGCGCGCGTTCATCGTTGGCACGGGCGGTATCAATGTTGGAGGCGGGAGTTCGGGGGCAGCGAACAGCCAGGCGTACAGCGGCGCCACATTCGGCGTGATGAAGCTCACGCTTCACCCCGCGAGCTACGACTGGCAATTCGTCCCGATCGCCAGCCAGACCTTCACCGACTCCGGTACCACCGCAACCCACGGCGCCTGCGGGAGCACACCGACGCCAACTGCTACGGCGACAAACACGCCAACCACGACGAACACGCCGGTCGGAACCGCCACGTCCACCGGGACAGCCACCAATACACCGACGGCGACGAATACGCCGCTGCCCTGCGATTCCGGTGACGGGCTGGTCGGCCTATGGGGATTCGAGGAGGCGAGCGGCGTTGCGCTCGATGCGGCCGGCTCTCCCAACAATGCCACGCTGCTCGGAGCCGCGACCCGCGTCGCTGGCGGGATCGGCGCCAAGACCCTCTCGTTGCCCGGCGCTGCCGCCGACTGGGCCAGCGTGGCCGATGATGCCTGCCTCGACATCTCGGGCAACATCACGCTCGCCACGTGGGTCAAGCC
>CAYWOO010000090.1:0-14301 GCA_964458665.1 uncultured Dehalococcoidia bacterium
GAAAGAACTGCACGGGTTGCGACGTACGCGGTTCCGGGGAAGACGGCGTGTCCAGATCCAGCTGTGGCTCACAGCAGCGGCGATGAACATCAAGAGGGCGGTCCGAAGCAGAGTGCGGAAGCCCGGCCCCGCCGTGGCGCCTCGCCTTCTCGCTTGGCTGCAAACTTCGTGGCGCACAGCGACCTTGCTCGCACCACGCATCGCCCCGACGTAGGACCCTTCAGCAACAACCCCATATGTTCGTGAATCTCTCGAAAGTCTGGCACGTCGTCGAGGAGGATCTGCAGCCGCTAATCGTCGCGATTGAGCCGCTCGTGCCGTCGGATCAGCCAACCGAGTAAGGGATCGGCGGCTGTCAGTACCGTCCCGGGCGCAGGTACGTGGGGCCGGGGTCGAGGTGGCGGAGCCAGTGGAGTTCTTCTTCGGTGGGTGGAGGGCACCCTTCGATGTCGTCAGCGATGCGGAGGCGCCAGGGGATCATGGCGGCTACGGCCTCGGCTGGGATGGTGGGGTAGGTCTTCGCTAGTTGCAGTTCGCAGGTGTTGGTGTCGCCCCCGTCTTCTGTGTCGAAGTTAAAGACGCCCATGGTGCTTACTACGAGGTTCGGGCCCTGGGGCGAGAGTCCGGCGGCGCGGCGGGCGCCGGGGCCGGTGATGTAGCCGGGGCTGCTGAGGAACGACACGCGTTCGACGAAGCGGCGCGGTTCGAGCGACATGATGGTGATGACGCGGCGGGCGAGGCAGGCGGCGTCGGTGTTACCGGCGGTGCCAGGCAGGCGCGTGTCGGGGTTCGCGGGATCGCCGATGAGCAATGCGTTGAGGTTGCCGTAGCGATCGACCTCGGCGGCGGTGAGCACGGCGACTTCGAGGCGATCGCCCATGAGCCAGCCGCCGAGCGCATCGACCATATCGCCGATGTACGCCGCGCCGCGATAGAGGATCGGATCGGCGACGCCGTTGGGGGCGTGGTCGACTTCATCGGGCGGCGGGTTCCAATCGCCGACGCCGACTTCGGTGCAGTAGGCCAGCGCAGGGTTGTGGTGGAGCTTGGCGATGGCGGTCGCGAGCATCGGTAGACCCATGCCGACGAAGACGCTGCGCGACGGCGCGATCTCGCGCGCGGCCTGGATCACCATCATCTCCTGCAGCGAGTACTCACCGATCATTGCGCCGCCTTCCAGCCGTAGTGAATCGGGCGCTCGGGCTGCCACGTGCGGTCGACGCGCAGTTTGTCGAGCGCACCTTCCCCGAAGCGCTCTTCGTACAGCGCGAGAAATGCGGCGTGGTCGGCGCAGCCGTCGATCCAGCGCGCGATCACTTCGGGGAAGCCTGCTTCTGTCCGCAGTCCGGCGAAGTAGTCGGCCTGCATGTGCGGTGAGGACTTGTAGTAGGCGGGCAGGCCCCACGGCAGCGCGCCGAACGGCAGGTGGACGACGGCATCGACCATGAAGCCGGGCACGGTGACGCGATGCGGGTCGGAGCGGAGGACGCTGCGCGGGACGATCTCCTCGGCGGAGATGATGATGCGCTTCGACGCCCAGAGGCCCCAGCGCACCTCGCCGTGGCCGCCCCAGAACGCGGCGTTGCCGTCCTCATCGGCCCACTGCACATGCACGCACGCGACGTCGGGGCGAAGCGCCGGTAGCGCGACCACCTTCTCGCCGCCAAACGGCGACTCGATGACGCGCAGCTTGTCCTTGCCGAGGAAGCCGTTCGGCTGCGGGTAGTAGGCGTCCGTGACGAAGTCGGTGCCAAGCATGGAGCGCGTGGGGATGAACGGCATGCCGAGCGCGCCGGCCATGAACATCAGTGCGATGCTCTGATTGGTGTAGTCCTCGATCTGCCACTCGCCGGCCTGGAGGCGCTGCTTGAACCAAGGCGAGAGCGCGCCGAGCGCGTACGCCGTGATCAGACGATCGGCGCAACCGAGCAGCGGCAGCAGGATCGAGCCGACGGTGGCGATGGGCGTCAGGTGCTTTTTGCGCTGGCGGGCGATCTCCCATTCGAGCGCGTTGGCCCACGATGCGTAGCCGAGGAAGACGCTGTCACCGTCGTGCACGAACCGCGCCACGGCATCGTGCGCGGACATGAGCTTGCTGGCGCCGGGCGGGCCGGTGGCGTTGGACGGGAGCGTGGTCATGGGGTGATGATCTACGACGGCGGGGTTCACCGCAAAGGCGCGAAGGGGCTGGAAGATTCATCGCGGAGCCGCGGAGAGCGCGGAAGAGAAGTTGGGAGGGAGAGGAAGGTTCACCGCAAAGGCGCAAAGAGCGCAGAGGAGGAGTTAGGAGAACGGGAGCCACGAAGGACACGAAGGAGCACGAAGTTTGGGGGCCTATTGCGGGCGCGGCTGCTCTATCCCGTTGATGATGAGGCGGAGGGTGGTGGGGGTTGTGTGGATCTTGCCCGGGGCGGTGGATGTCGTGTCGATGCGGGCGGTGTTGGTGGTTTCGTCGAGGTCGATGCGGGCGTGAGGGAGGGATTCGCAGATGATTTCGGTGGTGGGTGTGGTGAGGCGGATTGGCGTTGCGGTGTTGGAGGGGTTGATGGCGATGTAGCGACGGGCTTCGTCGTTGGCGACGAGCCAGTGCGGCGTGGCGGTCGCGGTGTGCAGCGTAGCTCGGCCGAGTTGGGTGGTGGTGTCGGTGGTTTGGATGTGCTGCGGGCCGGTGCCGTCCATGGCGCCGACGTTGGCTGCGGGCGGCGCGTAGAGTGTGCCGTCGTAGTGGCGTTCCACCAAAGACATGTCCCAGAGACTGTAGGTGAGTGCGATGGAACCGCCTTCGGATGCGTACTCGATCTTGCGTTGGCGTTCGACCGTGGTGTCGCTGATCGTTGACGCCGCGATGTGGGTGCGAAAGGCGTCGATGGCTGCGAAGGTCGCGCGATCGGCGGTTTCAATCGCGAAGGCGTTGCGGACGTTGCCTTTGAAGAAGGCGCCGCTGTGCGAGCGGTACTCCCAGAACGTCTTGGCTGGTCCCTGGTAGTTGTAGATGTCGAGCGTGAGCGTGCCATCGACGAAGTTCAATTCGATCGGAGCGTCGCTACCCATGTCGGTCTGCTTCAGCGGGATGAGCGCGACGTACGCATCGCCGAACGCGATGACGACGCGCTCCTCCGGTTCGATGCGCGCGGGCCATCCGTCGATGCGGCGATCATCGACCCAGACTTCATCTTCGAGCGAGACGCCTAGCATGCGGATCGAGAGCTTGTAGCTGCGCGCGGGCGCGGCGCGGGGCAGCGGCGCGTAGGCGACGATCGCGCGGTTGCGGTGCTGTGCGGCGACGTGCTGGCCCTCTTCCCAAAGATCATCGGGCTCGTGACCGGTGCCGGGCGCCTTGTCGTTCACGATGTAGCGGACATGCATCGCGCCGTACCCGGGATGTGCTGCCCGCTTCGCGTAGAGGTGCAGCGAGTTGAATCCGGGCCAGAGCTCCGGCGGTTCGCCGCAGTTGTACGAGCGTGATGCGGTGCCAAGTGTGTAGTTCTCCGCCATGTACGTCGTGACATCGAGGCCGAGTGAGGCGCTCGCGGTTTCGCGCGCCTCGAACGGATATTGCTTTTCGCGCAGCCAGTGCTCGATGTAGCCGGGGCAGTGGAGCGTCGCGAGCGCCACGCCGATCTCGCACTCCTCGCGGGTGCGCGGCGCGTACGGCGTCTCGCGGCGCAGCGCTTCATCGCCGAGGATGCGCCAGAGGACGAGCTTGAGGTAGCCTCCGGCGCCGCTCCAACCATCGAAGTAGGCGCGGGAGTGCGGGCCGGCGAGCTGCGCGAGGCCGGGGTGGTAGTGCGCTGCGACATGCAGCCAGAGCCGCTCTTCGGCGACGCGCGCCTTGAGGGCGATGTGCGGATCGCGCGTGTGCTCGACGATGGCTGCGAGGCGCAGGATGTCGACGGCGGCATACGTGGCGCTGTTGAACTCGTGCGGGGCGCCGGACGCGTTCGTGAACGCGAGCCACTCGTCGAGGCGGCGGGCGCCGCGCCCGGTGTAGTGGGCATCATTGAGCAGTTCACCGCCGAGGACCGCGTTCGCGATGTCGCTGAGGACGATGTTCGTGTAGGACGGATGCACGTCGAGGCGTTCGATTTCGGCGAGGCCGAGGGCGATCGCTGTACGCATTTCGGCGATGATGTTGGCGGATAGCGATGCGGTGTGTTCGCGGGTGAGTTCGATCAGATCATCGAGCATGAATTCGACGCCGTTGAGGTCGCGGACGCACTCCTCTTCGAGGCGCCAGCGGAAGTTGCCGTAGTGGGCGTCCTGCGGGCGGGTCTCCTGTAACGCGAGCACGCTGCGTATCGCGCGTTCGGCGCGTTGGGTATCGCCAACGCGGACGAGGACATGCGCGTAGGCGAGTGTGCCGCGCGGCGTGTGGATGTCGAACGCCTCCGACGTGCCCACCATCGCGACATCGTCGTCCCAGAGCGCCGCGAGCATGCGCGCGCCTTCGTCGAAGAGCTGCGCGGCGCGCATGTCGAATTCGGTCACGCTACTCGAACCAGATATCTGTTTTTTCGCCGGCAGGGACGCCGAGGATCAGCACGTCCATGACGCCGTCGGAAGTGTGCCATGTGCCGGGTTTGATGACGACGAGGTCACCAGTTGTGATTTCGCGCGTCTCGCCATCGAGCCAGATGGTGCCGCCGCCGCTGAGGACGTAGTAGAACTCCGTCATTTCGCGATGGTAGTGCTTCTTGCTGTCATCGATGCGAAGGTGTGAGACGTTCGCTACAGGCGTATCGTCGTGCGTGACGAGCGTCTTGCGCCAGCCGCAGACGCCGCGTTCCTCGGGCGTCGTATTGAGGCTGCGGATGATGTATTTCTCGTCGGTGGTTGTCATTGTGTGGCTCCGATCCCCGGTTAGCAACAAGATCAGGATCAGTATCTAGATCTCTCTTCTTCGCGTCAGCTTATCGCAGGTCTTGCGCACGCACGACGCGGGCTGAATGCCCGCGCTCCGAAGAGAATGTGGCCTCGCACGCGGTCGAATTCGCTACGAGAGGCGCTGTACTGCGTCGGTCCGGCTTTGCCGGACGCACAGGCGAGGACGCCTATGCTCCACGCTTCGCGTCAGCTTATCGCAGGCCCTTCTGATTTGGCACGACGCGGGCTGAATGCCCGCGCTCCGAACAGAATGCTAGCCTCGAGCGGCGCGGGCTGAACGGATACGCTCCGATAGAACGCGTTCTGCGGCCGGCTACTCAGCGGCTGCTGTCACGGGGTGTGCATACTCGTCGAAGCGGGCAGCGACGGCGCCTTCGGCTGCGTATCCCTGGTGGATATAGAGGCGGTGGCGCAGCGACCAGGTTTCGCCGCGGGCGAGCGTGAGCGCGCCATCGAAGTACGGAAGATTCGTGCCGACGGGGCCGTAGCCGCGGACGAACCAGGCGTTCGGGTGGTTGCGATTCGATGGATGGTCGAGCATGGCGATGCCGTAGATCTCCTGCTCCTGACCGGGCGCGCGAGAGAACGGGCCGCTGCAGTCGGCCCATTCGGCGCGCTGACCGAAGCAGTTCGGTGACCCGGTGATGCCCGTGGAGATCGACATCGTGCCGCCGTCCCATTCATCGATGATGTCGGCGACGCGCATCAGGGGCAACGCGTTCTCGTTGGTTTGGCCGAAGGTGACAGGCTCGTCGTGCGGCGTGAAATCGGCTTCGATGTCCCATAGGCGCAGCCGTCCCTTGAGTCGGAAGATGCGGAAGCGGCGCACGTCGTCGAGCAGGATGCGGCCATCGGGTGCGACCCATTGCGCGCGCTGCTGGAAGCCGCCCCAGACGGGGCCGGATGCGGTCCAGTCGAACGAACGGTGCATGATGCGGCCATAGCCCGTTCCAACGTGCGGGCCGTAGCCGATGTTTGCTCCCGCGGGTTCAAGATAGAAGTCGACGCCGTTGAGGTCGCCGCAGGCGTACCAGAGCGAGCGATGCCAGGTGTGATCCGGCGGGCTATCGCTGGTGATCGATTTGGGCTGCGAGCCGTCCATCGTGCTGACGCCGGAGTCCGCACGCCCAGCTGGCGCGACGTTGGGCGCGAAGCGCGGGCGGTAGTTGGGCATGCCGTAGTGATAGATGGTCTGCAGCAGACCGCCGTAGTAGACGACAACGCGGCCGTCTTCCGGCTGATCGTCGAGGACGATGCCGCGCTTCTGGTCCGGCGCTTCGCTGGCGGCACGTAGTCCGAAGGTGCGCTGCTCGCCGGCGGCGAGTGCGCCGACGTACCACGAGACGCGCGGCGAGGCGCCGATCTGGTCGATCTGCGCGGGTGTTGCAGAGCCGTCGACGGCGTCGACCATCTCCCAATCGCCGATGACGTTCGACCCGGCGGGCAGTGTTGCCTCGGCGATGAAATTCGCGCGCGCTGTGGCTGCGGGACCGATGCGGATCGTGGTCATCGCGTGGTCTCCGTGCTTCGAACCGGCACGAGGCCGAAGCCGGCGGGCGGGATCTTGTTGTAGAAGGGGTCGTCGGGCGTGATGGGGAATTCGACGCGGGCGCCGGTCATCGCGGACTTGTAGATGCCGGTGATGATCTCCATCGAGCGGCGGCACTCGTCGACCGTCACGAGAGGCTTGCGCTTGTCGATGATCGCGCCGAGGAAGTCGTGGACCATGGCGACGTGCAGGTACTTCGTTTCGTCGGGGACGAGTTGCGCTGCCTCTTCGACGGCGCGCTCCGCGACCGCCGGATCGAGCGATGTCAGGCGGAACGGACCGCTCGTTGGGCCGTAGGGCGATTCGGACGATACCGCCTGCAGTTCGTCGCCGAAGATTTCGAGGCGGCTGCGGTTGTTCTGGGCGTTGATGGTGACGACGATCTGTGCCATCGCGCCGTTGCGAAAGCGCACGATCGCGGCCGATGTATCTTCCACCTCGATGTCCATCTTCACCGTTGCGGCATCAGCGACGAGCGACGCGGGTTCGCCCATGAGCCACATGAGCGTGTCGATGCTGTGGATGCCGTGGGCCATCGAAACGCCGCCAGCCTCTTTCTCCCACGTGCCGCGCCACCAAACATCGTAGTAAGACCGGGGGCGCTGCCAGATCGTTTCGGAGAGGCCGAAGCGCAGGGGGCCAAAGCGCCCGGCTTCGACGAGCGCCTTCACCTGTTGCGCACCCTGTCCGACGCGGTGCTGGAAGACGCCCGAAAATACGGCGCCGCCGTCCCGCTCGGCGGCTGCGATGGCATCGAGACCGGCGAGGTTGGGCGATACAGGCTTTTCGCAGAGGACGTGCTTGCCGGCACGCAATGCGGCCACGCTCTGCTCGACGTGGAGGAACGGCGGCGTGCAGATGCAGACGGCGTGCACGCCGGGATCGGCGAGTGCTTGTTCAAACGCCGCGTACGTGCGTTCGATCTCGTACGTGGCGGCCTGCGCGTTCGCGCGCGCGTCGTCGATGTCGGCGATGCCGACGACGCGGGCGAGGTCGCGGTTGGCGCGACTGCGGAACGCGAGCAGGTGGCTGTTTGCGATGTCGCCTGCGCCGATGATGGCGATGCCGAGTTGGTCTGGCATGTGGTGCCTCCGACGGAAGACTGACAATCTTTTGGGTTCACCGCAAAGCCGCGGGGTTAGGTTCACCGCGAAGCCGCGAAGGGCGCGAAGAGATTTAGGGAGTAGGAATCGGATTGCGGAGCGCAACGTTCGCCAGGGCGCTGCGGACGGATTCCCGCTCTTGTGCATCCAGGTCGAGGAGGGGCGGGCGCATATGGGCGTTGGGGATGACGCCGAGCTGGCGCAGCGCTTCCTTCATGCGGGCGCGGTAGTTGCGGACGGGCGCCGCGAAGAGCGCATCAGCGAGCGGGCGGACGACGGCCTCGTTGATGCGCGACGCGGACTCGATGTCGCCGGCAGCGAGGAGGCGGAACATCTCGACCTGCTCGGCGAGGGCGATGGTGCCGAAGCCGATGAGCGCGCCCTCGCCGCCGAGGACGAAGGACTCGAGGATGAAGTTGTCGTTGCCCGTGAGCAGCGTGATGCGGCGCGGCGCTTCATCGAGGATGCGGCGCGTTTCGACGAAGCGGACCGCATCGAACGAGGCTTCCTTAATGGCGACGACCGTGGGGATGTCGATCAGGCGCAGGAGCGTCTCGCGCGAAAAGAGCACGCCGGCGAGCGCGGGCTGGAGCTGGAAGAGCACCATCGGCAGCGGGACGGCGTCGGCGATGGCGCGGTGGTACTCGTACGGGATCTCCGGTGGCAGCCCTTCGCCGACGAACGCCGGGATAGGGAAGATGACGAGGCCGCTTGCTCCGGCGCTCTGCGCGTCGCGCGCGAGGTCGATCGCTTCCGCCGTATAGCGCGCGCTGATCCCGGCGAGCAGTGGTAGCCGGCCGGCGACTTCGCCGGCGTAGATGGTCAGCACCCGGCGACGCTCTTCGCGCGACAGGTGCGGGCCCTCGCCGGTGTCCATGTTGACGGCGAGGGCGGCGAGACCATCGAACGACAGGAGCCAGCGGATGTAGGCGCGCAGCGCGGCCTCGTCGATCTGGTGATCGGCGGTGAGGGGGAGGAGGGTTGCGGGGATCAGGCCGCAGAGGTCGAGTGTCGTCATGGTGGTGAAGTATATGCCCGTGGCGGGCGGGCCCTCACCCGGTCGCCTGAGGCGACCACCCTCTCCCACCGGGAGAGGGCCGAAGTGGATGGAGGGGCGGTGGTGGATGCGGGCCCCTCTCCCGGTCTTCGGCCACCCTCTCCCACTAGGGGAGAGGGACTGGGATGGGGAGTTGGTGGTGGAAATCGGAGGGACGACGGGCGGGGCGCCTGCGCTCCATGTTCATTCTGACGAGCGACGTGACTCCAATGAGACGGCCGCGCTAGCGCCAGCCTTCTGTGCGTTGGGCTTGCTTGAAGGACTCGGCGTATTGGCGGTCGCGGGGGACGCAGCCGGTGGCGTACTGGCCGAAGTCGTTGTGTTTGGCGCGCATGAGGGCGGTGCAGTAGCTGACGCCGATGCATGATTTGTCGCGCTCCATGCGGCCGTGTTCCAGCGCGTCGGCGGCGAAGTCGGGATAGGCGAGGGCGCCGCGGCCGAGGCCGACCATGGTGACGTTGCCGCTCGCGATGCTGGTTTCGGCGACGTTGAGGGCGTAGTGGCGGAGCCAGGAGTAGCCGGTGCCGATGACGGGAAGCTCCGGATACGCGCGCTGCACCTCGGCGGTGAGACGCAGATGGCGCTCGACGCCGGCGAGTGGGTGCTCGGGCGGGATGTAGCCGTCGATCGGCGGTTTGTCGAATGGGCGGCCGATGTGGGAGTTGTAGTACGGGCTGCCTGCAGTGACATTGATCATCGCGAGGCCGAGCGCGCGCAACTCGCCGATGAGGCGCAGCGGCTCGTCGAGATCGGCGCGCGACGGGTCGTCGGCGTCTGTGCCCCACGCGTCTAGGTACGGCCTCGCGACGGCAGCGGCCGCACCGATGCCGTCGGCGCCGGGGCGTTGGGGGACGCCGTCGTAGACGTTCATGCGCGTTGCGAGCAGCAACGAGTCGCCGACGCGCGCGCGGATCTTCGCGAAGACGTTGCGGACGAACAGCGTGCGGCCATCGAAGTCGCCGCCGTAGCGGCCGGGACGCGAGCGCGCGCCGAGCAGTTCGTTCAGCAGGTACGTGTGGCACTGCTTGATGTCGACAAAGTCGAAGCCGATGTCGCGTGCGAGCAATGCCGCATCAATGAAGCGATCTTCGAGCTGCTCCAGCTGGTCATCGCTGATGAGGGCTTCGGACGCGCGCACCGCATCGATCGCTGCGCCGTGCTGCGCGATAATCGGCGCGCGGTGCGACCAGCGGCCGGAGTGGGTGAGCTGTAGGCCGACGATGAATCCGTCGGCCGTCCCGAATCGCTCGCGGCGGGCAGCGCGCGTCTCATCGAGCAGGCGTTTCAGTTCCGGGGCGGTTTGCGGCGAGATGAGGAGCTGCCGCGGGTTGGCGCGAGCTTCGGGTACGACGGCGGTCGCCTCGCCCCAAAGCAGCGCGGCGCCGCCCTGCGCGAAGCGGCGCCAGCGGCGGAAGGTCAGGTCGCCCGGCGTGCCGTCGGCGTTGCCGTCGCATCCCTCCATGGGGTGCACCGCCATGCGATTCGACGCGACGCGATCGCCGATGCGCACGGGCTCGGCGACGCGCGCGAGGTCGTCGGCGACGCCGATCGCGTGGCCGCGGGCCGCGATGTCGGCGCGGAGCTCGTCGAGTTCGCGGTAGTGGAAGTGCGGCATGGCGTGGGCAGCGTAGCAGCGGGATGCGGGGTGCGGGGCCGTGTAACGGGCTCGGGCGGATGGCCGGACAGGCGAAGCTCCTGACTCGGCGGTCGTACCGCTCGTCGATTGACCTGGCAGGTTCGTTCAAGGATCATCTGTGGATACACGCGCGCCTACAGGGGAGTACATGCCAGGCGAACGCATCCAGCGTCAGATTGACCGTCTTCTTGACGAGACCGAAGCGGCACTCGTCGAGCGCGACTGGACGCGCGTGCGGGCGCTCGCCGGCGATGTGTTGCGCCTCGACCCCGAGAACGCTGATGCGCGCTCGTTCCTCGATGCTTGTGAACGCGACGGCGCTGGCGCGGCACCGGCCGCTCCGGCATTGGCCACGATCGCCGCACCGACGCAGGAGCGGCGCCAGGTCACGGTGCTCTTCTCCGACCTCTCGGGGTTCACGGCACTGAACGAGCGGCTCGACCCAGAGGACGTACGCGATATCGTCAACAAGATCTGGGATCGGGCTGGCGAGATCGTCGGCAGGTACGACGGGCGCGTCACGAAGCTGCTCGGCGATGCGGTGATGGCGGTGTTCGGCGACCCGGTCGCGCACGAGGACGACCCGCTGCGTGCCGTCCGCGCTGTGCTCGAACTACATGAGGCAGTTGAGGCGCTGAACCGCGATGTCGAGCCGCGCATCGGGTCGCCGATCGGCATGCACACCGGCATCAACACGGGCGTGGTGCTCACGAGCGAGTCGGTGCTCGACGGCAAGCAGACCGGACCGCTCGGTGACACGATTAATGTCGCGGCGCGGCTGTCATCGCTCGGCACGACGGGGCAGATCCTCGTCGGGCCGGAGACGCGCCGCGCAATCGAGGACACGTTCGATCTCGAAGACATGGGCCTGCACGATCTCAAGGGGAAGGGCGAGCCAGTCGCGGTCGCGCGCGTCGTGTCACTCGCCGCACGTCACGTCACTCCGGCACGACGCTCCGGCCGATTCGTTGGCCGAGAATCGGAACTGAGCCTCTTGCGCGACGAATTCGATCGTGCGCGCAAAGGCGAGCCGTCGTTCGTCGCTATTTCCGCCGAGGCCGGCTCGGGAAAGACGCGGCTGGTAGAAGAGTTCCGCACGCGCATCGCGACCGACGCCACCTGGCTGGAGGGTCGCGCCTACCCGTTCGCACAGAACATTCCGTACTACGCCATCACCGATCTCATCAGCAACCGGCTCGGCATCGACGAATCGGACTCGTCGGAAACGGTGCGCAGCAAGCTCGAACAGCGTATCGGCGCACTCGTCGAGAACGCCTCGGAAGTTCTGCCGCCGCTGCTCCAGCTCTACGACATCGAGGGCTCGCAGGGATCGTCGATCGACCGGGAGGCGTACCGCAGCCGGTTGCTGGAGGCGGTGCGGGTGGTCGTGCACGCACTCGCAGGGCAGGGGCCGCTAGTAGTCTGCTTGCAGGACCTCCATTGGGCGGACCCATCCACGGTAGATCTCTTGCGCCAGTTGGCGAGCGGCATGTCCGGAGCGGTGATGACGCTCGTCAACTACCGGCCGGAGTTCGCGTTTCACGAGGGCGGCATCCGGGAGATCAAGCTGACGGAGCTGTCGGATCGCGACACGCGCGACCTCGTCGAGTCGCTCCTTGACGCCAACAGCGTGCCGGACGAACTGGTGACGCTCCTCGAAGGGCGCACGAGCGGCAATCCGTTCTTTGTTGAAGAGATCGTCAACGGCCTCCTCGAAAACCACGTTCTGGCCCGCAACAGCGAGGGCTGGGCGCTGACGGGGAAGTTCGACGCGACATCCGTGCCGACGACGATTCGTGGCGTGATCGCGTCCCGCATTGATCGGCTGGACGCGGAGCGCCGGCGCATTTTGCAGGAAGCATCCGTCATCGGGCGCGAGTTCCTGTTCACGATCCTGAGCCAGGTGAGCCGCGGTGAGGGGACGCTCGAAGACGGTCTGTCGGCGCTCGAGTCCGCGGACCTGATCCGGCGGCGCGATGTCGACGCGGATCTCGAGTACCTGTTCAAGCACGCGCTGACGCAGGAGGTCGCGTACTCGGGATTGCTGCGCAGCACGCGGCACGAGCTGCACGGGCGCGTCGGCCAGGCGATGGAGAAGCTGCTGGGCGATCGATCGCGCGAGTACGCGGAGTCGATCGCGTACCACTTCCAGAACAGCGACACGCCCGAGCGCGCCGTCCCACACCTTATCATCGCTGGCAAGAAGGCGGTCGAGCGGTACGCGTTGCCAGAAGCCGAAGCGCACTATCGCGCTGCGTACGACATCCTGCTCGCGGAACCGGAGACGCCCCAACGCAATCACGATCTGCTGGAGTTGATCGTTGAGTGGGAACTGCTGCGCTACTACACCGCGGACGTCCGGGCATCGAGCCAGCTCATGACCGAACATGCCCGCCTACTCGACGATGTTGCCGATCCGGACCTACGCGGCATGTGGCTCGTCTGGCATTGCTACGTCGCGTATTCCACCATGCATTCGGCCGAAGCGGTCGTGTTTGCGGATCGCGCGATCGCCCTCGGCGAGGAATGCGGCTCCGCCCGCGTTGTCGCGCATGCGCTGACGCAAAAGTCGTGGGCGCTCCTTAACACTGGACTCAGCACGGACGCGTTCGCTGCCGCCGAACGGGCTCTCAGCCTGCTCCCGCAGTTGGGCGATGAGCGCGACAACCGCTACGTCCGGCTCAAGGCCGGGTGCGGAGCCTCGCGCGCCTACCTGGGCATGGGCGATCTCATCAAGGCACGGGCGCGCGTGAAGGAAGTGATGGAATCCGCCGGCGACAGTCGCAGGGCGCTGTCGCTGGCGCATAACACGCTGGGCGCCATTCACCAATTCACGGGCGATACCGATCGGGCGGGCGCAGAATTTGCGCTTTCTCGCGATACTGCGCCAGATCCCATGTACAGGGCTATCGCCGACTTGAACCTCGGAGCGCACCTCTCCCGCTCGGGCCAATACGAAGACGCCAGAGCGTTCGTCGAATCCGCCCTTCGCTTCGCGGAAGCCCAGGGTCATGTGGGGTTCGCGCTTGGGCAGCGCGGGAATCAGGCGTTACTAATGTTTGCGGACGGCGAACTCACGAAAGGCATGGACCAGATCGAAGCGATGCAGCGCGAGTTCGCTACCGGGGGCTATTCGGGCATCGCCACGCAAATCGGCGTGATCATTGCAACGATTTACGCCCGCATGACCACGGGTGAAGGGATGGATTCCGGAGGCAAGCTAGGCACTATCTTGCGCAACCCGGGATTCGTACTGGGTCGCGCGAGGAAAGCTTCCCAGACAGCGTACGATATGTTCACTGAACTAAGCGCGACCCTCCCGCCGGACCTCGAAGGGCTGCGGTTCCAGATCGAGTTCGAACTCGCCAAACTTCTCGTCAAGCGCAAGGAGCCGGCCGAGGCGCGCAAGCACCTCGAGAAGGCAATCGCGTTCCTGCGGCCGCTCGGGGACAGCGTCGGCATGCGCGACTGCCGCGCGCTGCTCGCGACGCTCGATAGGAAGTAGCGGACGGCGTTCTGCTCCCGCTTCGCGCTTCCAGGAACTAATCTCTGCGTAATGACCCTTTCTCGACCATCTGGGCCGAACCCTCGGGGGGGGCGACACACGTGAGATGTGATAATCGGATCTACAAGCCGAAGGTCACCGGAGATTCGTGAGTCAGAACGCCGCTAGCTTTCCTTGGAGGACTGGTGCGATGCGAGCAGGCCGCATCATTGTGCTCAACGGCACGTCAAGCGCGGGAAAGTCGTCGATTGCACGGGCGCTGCAAGACACGCTGGAAGAGGCATACGCTCACCTGCTCATCGAGGAGTTCCTGCCCAGGCTGCCAGCCCGGTATTTGAGCGGTGATCACCCAGACGGGATCCGGGTGGAGGAGACGCCGGACGGCGGGCGGTACGTCGTGTCTGGTGCCGTGGGCGAGCGCATGGTCGAGGGATTCTACGCGGCCGTCGCGGCAGTCGCACGAACCGGGAACAACGTCATCGTCGACACGCTCATGGGAGATCCGTTCGACGCCGGAGCGTGCGCCCTGCATCTCGCGGAACTCGACGTTCTCATGGTTGGCGTGCA
>CAYWOO010000091.1:0-27588 GCA_964458665.1 uncultured Dehalococcoidia bacterium
GAAGTCGTAGCGCTGCGAGATCTCCTTCGTCGCCTGGTTGACGGCGTTGTCGATCTCTTGCAGATCCACGCCCGATGTGATGTCGAATGATTCGGTGCTGGCCATGCGCGCCCTCCCTGCGTTATGCGGAAATGTACCGAATACGGGTGTCAGTCGTCAGTCGTCGGTCTTCGGTCGTCGGGACGGTTCACCGCGGAGACGCGGAGAGCGCGGAGGTTGGTTTCGGATGGAGGAACCGCCGGATGGGCGGCGCGGATGGCGCTGGCTTTGTGCGCACGTGGCGTCACCTTTCGTCGATTTCTATGGTTGACGGTCGTTTCGATAGGCGACATCGAACCGCAGTTTTGTGTTTTTCACCCGGCCCGCCTCACTTCAGGCGACCCGACAAGACCGTTTCCTATTGGCACGCCTGCGGCGGCACCCATCGTAAGCGCTTGGAAGGCGCGTGCCTAATTCGCGCCGTCACCGGCGCTGGTCGATACTTCGAGCATGGATACGGAAGTCGCGATCATCGGCGGCGGCGTGGTGGGGCTGGCGTGCGCCGTGGAGCTTTCCCGGACGCGGCAGGTCGCCGTTATTGAGCGGCACGGCGGCTACGGATACGAGACCAGTTCGCACAACAGCGGCGTCATCCACGCGGGCATCTATTATCCGACGGGATCGCTCAAGCATATGCTCTGCCTCGAAGGCAACGGGCTGCTATACGCGTGGTGTACCGCGCACGGCGTGCGAGCGAAGCGCCTCGGCAAGCTGATCGTCGCCGTCGACGAGGCGGAGTTGGATGCGCTCTATGGCGTCGCGCAGCGCGCGGCCGAGAACGGCGTCGCCGAGATGACGATGATCCGCGATGCGGCGCGGCTGCGCGAGATGGAGCCGTCGGTGCGCTGCGTCGCCGCGCTGTACTCCGGCACGACGGGCGTCGTCGACCAGTCGGCGCTGATGGCTTCGTACGCGGCGGCGGCGCAGGCGAGCGGCGCCGCGATCGCGCTGAAGCACGCCGTGACGAGCATCGAGCGCGTCGCCGGCGGATTCGAGGTGCGGATGACCGGACCGGACGGCGCGACGGCGTTGATCACGTGCGAAGTGCTCGTCAACAGCGCCGGCCTCGGCGCGCCCGCCGTGGCATCGATGCTCGGCTACCCGCTCGACGGCAGCGACGCCTCGCCGCGGCTGCGCCAGACGGTGAACAAAGGCCGCTACTACGACATCGTGGCGCCGGAGAAGGCGCGCGCGCTACGGCATCTCGTCTATCCGGTGCCGGAGCACGAGAAGGGCGGCCTCGGCGTACACGTCACGCTCGACGTCGATGGCGGCGTGCACCTCGGCCCCGATACGGAGTGGCTCGACGACGGCGCGCCGCTCGACTATCGCGCCGACGACACGCGGCGTGCGGCGTTCCACGCTGCGGCGAGCCGCTACCTGCCGTCGCTCCAGCCCGACGATATCGCGCCGGGCCAGGTCGGCTATCGCCCGAAGCTCCAATCGCCCGGCGGCCCCATCGCCGACTTCCTCATCTGGCGCGACGGCGCGTACGTGCATCTCGGCGGCATCGAGTCGCCGGGGATGACGGCGAGCCTGGCCATCGCGCGGCGCGTGGCGGCGCTGGTGTAGTACGTTTCGCAGCACCGCAGATGGTACGAATGGCGGACGTGCATCGGCACGACGTGATCTATGCTGGCGGACATGAACGGATCAGCTCGACTGGGCTCCGGCGACAGACGTATCCTCGCGATCGGTATCGAACTGCTGCCGCTCCTTGTGATACCGCTCTTCCTGATTGCTGCGCTTTTCGAGTCAGCATGGATGGTCACGATCGGGCTGCCGCTGATCTTCTTGACGGGGGTTGGCTGGGCGCTGGAGGGGCGATGGCGTGCCGGGATTGCAGTAGGGCTGCTGCGCTTCGTGGTGCTTTCGCTTCTATGCGGTGCGGCACTCGCGATCTTCCTCTCCGATTTCGAAATGGAATGCAGGCATAACTGCGGCCCCACCGCGCGTGATTTCGTCGCGATAGCCGTGCTCATTTCGTCGTTCGTTGTCACCACGCTTGCTTCGGCGGGCTGGCTCTGGTCTTCGACCGGGCCCGGAGCCGTGGAAGTGAAGGACCGGGACACGCGGCTGCTGGCGATCGAAGTGGAGCTGCTACCGCTCATCGGGCTCGGACTGTGGACCTATCTCTTCTTCGACAAATGGGGCACGCCGGGGCAGATTGGCGCGCTGGCCGGCGTGCCAGGATCAGGGTTTGGATGGATCCTGCTCGGGCGCCGCCGCATCGGCCTTTGGGTCGCCATTGGCCGCGCCGCAGTTGTGGCTTGCTCATTTGGTGCCGTATACCTTTCCGTCGATCGGGTTGACTCGACACCCGCGAAGAGCATGGTCTGGATCGTATGTCTGGTCACGGCGCTCAGTTCGGCCGCGGCACTGGCCTGGGTATCGCAGCGGTCGCGATTGGAAGCCCCGCACTAAGGTGCCCGGCGTGGAGGAATCGATGAGCGAACATCGCACAGCAGTGATCACCGGCGCCAGCAGCGGCATTGGCGCGGCGACGGTGCGGCGGCTGCGAGACGAGGGGTTCGACGTGATCGCGGGGGCGCGGCGGCTCGAGCGGCTGCGGGCTGTGACGGAGCCGCTGGGGGCGACGGCGATCGCGCTCGACGTGCGGGATCGCACCAGCGTCGAGGCGTTTGCGGCGCTCGTGCCGCGGTGCGACATGCTGGTCAACAACGCCGGCGGCGCGCTCGGCCTCGCCACGATCGCGCAGGCAGACGACGAGCACTGGCGCACGATGTGGGAGACGAACGTCTTCGGGCTGATGCTGGTGACGCGCGCGCTGCTGCCGAAGCTCGAAGCGTCGGGCAACGGCTACATCGTCAACATCGGCTCCATCGCCGGCATCGAGACATACCCGAACGGAGCCGGTTACACGACGGTGAAGCACGCCGTCCGCGCGATCTCGCACACGCTGCGCCTCGAGCTGCTCGGCAAGCCCGTACACGTCACCGAGATCGACCCCGGCCTCGTAGAAACGGAGTTCAGCGTCGTGCGGTTCGATGGCGACACCGAACGCGCCGCAAAGGTCTACGAAGGCATGACGCCGCTCACAGCCGACGACATCGCCGACTGCATCGCCTGGTCCGTCACCCGCCCGAAGCACGTGAATATCGACGAGATGGTCGTGCGCCCGATCGCGCAGGCAACGGCAACGCAAGTCGCGCGCAACGTGGGGCTCTGACGGGTTCTATCCACAGATTACACAGATTTCACAGATTGAAAGCGCTTCGATCATGGGCGCTGGAATCGAGCACCTGCTTCAGCCGGGTAGGGCTAGTCTGACACCATTCGTTCGTCAATCGCACACGCTGCCGCGTTCGCCAATTTCAATCTGTGGTCATCTGTGAAATCCGTGGATAGACCGTCTCAACAGGGATCGCCCGTCGCCATTCGTTCGTCAACCAGCCAGATCGCCGTGCCGCCCAATTCTCAATCTGTGTAATCTGTGCAATCTGTGGATGATCCTGTGGCGCTACAGGATGCGGAACGCCGGATGATCCGGCGCGATGCGGCGGACATCGTCGTCGGGCGATTCGTGGGTGACGCCGTCGAACCACTTGCCGGTCTCCATCTTCCAAAGCTTGAGGTAGGCGCGGATGACGTCGAGCTTTGCGCCGTCCGCCAGTTCTTCGACGCGGAACGCCTCGCGCTTGCCGCCGAGGCGCAGCTCGCCGCCGCCGGCCGCGCGGACGTTTCGTGACCACTGCGTGTTGCCGCGCGGCGCCACCAGATAGCGTTGGCCGTCGTGGTTCAGCAGGTTGACGACCGTCGTCCGCCATGCGCCGCTCTTGCGTCCGCGCACCGCCAGGATCCGCGATCCGCGCATGCTCAGACCCAGCCGCGTCGCGAACGCGATCATCGGGTTGAAGATGTGTAGCGTCGCCCAGTCCGGTTTGTCGTACTTCATTGGCATGTCGCTATCCTCCGTGACACGGATTGTCGCACACGCGGCGCTATACTTGCGCTGCCATGCCCCCTGTGGAAATCGTAACCGGCACCCTGGCCGAGCTGGAAGACGCGCTCGCGGACGCGATTCGGCGCGAGCGCGAGGCGGGCGCGCTCACGCCGATCACCGTCATGGTCGGGCATGTGCTGTTGAAACGGTATCTGCCGCGGATGCTGGCCGCGCGGGGCGTAGCACAACTTAACGTAGCGTTCATGCGCCCGAACGAGCTGGCGGTAGCGCTGTCACCGGACGCCGACACTGATCGCGCACGCCTCTCGCCGGCGGTGGAGCGGCTGCTCGTGCGCGAAGTCGCCTCGGCGGCGGGCGGCTACTTCGCCGACATTGCCGGCGGCGACGGCTTCACGGAGTCGCTACTGCGCCTGTTCCGTGAACTTGAACTCGGCGGATTCGACAACGCAGACGATCTCGAGCAGGCGCTCCGAGAGAGCGACGCGGCTGGTAACGACCGGAAGTTCGCCGAACTGACGGGGCTCTATGGCCGATACCTCCAGCGTCGCCACGACGCGAATCTCGTCGCGCCAGCCGAGCGCTACGCACTGGCCGACGTTGCGCGCTTCGAAGGGCCGCTGTTCGTGTACGGGCTATGGTTGCCGTCCGAACTGCAGGTGCGGCTGATCGATCGCGTCGCGGCGGAACGCTCCGTGACGGTGTTCCTCGCAACCTCAGGACTTGATGCCGATGACGCCAACGCGGCATTCCGAGCACGGCTGCTTGCGGCCGGGGCGACGGAGGGCGCGGCTGCCTCTAGCACTGGCCTCGTCCTCACCTTCGTGCCGAAGAATCTCACGGACGCGGAGCTTCAGGCGTTCGTCGACGAAATAAACCACGGACCGCCGCTGGAGCGTCTGGCGAAGGCGCTGTTTCGCGAGACGAACGAGCCGCTCGATACGCCGAACATCGCGCTCGTCAGCGCGCCGGACACCGTGCGCGAGGTGTGGGAAGCGGCGCGCACGTGCCTGGCCTGGGCGAAGGACGGTATCCGCTTCCACGAGATGGCGGTCGTCTATCGCAACGGCGACCCGTATCGCGCGCTCGTCGACGAGATCTTCGGCGAGGCCGGCATTGGCGCATACGTGCACGACGGCCGGTTGCTCTCCGCGCATCCGCTCGGCATCCGGTTGCTGGCGCTGCTCGATCTCGCGGCGGATGCGGCGACGTTCTCGCGCCAGGCGGTGATGGAGTTTCTCACCGAAACGCAGCTGCCGCCCGAGACGGCGAAGAAGTACGGCCGCTTCCGGCCATCGCAGTGGGAGACCTACACGCGCGACGCGGGCATCGTGGAAGGCATCGACCAGTGGCGCACGCGGCTCGATCGCCTGGCGGCCGAAAAGCTCGAGCGTTCGAAGGACGAGCGCTTCACATGGCTCGCCGCCGAGGCGGACCATATCGCCGATCTTCAGCGCTTCGCCGCCGACTTCCACGCGGCCCTCGCCGAATGCGCAACCGACGATGCGCCATGGGACGAGCATCTGACGCGGCTCGAGAAGCTCGCCGCGAGGTACGCCGAGGGCGTCGAGCCCATCATCAAAGCGCTTGACGATCTGAAGACGATCGCAGCCGTCGCGCCGAGTGTTTCGTTCCGCGTGTTCTGCCGCGCCGTGCGCGACGACCTCGAATCGCGCGACGCGAGCAGCGTGCTGGGCGAGCCGGTACGGCTGTTCGGCCGCGAAGGCGTGGCCGTCGTCGATGCGACATCGCTGCGGCATCTGCGCTTCCGCGCGGTGTACATGCTGGGCGTCGCCGAGCGCGCCTGGCCGCCGCCACCGCGACCGGATCCGCTCCTGCTGGAGCACGAGCGCGCGCGCCTCAACGCCGCGGGCGACAGCGCGCTACCATTGCGCACCGCGCCCGACGATGAGCCGCTGACGTTCTGGCTCGACATCCAGGCCGCGCGCGAGGAGCTTGTGGCGTCGTATGCGCGCGCGGACGCTGGCGGCAGCGGCAAGCACTTGCCGTCGTACTTCTTTCGCGCCATCGGCGAGGTGCTCGCAGGCCGCCCGATGACGCTCGCCGAGCTGGATGCGAGCCCGCGGGTGCGGCGCATCGAGGCCGGACGCCTGGCGAACGACGATCTCGCTGCGTCACTCTCGGCCGCGGAGTACGACCGCGGGCTGATCAAGGCGGCCGTCGATGCCGGCGACGCCTCAGCCATCGACGCCCTTTCGACCGTAACGCCGGCGTTCGGACGTGCGGTGCGCGCTCGCGATGCCCGCTGGAGCCGCGCGCTGACGCCATACGACGGCGTGCTCGCGACGCCCGCGGCGATCGATCTCGCGGCGGCGGTGGCGTTCGCGGAATCGAAGCCCGTGTCGCCCAGCCGTCTGGAGAAGTACGCCACGTGCCCGTACAGCTACTTCGTGCGCTACACGCTGAACATCGACCCCGTGAAGGAGCCGGAGGACATCGAGCGCATCGATGCGCTCGAACGTGGTTCGCTGATCCACAGCATTCTCGAGCGCTTCCTGAAGCAGATCGGCCGCGACGACCCCCCGAGCGCGGACGCGCGGACGCGGCATCTGGCGCTCCTGCGCGAGGTCGCGGCCGCCGAGGCACGTGAACGAGAAGCGCGTGGCGTCACGGGACGGCCGCTGATCTGGGCCATGGACAAGCAGCAGATCGATGACGACCTGGTGCGGTGGTATGCCGCTGAAATGCTGGAAACGTCGCGGACCGCGCTCCGCCCCGGCGCGTTCGAGGTCGGCTTCGGCGGCGCGCGCTTCGGCTTCGGTGGGGAAGAAAGCCCGCTCTCGACGGACGCCCCGACGATAGTGCAAGCCGGCGATCGCGATCTGTTACTGCAGGGACGGATCGATCGCATCGATTGGGACGACGCACGCACGCACTTTCGCGTCATCGACTACAAGACGGGGAAAACCAAGCTCGCCGACCGCAAGACGTTCGACCAGGGACGCGCTCTGCAGCTGCCGGTGTATCTCCGCGCCGCAGCCGCCGCGCTCGATCTGGAACCATCGCAGGGCGAGGCGCAGTATTTCTACGTGAGCAGCGCGGGCGGCTACACGCGCAAGCAGGTCAGCGGCGATGAACTCGAACAACGACAGGATCAGTTCGAACAGATTCTCACGACGATCGCCAACGGTGTCGACGGCGGATTCTTTGCGCCGAACCCGGGCGGCAAGGCGCGCCCGAACTGTTCGTACTGCGACGCGCGCGACATCTGCGACGCCAGCCTGGAGCGCATCGTTGCGCGCAAGGCGGACGACCCGCGCGGCGCGGCGTACCGAGCGCTTGAGGGCATCGAATGACGGACGTCTTCGTGCCAGCAGATCATGCCGTCCGTGAAGAGATCCGCACGCGCCTCGACGCGAACATCTGCGTCGAAGCTGGCGCGGGCACCGGCAAGACGACGGTGCTCGTCGATCGCATCGTCGAGGTGCTGCGACAGGGCTACGCGCGCGTCGAGGAACTCGTCGTCATCACGTTCACCGAGAAAGCCGCCGCCGAACTCGCATCTCGCGTCCGCCGCGCCCTCGAACAGGCGTTGCGCGCCGATTCCACACCCGTGGACGAACACGAACGGCTCGCAGAGGCCATCCGCGGCCTCAACCACGCGCACATCGAGACGATTCATGCCTTCGCGGCTAGCCTGCTGCGCGAGCGGCCCGTCGAGGCGCACCTGGATCCCGGCTTCGAGGTGTTGGACGATCTGCCGGCGCAACTGGCCTTTCGCGCCGCGTGGGACGCGTGGATCACGCGCGAGCTGGCGGAGGATCCGCCGCCCGCGGCGCTGCTCGACGCGCTCAATCTTGGCCTCCCGTTCCAGCACGTCCGCGACGCAGCCGACCGGCTGAACCGCCACCGCTACGCGCTGCCGTTGCGCCCGTTCGAGTCCGCGGCGTTCGATCCCGGCGCGCTGCTCGACGAGATCGAGGATGCCCGCAACATCCTGCGCGATCTTGATGCGCGCGTCGGTGAGTTCGCCGATCAGGCGCGCGAAGCGATGCCCGCGTACATCGCCGCCGTCGATGCGCTGCTCGCACTGGGCGCGCAGAGCGAGGCGCTGCCGCGCGCACTCGCCTCGGCCTCTTCGCCGCCGTTCAACTTGGGGAACCAGGGCAATTGGCCCAGGCCGGCCGACTGCAAAACCGCAAAAGACGCGATGACCCTCATCAAGAAGGCGATGGCCGCGTCGGTCGCGTCGATGCGCGCGACAGCCACCGGAGCACTCATGCTGTGGCTCGAAGGGTTCGTGCGATTCTACGAGCAGCAACGACAGGACGACGGCGTCGCCGACTTCGACGATCTCTTGCTCTGGGCGCGCGACCTCATGCGCGACAGCAGCGAAGTACGCCGCTACTTCCAGCAGAAGTACCGCTGCGTGCTCGTCGACGAATTCCAGGACACGGATCCATTGCAGGCGGAGATGATCGTCCGGCTCTGCGCGGAGGACGGCAGCGAGAACGACTGGCGGAGCATCCGGCTGCGGCCCGGCGCACTGTTCGTCGTCGGCGACCCGAAGCAGTCGATCTACCGCTTCCGCCGCGCCGATATCAGGATGTACGACGACGTCAAGCGCGACATCTTCGGCGGCGAGAAGGCTATCGTCCAGAATTTCCGCTCGGCCGAACCGATCATCGCATGGGTCAACGAAGTCTTCGAGCAGCTCATCACCGAACAGGCCGGCATCCAGCCCGATTACATCGCGCTCAAGCATCACCCGGCGTACGAGGCCGGCGCGGTGACGCTCGTCCGAGGCGTCGTGCAGGCGCCAGCGAGTATCAGCGAACTGCGGACGGCCGAGGGCGAGGCGTTGGCAGGATTGATCGCGCGCGAGATCGCGGCGGGCGCGTGGCAGGCGCGTGAAGACGACGGCTCGTACCGCCCCGCGCGATGGCGCGACATCGCCGTGCTGATCCCATCGCGCACCGAGCTGCACCTCTACGAAGACGCATTCGCCCGCGCGCAAATCCCGTACCGCCACGAAGGCGGCCGCACATTCTTCCTGCGCCAGGAGGTACGCGAGTTGATCGCGGTGCTACGCGCCATCGATGACCCCTCGGATGGCATCGCGACGGTGGCGGCGCTGCGGTCGTCCGCGTTCGGCTGCTCCGACGAGGACCTGTTCCTTCACAAGACGACCGGTGGCGGCTTCGACTACCTGACATCGAAACGCACCGACATCGCGCCTGTGAACGAGGCACTCGATGCGCTGCGCATGTTCGCGACATCGCGGCACACGAAGACGTTGCCGGATCTCGTGCGCGCCGTACTCGACGGCACGCGGCTGGTCGAGTTCGCGATGTTGCAGCCGCACGGCGACCAGACGGCAGCGAATCTGCTGAAGGTGATCGACCAGGCGCGCGCGTTCGCCGAGGCGCAGGGCGGCGGCCTGCGCGGCTTCGTGCGCTGGCTCAAAGACAACATGACCCGCGCAGCGGACAAGCGCACAGGATCTGGCGGCGACGAGACCGACGCGTTGATCAGCGAGGACACGGATGACGTCGTGCGCATCATCACGATTCACGCGGCGAAGGGGCTGGAGTTCCCGATCGTCGTGCTGGCGAACATGAGCGGCGACCGTCCCGACTTGACGAACGTGATCACCGCGCGCGATGGAGCCGTCGGCGCCAGCCTGCATATGAAGCTGGGCAAGAAAGAGGACAACTTTCGCACGCCGGGGTACGACGAGGCCGACGTGACGGAGAAAAAGCATCGCGAGGCGGAAGACAAGCGACTGCTCTACGTCGCGGCGACCCGCGCAAAGGATCGATTGGTCGTGCCGCTCTTCGATAGGGCGGCCAAGTCGTCGAGGAACCGCGACCTGCCACCGCCACTCAGCGACTGGCTGCGATCTGCGCGCGCGGACGCCGGTGAAGGCATCGAGGCCGCCACGCTACCGCCGTGCGTTGCGGAGTTGCCTATCTGGCGAGGCACGATGGGCGGCGGCAATCCAGACGATGCTGAGCGCGTGCGAACGGAGCGTGCCGCATGGCGCGAGGACCACGACACACTGCTCGTTAATGGAAGCATCCCGCTGCGCGTACACACCGCATCGTCGATGAAACACGACGCCGAGCCGCCGTGGTCGGCGGACGAGCAGGTGCGCCGTGGCCGCGCGGCTGAGTTCGGCACTGCCGTACACGCGCTGCTAGAGCGCATCGATCTGCGCGAATACGCAGATCTTTCACAGCGAGCGGAGGTGACTGCGGCAGAGTTCGGCTTCACCGATCGCGTAGATGAGATCAAACGCTTTGCGCGCAATGCGCTCACCAGCGCAATCATCGATCGGGGGCGAGCGTCGCAGCAAGTGCTGCGCGAAGTTCCATTCACGATTGCGCTGCCGCGTGACGGCAACGCAGACGCTGGTTTCGCAGAAGGCCGCATCGACCTGCTATTCGTAGAGGACGGCGCTGCCGGCCCGGGAATCGTCATCGTCGATTTCAAGACGGACAACATCAAGCGAAGCGAACTCGCGGCCCGCACGGCCACCTATCGCGCTCAGGCGCTCGTCTATGCCTGGGCTGGAGCTGCGGCGACGAGCCTGCCGGTACGGGAGGTTATCTTTCTGTACGTGCGCGGGCCGTGGGAGTCGGCCATCGTGGTCGATGACGCCTTCATCGCAGAAGCAGATGCGCTGATGCGACTGCCAGCGGGCGCTGCCGTCGCGGACTGACTACTATTGGTCGTGCGCCTGCTGCAGGCCGGCGATTTCGATCTTGCTCATCTTCAGCATCGCTTGCATGACCCTGCCTGACTTTTCCGGATCAGGATCGCCCAACAACTCACCCAGTACCGTCGGGATAATCTGCCACCACAGACCATACTTGTCCTTCAGCCAACCGCACATGCTCTCCTCTCCGCCTTCCGTAAGCTTTCCCCACAGCTCGTCGACTTCATCCTGCGTTTCGCAGCTCACGAAGAAGGAGACGGCCTCCGTGAACGTGAACCGCGGGCCGGCGTTCAGCGCCATGAACTCCTGCCCATCTAGCTCGAACGTCACGCTCATGGCCCGCCCGTTCGGTCCGGGCGATACGCTCAAGACTTTCGAGTTCTTGAAGATGGAGACATAGAAGTTCATCGCCTCTTCGGCCTTGTCGTCGAACCAGAGAAACGGAGTGATCTTCTTCATGGAGGCTCCTTGGCGTATGTGTTCTCTCGAGATGGCAGGCTGAGTTTACGGCGATACGCGTCGCCAGTGATACGGCGACGACGGGTCCTTGCACCCCAAGGTGGCCGGAACGCAGAGCGGGCGCCGTCGGTGGCCCGGACGG
This sequence comes from uncultured Dehalococcoidia bacterium, assembly GCA_964458665.1. GTDB lineage: Bacteria > Chloroflexota > Dehalococcoidia > DSTF01 > JACRBR01 > JANXYW01. The sequence continues at coordinate 11,245 of CAYWOO010000091.1, forward strand.
CGCCCTGGGGAGCGTGGCACATCCTCGCTCCCATGACCGGCGCCGACTTGCCAGCGGCTGCGCGGTCACCCTGCTCGAAACCGGGGGCGGGACGCGGATCGTACTGGTGGCGACGTCCGCACCCGGCTTCTACGCTCCCCCCGCGCGCCTATCGGCAGCGTCCGGGCTGAGTCGGACACGGCCGCGCGCGGTACGGGTGAGGATTCGACCGAACAGCCCTACGCAACCGGCGATGAATCCAAGCCCGTAAGCGACGTGCAGACACGCGAAGACGACGGGTACAGGTGGGAGGTGTCGCCAACCGTGTCGCGGCACAAGGACGAGAGATGCGATGGTGGCACCCAGAGTATACACCACAACGAGCACCTTGAGCGCAACAGAGCGGCCACGTATTGCGCCGAACGCAGACAAACCCAGGGCGGCGACGAACGCCGCCGGCGCCAGCTGTCGCGGCCGCGCCTGCGCAGGATGCCGCCGCAGCACTTCCGGCTTCGCTCGTCCATAGCCGAAGTACTGCCGCCAGACCGAGGGCAACTCGCCGCGCACGGTGTACGTCGCGCGGATCCCCGGCACGAGCATGATCGTGCCGCCGTGGTCCAGCAGGCGGTAGTTCAGCTCGTCGTCCTCGCCCTTGTCGATGTCTTCCGCAAAGCCGCCGATACGGTCGAAGACCTCACGCCGGTACGCGCCGAAGGCGACGGTGTCGGCCGGACCCTCTCCGCCGACGCGGAACGAAGCGCCGCCGACGCCGAAGCGCGACGACATCGCCAGCGCTACTGCGCGGCCAAGGTACGTGTCACCCTCGCTCTCGATCACCCCGCCAACGCAGTCAGCACGCGTCTCCTCCAGCGCCTGCACACTGCGGCTCAGAAAGTCGGGCGCGACGGCGGCGTGGCCGTCGACCCGTACGATGACATCACCGCGCGCTTCGCTCAGGCCGACGTTCATCCCGGCAGCCGTGCGGTACCGCGCGTTCTGCAGCAGCCGCAAGTCCACGGTCGACTCGGCGGCGAAGCGGCTGACGATCTGCTTCGTCTGGTCGGTGGATTCCCCATCGATCACGAGCACCTCGAAGCGGCTACGCGGATAGTCCTGGTTGGCGATGCTGTACAAGCAGCGTTCGATGTAGCGCTCTTCATTGCGCACGGGTACAAGAATCGAGACGAACGGCTGCCACATGCGGGCAGTGTACTCCGGCGGGTTCACCGCAGAGCCGCGGAGAACGCAGAGGGTTTGGGGTTGAGGTGAGCATGACAGTGGGTGAGGCTCTCCGCAGAGCCGCAGAGCTGTAGAGGGTTGGAGCGAAATGCAGCGCAGGGACGCACGGCTGTGCGCCCGCATCCGGCGCAGATGTGCGCGGCGCCCCTACTCCACCGTCGCAGCCGCCTCGACCGGCCGCGTCTCCAGCGAATCGAGCGCGGTGCGGACGTTCTTGCCGAAGAGCTGGAGTTGGTCGTCGAGGCGGCGGAGCATCTCGGTGGCGTAGCGGTCCGCTTCGTCCATCTGTTCGTTCGCCAGCTTCTCGGCTTCCGCCATGCGCGAGCGCGCCTGGTTCTCCGTGTCGAGCAGCATGCGGTCGCAGCGCGCTTCGGCCTCGCGGACCAGCATGTCAGCGCGGGCCTCGGCGGCCTTCACGATCGACTCATTCGCGAGGATGTCGTCGACTTGCTCCTCGGCGCGACGCAGCTTGATCTTCGACTCCTCTTCGGCGCGCGCGATCATTTCATCGCGGCGGCGGAGAATGTCTTCGGCTTCCTTGATCTCGTTTGGCATCGCCGCGCGCATCTGGTCGACGAGGTCGAGCAGCCGGCGGCGGTCGACGACGACGCCGGCGCCAATAGGCATGCGGCGGCCCTCGGCGACCATCTCTTCAAGCCGGTCGATCAGGTGTAGCGAGTCGATGGCGCACCTCCCTGTGCTGGCGCGACTACGCGCGCGCCGCGTACTTCTTCTTCAGCGCGTCCCAGACGTGCGGCGGCACCAGATCGCTCACATCATACCCCAGCGCCGATACCTCGCGGATGCGCGTCCCGCTTATGTAGAGATGCTCCAGACTGGCCATCATGAAGATCGCCTCGATCTCCGGCGCCATCTTCTTGTTCATGAGCGCCATATCGAACTCCGCCTCGAAATCCGTCACGGCACGCATCGAACGTACGACGACGCTGGCATGTTGGGTGCGGGCGAAATCCACCATCAGGCCCGAAAACGATGTCACTTCGATGTTCTTGCAGTCGGCCACGGCCTCGCGCATCATCGCCACTCGCTCCGCCGTGGAAAACAGGGAGTTCTGCTTCAGGTCCGCCACGGCGATGAGCACGTTGTCGAACATTCGGGCGGCGCGGCGAGCGATATCGCGGTGGCCGTTGGTGACGGGGTCGAAGCGCCCGGGAAACATCGCCAGCGTCACGAGATATCCTCTCCGGCATAGATCGCGACGGCCGTGTCACCGTGCGTACGCGCCTTCAGCAGCCGCAACGGTCCGAGCGTTTCCGGCGCGGCCGTCTTCTTGTGATGCTCCAACACCAGCAACGAATGCTCATCCAGGAGCGGCGACTCAGCCACGACGGCAACAGCCGCCAGTCCGCCCTCATCGTAGTACGGCGGGTCGGCGAGAACGAGGGTATACGGCCCCGAAAGCCGGCCTACGGCGCGATCCGCTGTCAAGTGGTGCACCCTTCCACGCGATTCGAAGCCGGTGCGCTTCAGGTTCTCCGCGATGATCGAGGCCGCTGACCCATCTGCCTCGACGAAGTCGGCCTTACCGTCGCCACGGCTGAGCGCTTCGATGCCGAGGGCGCCCGTGCCGGCGTACAGGTCGAGCACTCGCGTATAGTCGGCGCCCATCGCATCCAACATGTCGAAGATGACGCCGCGGATCAGATCAGAAGTCGGCCGAACGCCTGGCCTGCCCGAAGCGCGCGGCTTCGGCGGGCTCAACAGCGTCCGCCCACCCGCAGTACCGGCGATTACGCGCATAGCGGGTTGGTCGCCAGTCGTAGGTCGTAGGTCGTCGGGGAGATGCGGCGCGGTGCAACCTGTAGGGGCGGACCCGCGTGTCCGCCCAATATGGCGCACGATGCTTCGACCTTAACGCGGGCTGAGAACCGCACTCCGCGCGTCACGGCGCCGGCGCGCCGGCCGCTGGCGCGACATCGAGCGACACGAGTTGCCCCGAACGCACAACGCCGTCGCTCACGATGAGGGTGACGGCGTACGTGCCTTCCGTGGCCGGCGCTGTCCACGTCACAGCGTCGCCGGTCTGCGGCGCAATCGTGCCGTCGCCGGTAGACCACGCGGGCGTGAGTAGTTCGCCGTTCGGGCGGGACAGCGATAGGTTGCCGGTGTCCGATACCTGCTGCACCGGCGTCCAGACGTCCGCGCCGCCACCCTGCGTCGACACGTCATTGATGGTGACGCCGCCCAATCCGTGACGCTGTGCGAGGTCGAGCCGGAACGCCGCGCTGAACGAGTTCGCGATCCAGATGGTGCGTGTGCCGCCGCGGCCCGGGTACTTGAACGTGACGGAGCGCGCGCCATCGTCCCACTTCAGGCCGCTGGCGTTCTCGCTGGCGGCAAGATTCTGCGCCACCAGCTGCACCTTCGCAGCCGGAGTGATGTCCCCCGTCGACTTCACGGTGACGACGCTCGCCCGGCCGAGCGCATCATCCAGCGACAGCGTGCGCAGCCCGTCGCCCCCGCGCTCGATGCTGAGCGCGCTGATGCTTAGCAGCACCTTCGTGCGGTCCACCTTGTCCGTGACGAAGTTGAGCGCGGCCTCGGTGTTCTGGAAGTACAGTTCCTGATCCAGCTCGCCCGCCATCTCCAGGGTGTCGGCGGACTTGCCCAGCTGCTCCCAATCGTACGCACCGGACTGCATCGTGCCATTTTCGCTTGTCGGCATCGGCAGCGTCAGCGTCAGCGTGCGGCCGTCGGCATGAAGCGCTTTCGCCAGTAGACCGATGAAACTGGTGAACTGCGTGCGCAGTGTCGGGTTGACGCTACGGTAGTCGATGTCGATGCCCGCGAAGTTGCCGTTCTTCACCTGATCGGCGATGGAGGCCGCGTGCTTCGCCTGCAGATCGGTGGACCGCAGAATGCCGTCTACGACCTCCGCATTCGGAGCGACGACGCCGGGCACCACCTTGTAGCCGGCCGGGGGTACAGCCGGCGGCTGACCGACGAGCGTGCCATCGCCAACCGGGATGAACACGATCGGATGCAGCGTTGTGATCACGGATTCGGCGCGCTTGTCCAGCGTGGCTCCGGCGGGCATCGATCCCGCAACCTGCAAGGTCGCCTTGCTTCGGCGCAGGACGACGACGTTGCCCGGCAGCGCGCCCACATCGCCGCGAGCAGCCTCGCCGCTCGCAACCAGCGTCGCGTCCGAAATGCGCTGCCACTTACCCTCGACATATGTATAGAGCGCCAGGCTGCGCTGCTCGGTCTGCTTCTCGCGCAGCGGCACGGTGATCTTCGCCGCGCCGTGCTGGTCAGCCGGCGCCGCCAGGTCGAACAGCGCCGACGCTGCGACGAGGCCCGCGGGCAGCTTCGGCATGCCCGAGCGGACCGTGGAGGTGTAGGTGTCGGCGTTGCCCGGACCGCTGGGGATGCCAGCGTCGCCGCCGCCGCGGCTCAGGATCGAAATCGGCGGCAAGAGCAGCGCGAGCAGCAGGATCGCCAGCCCGACGATCGTGCCCGCAACGTACATGGCGGCACGGTCGGGTCCGGGCGGCTCGGGCCCGTCGCTGGTCGTCTTGAGAATGCGGTCGAAGGGGCCGCGCTGTTGGGTCGCCATCGGCGGCCGCGCACTCCATGAGAGCGCGATGGCCCGTACCTCCGTCAGAGTATCGTCGCGTGTTGGGCGGCCTTGCCGGTCGTGCGGCTACCGCGCAAGTGTGGCTATCGGGCGGTTGGAGATCAACCGGAGCACCAAGTTCGAAGCAGGGAGCCTTCAGTTTTGGGGCCCATTGGACGAGCATCTTCCAACAAGGCTGGCGTACATGCCACACGCGCATCAACCAGATCGCGAATCTGGCCGTGTGGCTTTACAGGGGAAGATCGCACGGGTATACTCGCGGCGTCGCGACTGGGGCCGATCCGCCTCAGTTCTTTTTTTCACAAATGACACCGTGTTTCTGCCGCTGAATCTGGACGCCGGGGGACGACGGGGACGCTGCCATGGTCGAGAAGTCACAGCCGATCACGAAAGCCGGCCTGAAGAAGATCGAGAAGGAGCTGGTCCACCTCGAGACGGTGCGCCGTCGCGAGGTAGCGGACAAGATCCACTCGGCGCATGAGCTCGCCAGCACCCAGAACAACGCCGAATACGAGGACGCCAAGAACGAGCAGGCGATGGTCGAAGGCCGGATCGCCCAGCTCCGCAGCGTCATCACGAACGCGTCGATTATCGACGAAGCCGGCGCGCACAAGTCGAAGCTCGTCACCCTCGGGAGCAACGTGAAGGTGAAGAGCGAGGGCAAGTCGCAGGAGTACACCATCGTCGGCCCGGCCGAGGCCGATCCGCGCGACGGCAAGATCAGCAACGAATCGCCCGTCGGCCGCGCCCTAATGGGCAAGAAGCTGAACGACGAAGTCCAGGTGAGCGTGCCCAAGGGCCTCATCAGCATGAAGATCACGAAGATCGGGTAACGGTCGCGCGCCGGTCGGCGAGCCGACACCGGGCGCACAGCCATGCGCCACTACGTTGTCCCGTTTCCCGCATCTCGTCTCCTACTTCCACGTCCTATACCCTTCCGCCATGCCAGGCGAAGACGAACTGATCCAACTCAGGCGCGAGAAGCTTGCACGCCTGCGGGCGCGCGGCATCGACCCGTACCCGGCGCGCACGTCGCGTACGCACGCGGCCGCCGATGCGATTGCCGCGTTCGAGCGCTGGGAGGCGACCGACGAAGCGACGCGCGGCGATGCGCCAGCGGTCTGCGTGGCAGGCCGCATCACCGCGCTTCGAGATATGGGCAAGGCATCGTTCCTCGATGTTCGCGACGGCACGAACCGCATCCAGTGCTACTTGAAGAAAGACATCATCGGAGAGGACGCCTACGCCGGCATCGCCGACGTCGATCTCGGCGACTTCCTGGCGGTCAGCGGCCCGCTCTTCCGCACGCGCACGCAGGAAATCACGGTCGAAGCGCGATCGTACGACGTGCTGACGAAGGCGCTCCGTCCCCCGCCGGAAAAGTGGCACGGCATCGAGGACATCGAGATCCGCTATCGCCAGCGCTACCTCGATCTGATGGCCAACGCCGACGTGCGCGAGATCTTCCGCAAGCGCTCGGCCGTGGTCGCCGCCATCCGTCGCTACCTCGACGACCGCGGCTTCATGGAGGTCGAGACGCCTGTACTGCAGGCCGAGGCGGGCGCCGCGGCGGCGACGCCGTTCGTCACGCATCACCGAGCGCTGGACCAGGACTTCTTTCTCCGCATCTCCCTGGAATTGCACCTGAAGCGGCTGGTCATCGGCGGCTTCGACCGCGTGTACGAGATGAGCCGCATCTTCCGCAACGAGGGCGCGTCGTGGAAATACAATCCCGAGTTCACGATGATCGAGACGTACGAGGCGTACGCCGACTACAACGATGTCGCGCGCATGGTCGAAGACATGGTCTCCGGCGTCGCGCGCGACGTCTTCAGCGGCACGACGGTGCAGTTCGGCGAGCACACGCTGGAGTTGGCGCCGCCATGGGGTCGCGTCACCATGCGCGACGCGCTGATCGAACACGCCGGCATCGACTTCGAAAAGTTCCGCACGCGCGAAAAACTGCTCGAGGAGTTGCAACGTCGGAAGCTCAGCGACATCGACCCCGGCTGGTCATGGAGCAAGCTGCTGGACGAAGCGGTCTCGCACTACGTCGAGCCGAAGTTGATCCAGCCGACGTTCCTGCTCGACTACCCGCTGGAGATCTCGCCGCTGGCAAAGAAAAAGCCCGGCGCACCCGGCATCGTCGAGCGCTTCGAGGTGTTCTGCGCCGGGTTCGAGCTGGGCAACGCCTACTCGGAGCTGAACGACCCGATCGACCAGCGCGAGCGCTTCGAAGCGCAAGCGCGTCTCGCCGCAGCCGGCCTGGAAGAGGTAGAAACGCTCGACGAAGACTTCCTCGTCGCGCTGGAGTACGGCATGCCGCCGACCGGCGGCTTCGGCATGGGCATCGACCGCCTCGTCATGATCCTCACCGGCCAGAAGTCGATCCGCGAAGTGATCCTCTTTCCGCAGCTCCGCACGAAAGAGCACTAGGGCGCACGATGACAACTCCGCCGCCCGAAGTGCAATCCGCTATGCGCGAATGGCAGGCCGTCACCGACGACCTGGTCGCGATCGCGAACGCGTTCGAGCCGGCCCGACTGGATGCGGTGAGTGGGTGCGGCGACTGGACGAATCGCCAACTGCTGATCCATATGGCCACGGGATACGGCGTCCGAATCGCCGCGCTCCAAGCTGTCATCGACGGCACCACCGCGCCGGAGATCGATGCCGATGCGGCGAACGCCGCCAACGTCGCGCGACTGGCGAGCGCGGCGGCCCCGCAGATCGCGGCAGAGCTGGCGCAGGTGCGCGGCCGCGTGCTCGTCCTGCTGTCGCAGCTTTCGGCGGAACACCTGGGCTCCACTACCGTACTCGGCGGCGGTACGACGCTCGGCGAAGCGCTTGTATCGTTCAGCGCGCACGATCTCGAACACTCGGCAGAGTTGCGTAACTAGATGGCACTCACAGCAGAGGGCGGCTGTGCCACATCTCTCCGCAGCACCTCCGCCGACGACCCGACATCTGCGGAATCTGCGGTTCAACCCCCTGCGTGAAATCCGTGTAATCCTTCTTTCCCCTCGTCGCTGCGGATTCCGCAGCACGCTTCGCTTGAGACTTCCCGGCGATCGAGCCACAATGCCCGTCACACCTACCGGAGGGATGCAGCGTGAATCTACAGCACTTCGACCTGCCCGTTGCCGTCACGCTGCGCCTTCAATCGCGATCAGGCAAGATCGAAGTCGTCGCGGAGCCACGAGAAGACGTGGTCGTCGAGGGCGACAAGTTCGATGCGGCAGAAGCCGACGGTGGCGCGACGCTGGAAGTGCGATCGGGGCACGGCGGCTCGAAGCCGCTGTCCGTGCGCTGCCCGGTGGGCACCGACGTCGTCGTCGGTACGCAGGCCGGAGCGGTCAACCTGCGCGGCGAGTTCGGCATCGTCTCCGTCACCACCATGAGCGGCGGCATCGACGTCGAGCGCGCGGATGAAGCGGATCTGCGGAGCGGCGCCGGAGGGGTCCATCTCGGGTCGTGCGGTGGACGCTGCCGCATGAACTCCATGAGTGGAAGCATCGTCGCCGGCGCGGTCGGCGCGGCGTCGGCCGGAACGGTCTCCGGCTCGATCACGATCGAGCGCGTCGCTGGACGCCTGAAGGCGCGCAGCGTCAGCGGGCCGATCACGGTCGCGTGCGGCGCTGAAGGCGAAATCGTCGTCAAGACGGTGTCCGGCAAGGTGCATCTGCAACTGCCATCCGGAACGGCGTTGGATACACGCTTCAAGACGCTTTCCGGGAAGGTGAGCAACCCCTTCCCCGCTGGACATGACTGCCGCCTCGAAGCAATGAGTATCTCCGGTTCCATAGAACTGGTACAGGCATGATGGCGACAGCGCCTGCGAAGTCCCCCGTCGTGCGCGGGACGATCATGTTCACCGACATCGTCGGTTTCACGGAATTCACTGCCGTGCGCGGCGACGACGAAGCGATCGAACTGCTTTCGCTGCAGGAGCGCATCGTCACCGAGGAGCTGGGCGATGACGCGCGCATCGTCAAGCAGCTCGGCGATGGCCTGATGATCTGGTTCGCCGACTCCTGCGCAGCGATCGAGACGGGGCTGCGGCTCCAGGAGCGGTTCGACGCGGCGGCCTGGGACAGCGACATGCCGCTGTGGGTGCGGATCGGCTTGCACTCGGGCCAACAGTCGCGCCGCGGCGATGACTTCATCGGGCACGATGTCAACGTCGCCGCGCGCATCGTCAGCTTCGCCGACTCCGGAGAAGTGCTGGCGTCCGAGGCGACTGTGCGGAGCGCTGACGGCGGCCTGCCCGGCGTCGAGTTCAAGCGCCTTGGCCCGGTCGTGATGAAGGGCATCCCCAACCCCATCAACCTCTTCCGCGCCGAGCGCCGCGGCGCCGCCTAGCATCCGGCATGCTCCACCGCCCTCGACGACGTGTAGCGCTCTGGCTCCGCCGCGCTTTCTCCGAGTCATATCAATTGATATGATTGACATGGTTCCATCAATTGATATAATGGACCCAATACGGAGACATATCGAGGTTCACCAATGAAGCGAACACTGACAGCCATGGAAGCCCGTCGAACCTTCGGCGAAATGCTCGAGAACGTGCGCCGCGGCGACGAAGTCGTCATCGAGCGCGCCGGGAGGATCATGGGCGTCATGATCCCGCCCGAGCAGTACGGGACTATCGAGAAGCGTCGAGAAGAGTTCTGGGCGATGGTGACGCGAATCCAGGAACACAACAAGGATGTCCCGGCAGAGGAGATCGAACGTGACGTCGATGCCGCCGTGCGTGCTGTACGTAGCAAGCGCGCCAAGGCGAGGCGCGCAAGTTAGGTGCGCGTCGTCGTCGACACGAACGTCATCATCAGCGCACTCATTAGTCCCTGTGGGGCACCCGGGCAGATCATCGCCGCGTGGCACCGCCGCCAGATAGCGGTGGTCATGTCCGATGCAATGCTCGTGGAGGTTCGCGAGGCCGTGCACTATCCTCGCGTTCGGCGAAGGATCCCGCTGAGCGATGAAGAGCTGGCCACTGTGCTTGATGAGCTGGAATCGGCGACAAACGTGCTTGACGAACCCGCTCACGTGGCCGTGCTGATCCGCGATCCGGACGATGCGATCTTCGTCGAAGCCGCCGTCGCCGGTGGGGCCGACTACATCGTCACCGGCGATCGCGACCTGCTGGAGTTGGCTTCGTACGAGGGCATCCGCATCGTGACGCCGGCGGACTTCGTCAAGCTGCTGCCGCGCTAGGCGCCGTCACTCCGGCTTGCCGCACGTGCGTACATCGAACGGCGCGATGCCGATGACGCCGCGGCTGCGCGTGCACGTGCGCGAGTCCGTGTCGACGATCACCTTCCCCGCCCCGTCCGTACGCACGTTCAGCCGATCGAGGTCGCCGTAGCTGTTGCCGAACGAGAACTTGCCATCGACGCGCCAGACCGCTCGAGCGTTGTTGCAGTCCTCGACAAGAGCGCCAGTCGTGCCGGCGATCGGCATCAGCGTGCCAATGCCCGCGGCATCCTCGTAGTGCACGCGGCAGTCTCCATTCAACTCCTGCTGCCGCGACGAGCGGTCGTACAGCGCAATGAACTCGCCTGATGGCAGATGCGTGAGAAAGATGTGCTCCTGCTCGAAGTAGTTGACCGATCCGGACGGCAGCGCGTCGATCGCGCCGAGAACGAACCCCTGCACGGGCTGATCCGCATCATCGCCCTCATTGAAGATCGTGCCGATGGCAACGACGATACCGGTGAGCACTGCGATGCCGATGCCGACGCGGAGCAGGCATCCACCCGCACCGAGCCGGCGCTTCGGTGCAACGGCGCCAGCGTCGCTCATGCTGCGCGCCCGGCGATGCGCGCCGCTATCAGCGCTTCGAGCCGCAGCGCTGATTCGAGCGGCATATCTGCGCCCCGCACCATCGCGTCCTTCGCGCCGCGAAGCGCGGCTTCCGGCTGAACAGCGAGCTTCGCCGCTACCGACGCGGCCTCATCGTGGAGGCGCGCGCGCGGCACAACGTGCTGCACCAATCCGTGTCGCAGTGCGGCCGCAGCATCTATTGGCTGGCCGTTGAGGATCATCTGCCGTGCGATACCGGGAGGGATGGCGCGTGGCAGGGTCTGCGTGCCGCCGGCCGAAGGGATGTAGCCGAGCGTCACTTCAGGCAACGCGAACGTCGCGTCTTCCGACGCGATGCGGATGTCGCAGAACAGGCTCATCTCGCAGCCGGCGCCGAACGCGTACCCGTGGATCGCGGCGACAAGTGGCTTCGTGCAGGCGAGCATCGCGCCCCAGATGTCGCGCTCCTGCCGCGCTCGCCGCGCATCGACGTACGACGGCGCGGTGCCGAACTCGCTGATGTCGGCGCCCGCCGAGAAGGCGCGCTCCCCGGCGCCGCAAATGACGGCGGTGCGGATCTCCGGGTCATCGCGCACAGCCGCCATCGCGTTCCACATCTCGTCGCGCACGGCCATATTCATGGCGTTCAGCACGTGCGGCCGGTTCAGCGTTAGCCAGGCGACGCCGTTGTCGGCCTTCTCGAAGAGCAGCACAGCTTCGTTCACGACCTAAGGCTAACAGGGCGCCGGGAGGCGCAGTAGCGACGAGAGAGTGGCACAGCCGTCCCCGGCTGTGAGTCCTCACACTCCCGCTCGTTTGATCAGGCAACCCAAGCGCCCTACGATGTACAGGATGACAACCGACACTGCGACTCTAGCTGCCGATACCGAGGCGTTTCTCGTCGAGTTGGACGCGTGCCTCGACGAGATGCGCCCGTACGTACACTCGCACGGCGGCGAGCTGAACCTCGTCGAGTGGATCCCGGAGGAGGGGCGGCTGAAGCTGCAACTTGCCGGCTCCTGCCACGGCTGCCCCATGAGCATGGTGACGATGAAGCTCGGCATCGAGCGCATCGTCCAGGACCGCTTCCCCCAGGTAGAGATCGTCGAAGCGATCAAAGTCGACGACTTCGAATACCCGGAGCTGGGCGCCGACCTCGCGTGACGGCCGGAACCACGGCCGTCGGCCCGTAGGGATTCCACAGATTTCACGGAGGGGCGCTATGGCGGCCGCATTCGTTTTCGATCAGAGAGAGACCGCGGCGCGGCTGCGCGATTCGCTACGGACGATCGAGTCGTTTCTGGCGCTCGTGCCGGCGGAGTGGACGCACAAGCCGCCGTCCGAGGGCGCATGGAGCGTGGCGATGAACCTGGCGCACATGATCGCCTACGAGGAGCAGCTCGCTACGCCGGTGCTGACAGCGATGGCGGATGGCGGCTCGGGACAAGACGTCGTGCCGAGCGGCGGCGAGGCGTGGCTGCTCGACAGCGCGACGGCCATCGCCAGCGAGCCCGTCGGCGTGTTGGCCGCGCGGCTGCGCGCCATCCGAGAACGTGCGATCGCGCTCGTCGAATCAACGCCGGCCGATCTGTTCAACGCGCCGAATACGATGCTCTGGTCGAATCGCAACGCCGGCAAGCCGCTCGCCCTCAGCTGGGTTGCCACGAAGACGTTCCAGCACACCTGGGAGCATGGCAACGCCATCCTGCGCGTGGCGCTCTTCTCGCCGCGGTGAGCTCATGAAGGCAATCGCTTGAAAGACGTAGCGCGGGCTTCAGTCCGCGCTACGCGACGACATAGAACGTCCGCACAACGACTCACAGCCGAGGCCGGCTGTGCCACTCCGACTCTTCCCCGAACCCAATCTGTGCCAATCTGTGAAATCTGTGGATAGCCTCAGAACGAGCTGAACTCATCCGCGAAGAGCGCTGGCGCACCGCCCGTGTGCAAGAACACCACCGTGCCGCCGATCCGCCCGCTCTTCACCGCGGCGATCAGCCCGGCCATCGCCTTGCCCGTGTACACCGGATCGAGCACGAGCGCTTCCGTGCGAGCGGCGAGTCGCACGGCTTGCTGCGCCTCCTCCGTGATCGATGCGTACACCGGCCCGCAGTGGTCGGCGATGATCACCTCACCCGCGGGCGGCGGGCGGTTGGTGAGCATCGCCGTCTTCGCGGCCAGTTTCGGTACGCTGATCGCGAACGGTGTCTTCGGGCGGGCGACGTCGATGCCGAGTACGCGCACGTCGCGCGGCAGCCCCGCGAGCAGGCCTGCTTGCGTGCCGCCGCTGCTGCTCGCCGTGACGATCCAGTCCGGCGGCGCATCCATCTGCGACAAGAGTTCGTCTGCGGCAGCGACGTAGCCGAGCGAGCCGACAGGCGTCGCGCCGCCGATCGGCATCGGGTACGCGTTCGGGCCGATCTCCGCGGCGATGCGTTTCACTTCTTCCCAGATCGCGTCCCAATCGTCGGTGCCGGCGAAGTGCAACTCCGCGCCGAAGATGCGATCGAGCAGGATGTTGCCGGACTCGTGCGCGGGCGCATCTCCGGTCAGCACGAGGTGGCACGCCATGCCGAGCTTCGCCGTCGCGGCCGCGCTCATCCGCGCGAAGTTCGACTGCGCGCCGCCGGCGGTGACGACGGTGTCGCACCCCTTCTCGACGGCATCGCGCATCAGGAAATCGAGCTTGCGCGCCTTGTTCCCGCCCATCGCCAGGCCGGTGAGGTCGTCGCGCTTGATGAGGATGCGCAGCGGCCCGGTCGCGAGCGGAGCCAGCTCTGCCGTTAGTCGTGGCGCTTCATCGAGCGGGGTCGGGAGGTAGGAGAGCTTCATATCGTCCACAGATTACACCGATGGCCACAGATTAGGCGGAGCTTCGTTGATTCGAGGGTTGACAGGACGCTGCGAACAGAGCTACGATCGTCCCCGAACGCTAGTGAGTGACCACTCACTACGCTTTCGGGAGCGATCTCGTGGTCCAGCAGCGGGCACGCAGACTTCCAGCCGACAAGCGCAAGCGCCAGATCATCGAGAGCGCGCGCGGCGTCTTCGCGTCCCAGTCGTACGCCCGCGTCGGCACCGCCGACCTCGCCCGCGCCGCCGGCATCTCCGAACCGGCGCTCTACCGCCACTTCGCAGGCAAGAAGGAGCTGTTCGTCGCGACGATTCGCGCGACCGGCCCGCGCCTGCTGAAGATCTGGGAAGACATCTCCGTCGACTACGAGGATCCGATCGAGACGCTCTGGGCGATCGGTGTCTACTACTACGACCACCTCGAATCGCACTCCGCCAACATGAAGCTCCAGTTCCGCGCGCTGTCGGAGGCCGACGACCCCGACATCCAGTCCGCCCTGCACGACAACTTTGAAGCGTTCGTCGAGTTCGTCGCCGACACGCTCGAAGAGGGCAAAGCGCGCGGCGTCGTCAAGCTCGACGTCGACACGCGCCTCATCGCCTGGCAATTCCTCGGCATCGGCATGACGCTCGACCTGATGAACATGCTCGGCTTCAAAGACGAGATGGATCACGCCCGCGCAGATCTCTGGGGCCGCGTCTACCTCGAGACCGTGCGCAAGAAGGACAGCCACCGCCCGCCGTACGTGACGGCGGAAGGCACGCCCATGCGCGCGCCGGCGGGTTCGGTGTAGTGCGAGCTGAAATCGCGTGGCCCGCGCCACGCATCATGTGGCGGCGCACGGCTGTGCGCCCGTCACGGAGACAACCGTCGGTAATCGAAAGTTGACGCTAACGTGAAGGTAGTAGAAGATCGACAAGTTTCGTAACAGACAGGTTCGAGGTTCTTGGTTCTAGGTTCTGGTAACAGCTGATGGACTTCAACGACACGCCCCCCGAAGCCGCGTTCCGCGCCGAAGTGCGCGCGTTCATCGAGAACGAGTGCCCGCCCGGCATCAAGCGCCGCGGCTTTCGCGCAGCGTTTGGCGGCGGCGGCTGGGACGACATCCGCATGTCGCGCGAAGAGTACTTCGCGACGAACGGCGGCTGGGTGAAGAAGCTCGCCGAGCACGGCTGGATCGCGCCCGCGTGGCCGAAGGAGTACGGCGGCGCGGGCATGACCGTCATGGAGCAGTTCATCTTCAGCCAGGAGATGTCCCTCTCCGGCGCGCCGCGCGGCGGCAACTTCGGCATCGGCACGGGCTGGGCCGGCCCAACGATCATCCTCCACGGCACGGAAGAGCAGCGCAAGAAGTACCTTCCCGGCATCGTGCAGGGCGATGAGGTCTGGTGCCAGGGCTTCAGCGAACCCGGCGCCGGCAGCGACCTCGCGGCGGTACAGACGCGCGCGATCAAGGACGGCGACGACTACGTCGTCAACGGGCAGAAGATCTGGACATCGGGCGCGCACGTCGCGCAGTACATGATCCTGCTCGCCCGCAGCGACCCGGACGCGCCGAAGCACAAGGGCATCAGCTACTTCATCGTCGATATGAAGTCGCCCGGCATCGAAGTGCGGCCGCTGGTGAACATGGCGGGCAACCACGACTTCAACGAAGTCTTCTTCGATAACGTCCGCGTCCCCGCGAAGAACATGATCGGTGAGGAGAATCGCGGCTGGTACGTCGGCACGACAACGCTCGACTTCGAGCGCTCCGGCATCGCCACCAGCATCTCGCACTCGCTGATGGTGAAAGATCTCGCGACCTTCGTCCGCGAGAACAAGGGCCAGGGCTTCATCTCCGAGAGCAAGACCGTCAAGAACGAGATCGCCGACCGCATGATCGAAGCCGGGGTCGAGGAGATGCTGTCGTACCAGGTGATCTCCATGCAGAACCGCGGCCTCGTGCCAAACAAGGAGTCGTCGATCGCGAAACTCTTCTCGTCCGAGCTGGATGTGCGGATCGCCGGCACCGCGATGCGCGTGCTCGGTTCGTACGGCCAGCTCATGACCGGCAGCGAGCACGCCGCCGCAAGCGGCCGCGTCGGCAGCACATACCTGTACGCCACAACAAGCACCGTCGGCGGCGGAACATCCGAGATTCAAAGGAACATCATCGCGAGCCGCGGGCTAGGGATGCCGAGAGCGTGAGTATGGTCGTCGGTCGTCAGTCGCCAGTCGTCGGGCGGAACGCGCACGCAGCGGCGGACGCCACGGAGAGCCGCAGCCCAAGGGGTTATAGGGATCTCGATGTCTACAAGAGGAGCTTTGGGCTCCTAAAGCCGCTTCATCGTCTTGTACTGACATTCCCCGACTACGAAAAGTATGATCTCGCTTCGCAGCTACGACGTTCTGCGAAATCCATTCCGGCAAACATCGGTGAGGGCTATGCTCTGCGTGATGCGCCGAAGCTCTTCTGCAAGCACCTGCGCATCGCGTACGGATCGGCCACTGAGGTGCGAGTCCACCTCGATATCGCGCTGGATCTCGAATACATTTCTACCCAGACCCACGCCGACCTCGAGCCTCAGTTCGAGGTAGTCACGAAGCAGCTCTATCGACTGTGGCAGCACTGGAGACGAACTCTGGGCGTAACCGGTGATGACGACTCTTAAGCGCCCCCGACGACCGACGACCGACGACCGACGACCGACGACTGACGACTGACGACCGTTACGAAAGGAGCGGAACATGAACTTTGGCGACAGCACAGAAGAAGCAGCGTTTCGACAGGAGGTACGTGCCTTCGTCGACGCCGAGATCAAGCCCGACTTGAAGAGCGGCGACCTGCTGGAGACGGGCATGTACCGCGGCGCCTTCGAGCGCC
>CAYWOO010000092.1:0-3495 GCA_964458665.1 uncultured Dehalococcoidia bacterium
CGATGCCGAACGAAGCGGTCGAGCTCGACGAACGAGCCCGGATCGAGCAGCTTCTCGAGACGTTCGCGCGCAAGAAGCTTGCCGCGCTCGCGCTGCCTGGCCACGTGCTTCTCGCTCGCCGGATGGAGCGACTCCTCGGAGAGCTCCTCGAGCCAGCGGAGCTTGGCCTCGGTCGTGTCGTGAATCTCGCCCATCGCAACGAAGCCTAACTGTGGAGCGATTGGCACGAACATGTCACCTTCAGGTGCCAGGCACTGTTACGACCATGGACACGTTGCAGGCGATCCAGCCGACCGGATCCCAGCGATGCGCGCCCGGTCTCCGCCGACCCTGACGCTGCTGTCAAGGCCGTGACTCGCCGATCTCGGGCCACCAACGCCGCGCTCTTCGACCGGGCGGGCTCTGAAGCGCCCGCCCGGTCGAAGAGCGAGAAGCTACGGCGTTTTGCGCAGGATCACCAGTCCCGAGTCCATGTCACTCCCGGTGACATATGTCTGACCGCCGCGGACGAACGTCTCGACTCCCCAGAACTCGTTCCCGCCTGGGTCGGGGCCTGCCCCATCGGTGTCCGGATCGATGAAGCCCCCGGTCTCGACGAGCGTGCAGGGCGGAGCGCCCCCGGTGCCTGTACACGCGATCCGGAGCGCCCTCATCCCGGCCGAGTAGTACGACGAGTACGCCCGCAATGGATCGGTCTTGTCGGTCGCCATCTCGTGCACTGAGAGTGCGCCGTAGCCCTCGGCGAAGGCCGGGTTCATCGCCTCCGGGATCGCGAACGTATCGAGTTCGGTCAATGCCCAGCTCGATGTGTTCAACCCGAACAGGTGGATGTAACCCCAGCCGTCGAAGGTCGCGTCGACGTCGAGGAGCGGATCGCCGATCGCGCCGAGCGGTATCCCCGACTGCTGCTGCGTGGCGTCGAGGCACGCGGCAAGATCGAACGTCTTGTCGAACATGGCGAAACCACTCTCGCGACCCATGAACAGCACCGGGATTCCAGCCTCCACGAACGGGTTGAAGACGCCCGTGCAGCCGTCCGAGCCCTCACGGTTCATGATGATCGCAGCGTCGTAACCACTCGCCGCCTCGATGTTTGCGAGCTTTTCGGAGAACGTGCACAAGCCACGCTCGACGATGGCGAGCTGTCTTGTCCCTATCGCTGGCGCGGACGGAGGCGATGGGTCTCCGATGCATGCGCGACCGACGAAAACCGTCGTGCCCTTGAGACCGAGTGCATCATCGCGATCCGTGCCCAACCCCCCACGGAACGAGAGCGGTGAGCCGTCGTTGTCGATCGTGAGCTCGAGCCGGAACGGATCGAAGTCCTCGTCGGTCGCGAGCACGAAGCGGTTGTCGAGGTTGAACTCCGCCTGGTGACCGTTGCCCTCCGGTGTAAGAGATGTTCCGGTCTGCGCGAGCAGCTCTGGGTCAACGGCTGCGAAGTCGGTGTCCGAGAGGAAGTCAGGCGCGGCAGGGTTCGTCACGTCGACGAGAACGTAACCGCCGTCCCAGTACGAGAGCAGAAGGATGAAGCGGCCGCCGATCTGTTTCACGACCATGTCGTGCAGGAACGAGTCGGTCAACCCGAGCTCCGGCTGCGCGACGCCCTCTTCGTTGAGATCCGGCTCAGCGACGAGAACCGGCTTCCGCGGGTTGGTGATGTCGAAGATGTCGACGTCCTGGGCCTCGAGGTCGTCGGTTGCCACCAGGTAGGCACGTGCACCCGCATCCCACACGAAGACGCTGTGGTACTCGTTCGCAGCGTGCGGGTGGCTCGGGATACCGTCCACGGTGTGATCGCCTGACAACTCCGTGAGCTTCCTGGCCTTGAGCGGATTCGTGATGTCCCACAGCGAGAAGCCGCCTCTCCCGTTCTTCCCGCACGCCTCGTGATTGACGGCAAGCATGTCGCCGTCGAACGCCGGCGTGCTCACACTCAGCGCCTGCATCCCCTCGCCGACGAGCGTGTCCTGGCGCGTGGCAATGAACGCAACTTCTTTTGGCGATGCAAGGGATGAGATGTCGACCACGTAAACGCCGCCGTCGGGCGAGTTTTGGCCGCCTGTCTCCGGGCCGGCGCAGTCCGGCGCACCCCACTTCGCCAGGTACGCGTAGTTCCCGAGGATCGTGTGGTCGGCGATGACGTCGTCTGCGGCATCGCTCACCCTCAGCTTGCTGACGAGCGCGAGGTTCCCCCAGGTCCCGTCGGAATTCGCAAACGCCGGCGGGCGCAAGTGATCGTTGCTCGCACGATCGTGTTGCGCTCCTGCCGTGCCGACGACTACCACCGCCAAAGAAGCGGCGACCGCGAGCAGCAGAGCGGTCTTGGCTGATCCTTTCATCTGCCTTCCCCTCCTTCTTCCCCTGTCGTATGGCGCACTCGTACCACCTAGCTCGACCAAAAGTCAACTCGCGACAACCGCATGGGCGCTGTTACCGTCGGCACGTGAGCACACCAGTCGACCGTTCGACGACTTGGCCATACGAGGACGGAGAGCCAGGCGAATTCACCTACGCTCGATACTCGAGCCCGACCGTGGCTGAGGCCGAGCGGCGGCTCGGAGAGCTGGACGGAGGGGAGGCGTTCCTCTTCGCATCCGGCATGGCGGCGTCGACCGCGGTGGTCATGACCTTCCTCTCCCCCGGTCACACCGTCGCGCATGCCGAGGGCGGGTACTACGGAACCGGCGTGATGCTCGAAGAGCTCGAGCGGTGGGGTGTGCGCCATGTCGAGTTCGACCAAACTGGCGCGCCTCCCGCGGACGCCGACCTCGTCTGGGTCGAAGCCCCCTCGAACCCCTTCCTCACGATGCCGAACTTCGAGGTGTGCGCTGCCCATCCGGCTCATGTGGTTTGCGATGCCACGGCCGCAACGCCTCTGAACGTGCGACCGCTCGAGCTGGGCTGCGACTTCGTGGTGCACTCGGCCACCAAGTTCCTCTCCGGCCACGACGATGCCATCGTCGGCGTCGTCGTTTGCAAGCGGGCCGAAGAAGCCGCACGTTTGCTCGAGTTCCGATCGCGAACGGGGCCCGTCGCGAGCGCCGACACGGCGTGGATGCTTCTCAGGGGGCTGAGCACGCTCGAAGTTCGCGTCGCCCGCCAGACGGAGAGCGCGTCGAGGATCGCCGAAAGGCTACGAGCCCATCCTGCAGTCGAAACCGTGCGCTACCCGGGGTTCGGAGGCCTCCTCTCCTTCGACGTCGCCGATGCGGCCGCCGCGGGCCTAGTGGAGACGGCGACCCGGCTGATCGTGAACATGACGAGCCTCGGCGGCGTCACGTCGCGAATCGAGGCGCGGGCGCGCTGGGAAGGCGCGCGCGTGCCGGCCGGCCTCCTCAGGCTCTCCGTCGGCCTCGAGGATCCGGACGAGCTGTGGGCCGACCTCCAACAGGCGCTATCCGCCAGCGCTGATGCGGGACAGGCGCAGCGGCCGCAAAGCGGCCGCCTTCAGGGATCTATGCGCGATCGGAATCCGCGCGAGTCGGATTCCGA
>CAYWOO010000093.1:0-4689 GCA_964458665.1 uncultured Dehalococcoidia bacterium
GCCTTCGCCAGCAGATCCTCGACGGAGCCGCCGCCGCGGTACTGCGACACGATGAATGGCGCACCGCCTTCGTCGCCGGTGTCGAAGATGGTAACGATGTGCGCGTGGTCGCCGAGACGGCCCATCGCCTGTGCCTCGCGCCGCACACGGACGATGCCGTCGGCATCGAGGCCGTCGGTCTTGATCAGCGCGAAGGCGACGTCGCGGTCGAGCTTGCTGTCGTGGGCGAGGTAGACGCGCTTTTTGGCGCCCTCGCCAAGGAACGCGCGGACCGTGTAGCGGCCGGCGGCGAATGCGGTGGGGAGCGGCGGCGCGGGCGCGCGCGACGGAGCCTCGGAAGGCGGCAGCGTCGTCGACACGCCGCCCGCCGTCAGGGCGGCGCGGCAGCGCTTGCAGAACTTGGCTGTGGGCGTGTTGGTTGTGCCGCACGACGCGCACGGGCGGGCGAGATCGCCGGCGCACTCCTCGCAGAAGTCGGCGTCGTCGGGGTTTTCGTGGCTACAGGCCGGGCACCGCATCGCTCTGGCTCCCCGTGGCTTCTCGGGCGCACTCCCGAGAGCCCTACTATAGAGAACCCCGTGCGCTACCGGGAATCCAGGCGAACGGGCGTCAAGGGCGAGTCCATGCGCCCGCTCAATGATCTTTGACGATGCGCAGGCACAGCATCTTCGAGATGTTGAGGAGCAGCTCGGCCGCGATGGCGGGGTCGCTCTTGATGAGCTGGCGCAGATTCGCTTCACTGAGGCTGAGGATGCGGACATCGCCGGTCGCGGCGTAGACATCGCGCGTACGCGGCCGTTCGAGCAGGAACGCCATCTCGCCGAAGACGTCGCCGGGACTGAGGACCGCCTCGACGGCGTCACCGTCCCGCACTTCAAGCGTGCCGTCGAGGACGACGAAGAGGTTGCGCGCGACGCCGCCCTTCTTCAAGACGCGGTCGCCGGCCCGGCACTCGATGATTGTGCTCTTCTCCAGGCAGCGCGCCGCTTCATCCTCGGAGAAGCCGTCGAGCGCGGAGATGCGGCTCGCCTCAAGTTCGCTGAGGGCGCTGTGCACCTCGCCCCAATAGGCGCCGGACGGCGTCTGGACGCGACTCACGACGGCGGTGCCTTCCGCGAACACGCGCTGGATGCAGGCCGGGATACGGGCGTCGGCGCCGAAGTCGTGGATGTACTCGAGCAACGGCGAATGCATCTGTCTGAAGTAATCGATGTCTTCGACCACCAGCACCAGCGGGATCAGGTAGCCAGCCTCCGCGCTGTTAACGTTCGTCTTCGAGTATGTGCGCTGACCGAGGCTGAGATAGAGGTTCAGCAGGTGTGGCTCGCAGTCGCCGAACACGAGCTGGATGCGGTTCTCGTTGGCGAACTGCATGCCGGCGCCGAACATCTTCAGCAGCAGATCGGTGCCGCGCAGGTGCGGGCGCACCATGCCGCGCTCGCCCACCGCGATCGCCGAAGCCGGCAGCTCGGCGAGGAACGGCGCGAGGCCGTACTGGTCGATCATGCGCTGCGGGATCGGCGCATCGCCGCCCCAGGTCAGGCGCGCGGTCGCCACGACCTCGCCATCGATGGATACGGAGGAAATGCGGCTCTGTTCGTCGAAGTCCTCGTACAGCATGCGCTGCTTGTGATCGGCGACGGTCTGGTAGCGCCCCATCTCTTCCACGTAGACGTCATAGCGCAGGCGGTAGACATCGCGCTTTTCCTCCTCGGTTTCAGCGATGCCGATGTGCATGTGTTCGGGCCCTCCTGCTGCGGCGCCATGACGGCGGCGCGGCGGTCGATCTGTTGCGGCATGCGCACCGCTGCGACCGCTTACGGCTTCGACTTGAAGCGCGCTGCCTCCTCGGATCCGCCGGTGGCGTTGCCCGCGCTGTAGGCGTGCGCGCCCGCCCCCGCCAGCTTGCCGCGGTCAGCGATCAAGTACTCTTCGCGAATCGGCCGCCCCTCAAACCAGCATTCAAGGATCTCGCGCGTGCCCGCCGCGTAACGCGCCTGCGCCGACAGCGACGTGCCGGAGACGTGTGGCGTCATGCCGTGATGCGGCATCGTGCGCCACGGGTGATCGTTCGGCGCCGGCTGGGGGAACCAGACATCGCCCGCGTATCCCGCCAGCTGCCCGCTCTCGAGTGCGCGCACGATCGCGTCGCGATCGCAGATCTTCCCGCGTGCGGTGTTCACGATGTACGCGCCACGCTTCATCTTCGCGATCAGTGCGTCGTTGAACATGTGCTCCGTCTCCGGATGCAGCGGCGCGTTGATTGTTACGACATCGCAGACGCGCACCATCGACTCCACATCGGCGTGATACGTCAGCCCCAGTTCCGCTTCGACATCGGCGGGCAGCCGGTGGCGGTCGATGTAGTGCAGCTTCACCTCGAACGGCTTCAGCCGCCGCAGCACCGCCGTGCCAATGCGTCCGGCCGCGACCGTCCCCACGTGCATGCCCTCCAGGTCGTACGAACGCGAGACGCAGTCCGCGATGTTCCACCCCTTGTTGACCACGGTCTGGTATGACGGGATGTAGTTGCGCACGAGCGACAGGATGAGCATCAGCACGTGCTCGCTGACGCTGATGCTGTTCGAGTACGTCACCTCAGCAACGGTGATCCCGCGCGCGCACGCCGCGGCCAGATCGACGTGGTCGGACCCGATGCCCGCCGTGATCGCGAGCTTGAGGTTCGGCGCCTTTGCGATGCGCTCCGCCGTCAGGTACGCCGGCCAGAACGGCTGCGAGATGACGATCTCGGCGTCAGCCAGCTCCCGGTCGAACACGCTACCTGCGCCGTCCTTGTCGGATGTGACAACGAACGCATGCCCCTGCCCTTCGAGGAATTTGCGCAGGCCGAGCTCCCCGGAGACGCTCCCCAGCAGCACGCCCGGCGTAAAGTCGAGCGCCTTCGGCGTCGGCAGCGTCTGCCCGCCCGGATACCGCTCCAGCGCCGGCACGTCATCGCGCGCGTACGTTGTCGGATATCCATCGACCGGATCGTCGTAAAGAACGCAAAGTACCTTCGCCATAGTTCGCCTCCAGAAAAGAGCCTTGAGTGTTCTGGCACATGATCCGTGACCGCCGCGGGCACGTCAATCGACGCGCTCACCCACTCCCTTACATATGAGGCGGCTAGAGGCGCGCTCGCAGCCGATCGCGCATAATCCCCGCATGGAACCGCGGATACGGTACTGCAAGACGAGCGAGCGCAGCTGTACCCCCGGAGAGATCCTCGTCTCCGACGTCGTGCGCCAGCCCGTCGCCGGCAAGAACTTCCTGTTCTCGGACCGCGGGGAGTTCGTGCCAAAAGGCTTCGACGACGCCGTACACCTCTACGAAGTGCAGTGGAGAGAGTAGGCAGCATGTCCGAACCACAACCTCAAACCGCAACGAACCCCGTGCCCGCCACCGACATCGATGCCGTCATCGTCGGCGCCGGATTCGCCGGGCTGTACATGCTGCACCGGCTCCGTGGACTCGGGCTCTCGGCGCGCGTGATCGAGGCGGCGGACGGCGTCGGTGGCACGTGGTACTGGAACCGCTATCCCGGCGCGCGTTGCGACATCGAGAGCCTGGAGTACCAGTACGGGTTCGAGGACGAGCTGCCGCGCGAGTGGAAGTGGACCGAGCGCTACGCCTCGCAGCCCGAGATCCTGCGCTACATCAACCACTTCGCCGACCGATTCGATCTGCGGTCCGGCATCCAGTTCGAGACGCGCGTCACCGCCGCGCACTTCAACGAATCGACGGATCGCTGGGACATCGAGACCGACGGCGGCGCACGGCTGTCGGCGACGTACTGCATCAAGGCGACGGGCTGCCTCTCCGCGCCCAGGCGACCCGACTTCAAAGGCCTCGACTCGTTCGCCGGTGATTGGTATCACACCGGCTACTGGCCCCACGAAGGGGTCGACTTCACCGGCAAGCGCGTCGGCATCATTGGCACCGGCTCGTCCGCCATCCAGTCGATCCCGATCATTGCGGCGCAGGCGGCGCACCTCACCGTCTTCCAGCGCACGGCGAACTTCAGCGTCCCCGCCCACAACGGTCCCATCGACCCGCAGTACGAGCGCCAGATGACCGAACGCTACACCGAAGTCCGTCGCCGCGCGCGCGAAGAGACGACCGGCGGTGTCGTCTCGCGAGAGGCAAACGAGAAATCAGCGCTGGAAGCGTCGGAGGACGAGCGACAGCAGGAATTCGAGTCGCGATGGCGGCAGGGAGGGTTCGCGCTCGGCGGCGCGTTCGCCGACCTCGCGATCAACAGGGAAGCGAACGACACCGCTGCCGAGTTCGTCCGCGCGAAGATTCGGGCGACGGTCCACGATCCCACAACAGCCGAACTGCTCTGCCCGAAGGATTACCCCTTCGCCACGAAGCGCCTCTGCGTCGATACCAACTACTTCGAGACGTTCAACCGCGACAACGTGACGCTCGTCGACGTCAAGACTTCTCCGATCGTCGAGATCACACGGACCGGCCTGCGCACGCAAGATGCGGAGTACACGTTCGACTGCCTCGTCTTCGCGACCGGCTTCGACGCGATGACGGGAGCGCTCACGCGCATCGACCTGCGCGGCCGTGACGGGCGCTCGCTCTCTGACAAGTGGGCCGAGGGGCCGACGACTTACTTGGGCGTCGCGACCGCTGGATTCCCCAATCTGTTCATGATCACCGGCCCCGGCAGCCCGTCCG
>CAYWOO010000094.1:0-20828 GCA_964458665.1 uncultured Dehalococcoidia bacterium
CATAGTGCGAGTCCCATCTTGGCGGACATGTCAACGAAATGCCACCATCGACCCGCGATCAACACGTACCGCCACACAGTACCAGCGATGTGAGGTTGCCCCGGTTCTCCGGACAGTTGGTTTCTTGGCGCATCATGCCGCGTGCGCCGGTGCGGTGTACAGGCGTTCGTGCTCGATCGGGCTGTGATAGCTGAGTCGTGAGTGACGTCGACGAGGGTTACACCACGCCTCGACCCACTCGAAGCTCGCAGATCAATCAACCGCAGCTTCGCGCTCCAACGACGGCGTCGAGACGCTGTGCCGCAACAGGCTGTCTACTGCGTGCTGAATGCGCCCGATGACAGCGTCTGGTTGCCGCTCTCTTCGATTGCCAGCACCTCCCAGAGATACTCGGTTCCGGGCTGGAGAAAGCCGTCCGGGATGCCGATGCTCGTGACCGACGGCGGCAGATACATGCTCAGCCCGAACTTGCCGATCATGTGCGGCTGCGGCGGCTCGTCCTTCTCGATGATGAGCTGGTAGGAGATGATCTTGACGTCCGAGCCGGTGATCGTCTTGGTTACGGGGCTCCATCGAGTAATCAGCCCGGTTGTCGGTACTATCGCGTCGGCCGCCGGTGATAGAAGCTCGGCGCCGGCCGGGATGTTGTGGGTGAGCCACGCCGTGCCGGACGTCTTACCCTTGCTCTCGCCGTTCTCCATCGCCCTTCCCCTGATGGTGTAGTTGCCTTCGGGCAGCTTGGCCAGTACATCCTCGATAGGCACGTCGGCGTTCGCCGGTTCGACCGACTCGAAGAACAGTTCTGTCAGGCCCAGCTTGCCGAGCTTGCCGCGGCCGTCCAACGACAGCACCACACCACCCGGGCCCTTCACATCGAGATGGCTCCAGCCTTCGCTATCGATGGCGCCCTGGAATCCAGTGTCGTGATCCGTTGCGTTGTGCTCGATGTTGAGTTTGGCCTCTTTCAGTGGGATCAGGTCTTTGGTGTTGGCGTCGCTGCCGGTAGACGCACAAGCCGTGACGACGGCCGGCAGAGCGAGGAGGAAGATTGAGGCGATGGTCGTGAGTTTCATGTGATCTCCTCGTTGCGGGATTGGCGTGCTGATCCTGCCCGCCCGCATGGGTCGACGTGTGATAGAAGCCGAATCGCCGGAAGTGAACTTGGGTTAGTCGTCCGCCGAGGCGTCGAGGACGGCGCCGCTCGAGGCGTCGACCTTCACGTCCTTCGCTCCGACATCGACGTTGTAGACGAGTGTGCCGTTCCAGTACTCGAGGTCGACTTCGTCGACCGCACCGGTAGCGGCGGTTTGCGCCGCGGCAACGGCGCGTTCAAGGTTGATGCCGGCTTTGGGAAGCAGATCCTTGCCGTCGTCGAGGGCGCCGGCCTGTCCGGCAGACGCGCTGAGCGGGATGGCCTGGTAGCCGATGAGAGCGGAAGAGGCGAGCGCGATCACTGCGATGCCGGCGTAGAGTTTCGTTCTGGTGATCATCTGGTTCTCCTTGTGGTCGGGGTTGGGAACGGTGGTACGTGTGGCACGCGGACTATCGCCCCCCATTCGAAGTAAGCTCCGGAGTTCTGAAGATCGTTCGACCGGCCGCGGAGGCAAGCGCGAAGAGTGTCACCACCGAGGCCACACAGAGCACGGCGAGCAACTCGTCATCGAGCAGGATGGCCTGGACGTCCATGTACGACAGGATGCCGCAGGCCAACGCGACGGAGAGCGCAACGACGAGCGCGATCCGCATCCGGAGCGAGAGCAGGGCGCGTGCCCGTGCTTCGATGGCCGCGGACACGATTTTCGCGGAACCGAGCATCCAGCTCATCCTGTGACCGGGCCCTTCGATCGCGGCGAGTTCGGCGAACATGGCTTGGATCCAGTGCCGCTGCGGGGCCGGACAGATCGCCGCAGCCACGCGCTGCACGATGTGTGGTCGGGGAATCCGCGCGAGCGTCTCTTGCGTCATTGGCGGCCTCCTTCGGATATTGGCGTGAGGCGGGCGGCAAACGTGGGCGCGTTGGAGGCTCGCGGGACATCACGCGCCTCTTCCATACCCAAACTCGTGAGCCGGTACAGGTGGCGCCGTGGCTTGCCGGGCGCCGGTTCGTCCTCCCAGCGCGCCTCCAACCACCCGAGGCGCTCGAGCCGCATCAGGATGGGGTAGAGGGTGCCGGACTTCAGGCTGGTCTCACGGCTGAGGTCGTAGCCGTGACGCCAGTCGGAGGCAGCTCCGAGGAGAGAGGCTAGGAGGGCTTCGGTCTGCTTCGAGGAATTCGGTCTGCGTGCCATGAGTTCATTATCTACATATGTCGAGAAAAGTCAAGGGAGAGAAGGATCCTGTCAAGCAGGACTCAGGCGCACGCAGCACGGACCGTGATCCCTTCGTGCGCGTCCAGAACGTCGGCGATCGCGAGGTTACTGGGTCGGAGCCTCGCTGAAGGCGTTGCGGAGGAAG
This sequence comes from uncultured Dehalococcoidia bacterium, assembly GCA_964458665.1. Classification (GTDB taxonomy): domain Bacteria; phylum Chloroflexota; class Dehalococcoidia; order DSTF01; family JACRBR01; genus JANXYW01. Next base: position 2,455 of record CAYWOO010000094.1, read on the forward strand.
TTGACGAGATTCCAGATGTCGGTCTCCGAGAACGCCTTGGCGAACTGGGGCATGGCGCTGCCGGGGTAGCCGTTGGCGATGAATGCGTAGAACTGCGGGTCGGTATGGAGCGGCATGTGGAGGCGGAAGTCGGTCGGCGCGGGCGAGAGATCGGCGGCGGCGGGGCCGTCGCCACGGCCATCGATGCCGTGGCACGAGAGGCAGTTCTGCTGGAAGAGCAGCTTGCCGCGATCGACGGACTCGGCCGTGGACTTCACCGGGTTGCCGGCGTTCGCGTTCGTCGGCGCGCTGTGCTGCGAGACGCCGAACGCGAGCACAGCGCCCGCCAACATGAGCGCCGTGGCGACGGTGATGCTGGCGCGGTAGCCGGGCTGCTGCAGCCAGCGCAGCTGTTTGCGGTAGAGGATGATGACCGCACCCGCGAGTGCGAGGACGGCGCCGGCGACTTCGTTCCAGTTGAAGACGTTGAACGGAAGCTCGTACGCGCTGGCGCCGCCGGAAGCTGCCGGCGCCTGGGCGCGGGCGACAGGCAGCACGAAGATCCGTGTGATGTCATCGCCATCGGACCGGCGGACGGTGACCTCCGCGCGCCAGTTGCCCGGCTGGGTGAAGTATGCGCCGGCGCCGCGATAGTCGCCATCGGCGAACCTGTTCAGCTCGATCTGCGACGGTGCGACGGCGTCCTGGACATCGTCATAGCTGAAGCGAAGGCGTGCGTACGTGGCTGTTGTGTTGGGCTTGCCGTCGATGGCCTGGATGGTGAGGTTGTACTGGTTCAGGCCGACACGGTTGGGCGAAACCTCGAGCGTGAGCTTGATGTCGCCTTGCGTCGCGGACTGGTTGAACTTCACGGCGGTGGACTTGAGCGCCTGCGTCTGCGCGATCTCGCTTTTTGCAGTCGCTGTTTGTGTGAGGACGCCGACGGCGGCGAAGACGGCGATGACGAGCGCAATCTCGACGACGACTGTGATCGGCAGCGCGCGCTGGAGCGCTGCGAGCTGGCGCGACCACGCGGCGCGTTGCGTCTCCGTTCCGTCGCCGCCTTGCTGGTAGAGGCCGTCGATGACGGCGACGAGGCGCGGTTTGAGGATGAAGGCGTTGAGCCCGGCGATGGCGAGGAGGGGCGCGAGCAAAATGAGCTTTGCGAGGAGCACCTTGCCGTAGGTGGTGTGGAGCATCGCATGCGGATTCGGGATAGCGGCGACGCCGTTGAAGGCGCCCGAGGCGAGGACGAGGATGACGCTAAGCCCAGCCACGATGGAGAACCGATCGAACGCGTTCGCGAGATAGAGGAAGCTCTCGTCTTGGTCGCGTGCTCTGCGCTGCGCGCGCATGAGCGGCGGCAGCATGACGAGTGCACCAAGCCAGGTCGACGACGCGGTGAGGTGGATGAAGTCGGACGCGGTAGACCAGAACTTGCCCTGTCCCGTGGCGGCGTGGCTGACCATCGAATACGTGAACAGGGCGGCGACGCCGGCGACGATCAGCGCACCCAGTCCGGCGTTGCGCTTACGATTGCTGCCGCCGAGGAAGAGCAGATCCGCACCGGCAAGGGCGACCGCGATGAGGATGAGCTGCATACCGCGGTACTGGCCGGTTCGGACCGTCGTGAGATAGGCCCAGAGGCTTGTGCCGGTCTCGAATCGATTGACGGTGCGAAGTATCAGGAACGCAGCGGCAATGAATGAGAGTGGAAGGAGGACGTGGGCGATGTTGACGAGCCAGCGCTCGGCGTTGTCCATGGCCTCGTGATGAGGCTCGTCATCCAGGAACCTGGCGGCTGGTCGCAAGACGACGAGGAGGAAGGCCGCTGCGCCGACGACTGTCGCGAGCGCGAGGAGGGCGATCCATCTGAGCGCGATGTCGATGTTGCTGGGGAGGAGTTTGCCTTCGCTGGTCTCGGCGGTGTTGTCGAGCGTGACGCCTGCGGGGAAGGTGCCGTTGGCATTGAGGACGATGAACGGGTACGTGCCTTTGAGGTTGTGGCCGTCAACGGTGGAGACGTTGCTCCATTTCACGAAGTAGAGGCCGGGGTCGAGCGTCTTGACGCCGACTGACGCGAACGTCGGGTCGTTGTCGTCGAATGCGGTAGGGCCATCGTCGTACCGGGCGCTGCCGTCTTTGTCAGTGACCTGGATCTGCGTGAGTTTGCGCTCGAGGCTCTCGCTGAAGTTGAGGACGATACGTGCCGGCGCGCGGCGCAGCGTTTCGTTGTTGGCGGGGTTGGCGCGGACCAGGGCGGCGTGCGCGGATGCGGGCCGTGCGGGCGTGGCGATCAGGATTGCCGCCAGCACCGTGACGGCGATGGCCGTGGTGATGGCCGCGATCCTTCTAGCCGTCAAACGCTGCTCCTGGATGCATCTTCTGCCTGCTATCTTCTATGTCCGCCGGCGCGACAGGTATTGCCACGCGCCGAATCCGATGATGAGGCCGACGATCACGGCAGCGATGATGAAGTATCGGCTTGTGTCGTCGCTCTCGCCGCCCGTGTCTGTTATCGAGGGCGTGGGAGCGGGAGCCGTTGCAACGGGTCGGGTCGTGGCTGGGGCGGGTGTGTTCGCGGGTGACGTGGCACCTGGCGGAGGGGTGGCGCCAGCGGCGGCCGCGGTCACGTCTTCGAATCCGATCTGCGCGAGCTGCTGGTCGTTGGCGAGGTCGACGGCGTTCGGCTGGCTATCAATGTAGAAGGAAAACCCACCGTGAATCGGATCGCCGTCGTCGTCGGAGGTGTTCGTCCAGTTCACCACGTAGCGGCCGGGCCCGAGGCCGGCTTGTAGGCCAACAGACATCTTGGTGCGATCGGACTCGTCGACGACGGCGGGACCGGCGGTGATGGCAGCGCCCCGATCGCGCGTGACTTCGATGCTGTAGGCGCCGCTGACCTTCTGGATCTGCTCCGTGAACGTGATTTCGACCCGGGCGGGAGAGGCCGCGAGGACCTCTCCCCTTCCCGGCGTCGAAGCCTTGTAGCGGGCGTGTCCAAAGACAGGAGACGCGGCAAGGAGCGTGGCCACGGCCACGGCCGCGACAGCGACCGCGAGCAAAGCGGTGAGCTTGCGTTGTCTCGTCATCGCCATCTACCTCTCTATCGGCCGCGCCGAACGGCGGTGATGCCGCTCGCCGTGATCAGGGTACCAGCGAGCACGATCGCGGCCAGCAAGGCGATTGTTTCGGCGTTGTTGGACCCGTGCGGGGCCGCACCTGTGTGCGGGAGGCTTGTCGGGTGCGCGGCCGCCGGCTGCGCAGGAATGTCGCCGCAGGCAATGGTCGTCTTGTCGCCCTCCGCGTTCGCACCAGCGTGGGACAGGATGATGTGCCGTCCATCGGCGATCGAGGAGAAGGGGACATCGACAGTTGTTGAGGACAGGCCGCGGCCCTGATCATCGGCGACAACGTTGTTGAGATCTGCGGCGTGCGAGCCCGGCACCTCGTCGCAACTAAGATTGCTGTGGACGTGCGTCATGTGTGACGTCCCGGCCTTCATGTTGGAGAGGTGGACATCAATGCGGGTGTGGGCTCCGCCTTCGGCCGGGAAGATCTCGGCGCGACCGCTGACGGCCGAGTCGTGCTGCGGCGCCATGGCGATGGCGATGAATCCCAGCGTAGCCGGGTCGAAGGGTTGGGAGGGATCGGATGCGTCGTCGTCCGCGTGGCCGTGCGCGGCATCTTCGTGGGGCGGAGGCGCAGCGGGCGCGAGAGTGGCTGCACCGACAGTGAAGGAGAACTGCTCGTCGGTGAGGGCGTCGCCATCGGTGGACAGATTGCTCCAAACCACCGTGTAGGTGCCGTTCGGCAGACTGGGCGAGAGCGCAACCGACAGGCTCATGCTATCGGCGCCGATGGTGGGAGCGCCGGCAGTCACAGATTGGCCGGACGCATTCGTCACGCCGAGGCTGTAGCTACCGGCGGTGTGCTGGATCTCTTCGATGAACGTGAGCGTTACCTTCGCGGGCGCTGCCGCCAGCACCGCGTCAGCCGCCGGATCGGAGCTTTCCAGGTCGGCGTGTGCGGACGCTGTGGCGACGGCGCTCAGGGCAACGGCGACAATGAGCCCGCTGAGCGATAACAGTCGTATCAGGTTCTTCATATGGGTGTCCTTTCCTTGCGTCATGGGTTGGGTGTTGATGTGGCCGGCGCACCCGACGGCGGTGTGCTTACCCGGGTGGGGGCGGGGCCGCCTGCGTCCGCCGGGAGATTCTTTCCGACGACGTTCCCGACAGTCGTCCCGAACGCGTCTGCATCCACGTGCAATGCGTCGGACATCCCTGTCAGCGCACCGGCTTCCATTCCGGCGTTGAGACCCTGGAATAGTGCAACCGCCTCGTCGTGCATTTTCGTCGTGAAATCCTTGAGATCGCTCGACCAGTCGGTAAGAGCGAGCACTCGAATGAGCGTGCGGAGTGTCGGCACATACGTTCCGTCGATCTTGCCATCTTGTAGCATCGCGTCGAGATCGTGGAGAGGCATGTTCGATACGGCGATCCACGCCGTGAGCATCTCATCACGCTGCACTCGGGCTGCGAGCTGATCGATGCTGGTTTGCGATGCGCTCGTCGAGCTGGCTGCGGGCTTCGCGTCGCTGCCGCACGCGACGACGGGCAAGGCTGCGATTGACAGGATCGCCGCGATGATCATGGCGTGCTTGTGCGCAGCCATACCGTTCTCCTCTGACTAACCGAATGTGGCCAAATCAGGCAGCGAGGGAGAGCGGTGGACGGACTTCGGGGCGGAAGGAGATACCGATGAGCACCGTGGCTGCTGTCGCGACAAGCATGGCGAGCATCGATGGCTCGACGATGAGCGCGTCACTCAGGAGAAGCTGGCCCGGGCCGGCCGTGATGGGCGCATCAGAGCAGGTAGCGGGGCCGACATGGCAGTGCGACGCATGGACGGCCTCCGCCTTGTCGGCGGCCTGGGCGCCTGACGGGTGGGCGTCTCCGAAAAGGTGGTCGTACGGCAGGACGGACGGCAAGAGCGCGAGGAAGACGAAGGCAGCTGCGACCACCGAGACGGCCCGGCGACGCGAGCGGCGCGACATACGGTAGCGAAGGGGGGCGCCAGATCGCGGCAGCCAGATTGCAGCCAGGGCAGCAACGAGGGCTGCGAGTGCGGCGGCGACCACCATCGGGTTGACCGTAGTGACATTCACGGCCGATTGGGCGATATGCAGGAGTCCGAGCGATCTCATGCGGCCATCCGCTCCCCGGCCAGTATAGCGATCAGGAGGCGGGAGGCTACGGGCCGAATGGCTCGCATTGCGGGTTCGGGCGCGCGACCATAGAATGACGGACTATCGTATGTCTGGCGACGGTCGCCAACGGAGGAGGACCAGCCGATGCCGCACGAAGAGCAACTCGCCGCGGTGGATCTATTCGCCCAGTTCACGCGGAAGGATTTGTCGCGCATCGGGCGCGCTGTAGTGGAACGCAAGTACAAGAAGGGCGAGACGATCCTCAAGGAGGGCGAACAGGCCGTTGCCTTCTTCATCCTGTCCAAAGGCAAGGTTGAGGTGACGAAAGGGACAGGCGCGAAGCAGCAGAAGTTGGCCGTTCTGGCGCCGTTGTCCGTGTTCGGTGAGCAGGCGTTGCTGGACGGAGAGCACAGGGACGCGACGGTCACGGCGCTGGATGATGCGGAGTGCCTGGTGCTTTCACGCTGGGACTTCGTGGCGGAGTTGCGGACGAACCCCCACATGGCGGTGGCGATGCTGCCCATCCTGAGCAAGCGGCTGCGCCGTTGCAACGAGCGGCTGGAGCACATGTAGCTTCTTGCGCGCGGGAAATTATGTGACGAGGGCATGCACGCTTTGTGACTGCCCTTTTCTTTTTCACCGCGGAGGCACGGAGGAAGCGGAGGGTTGCCGGGGCCTGGCTGAGGTCTTGGGCAGCGGGCGCCGAGAGCTGGGACTGGATGAGGGTGAGCCCGGCAGCGTGATGCGCGGCCGGGCAGCTGGCGTGCGGATCGAGACTCGTTTGCGGACGACGGGGCGCTAGGCCGGTGTGATCGCGTGTTTCATGCCCCAGGCATAGATCTCCGACATCAGCGGTTCGAGCGTGCGGCCGCGGGCCGTGAGATGATATTCGGCGCGGAGCGGGTGCTCGCTGTAGATGCGGCGTTCGATGATTTGGTGGTGTTCGAGCGACTTCAAGCGATCGGAGAGGATCTACTTGAACGTCTCGGATCTTGCAGCGGCGCTCGCGAAAGCGGAGTCGCTGGGTGGCAAGACGGTGATGCCGCCGATGGCGGTGCCGGGCGGCCCGGAGATCGCGCAATTCTCCGATCCTGCGGGGAACGTGATCGGGCTGTCGAAGATGTAGGTGGTTGGGTCCGATCCACTAAGAGCACGAAGGCCACGCAGATTCAGAAAGGGGCGCACAGGATGTGCGCCCCTTCGCTTGTGCGGATCGCGGCCGTGAGTGAGGATGGAGCATCGACTGAGATGCGAGGAGTGATCGCTATGACGACGGATTGGGCGCGGCCTGTGGTGTTGTTCGAGATTCGCGGGCGCGACACTGCGAAGCTGCAGAAGTTCTATGACGATCTCTTCAATTGGAAGAGTGATGCCACCGGTGCGCCCATCGTGCAGATCGCGTCGGGCATCGGCGGCGTAGACGGAGGCCCGCAGGGCGTTCTGGTGCCTGGCGAACCCGGCGCGACGATCTATGTGCAGGTGCTCGATCTACGCGCGTCGATCGACAAGGCAAAGGCGTTGGGTGGCAGCATCATCGTCGAACCGATCGCAGTCCCCGGCCGCGAGCTAACGATCGCGCGTATCGCCGATCCCGAGGGTACGGAGATCGGGCTGATACAGCAGTAGGAGTGCCGGAGCGCCGCGGACGCCCGAACGGGCCAGGGCGCCCACGCTCCATCGCTTGTCAACCGGCTACGGGGCGGAGTTCGATCGTGACGAGGAGGCCGGGCCAGGTCTTCACGACGTCTACGGCGGCTTGCATGTCGGGCGCGTTGATGATGGCGAAGCCGCCGATCACTTCCTTGGTCTCGACGAACGGGCCGTCGGTGATCGTCGCTGCGCCATGTTCGACGCGTACGGTCTTGGCGCTGGTTGAGCCCTGCAGGCGCCGACCGAAGCCCGCAACGATGCGCCCTTCCGCCTCGCGCTCGCCCCACCAGGCGCCGATCTTGGCGTAGTGCGCGGCTATTTCGGCCTGGGGCAGGGCGGCGCGCGCCTTCTCGTCGTCGGCGATAAGCATCATGAACTCTGGCATGGTTCCTCCTTCTTCCACTTGATCATGTTGTCTCTGATCCGACGACCGGGTTGTGCCGAAATCGACAGGGCTGCGACTAGGGTTGCCAGCGGACTTCGTAGAGGCGGACGGCGTCGTCGATGCCCTTGAGGGCGTGCTCGCCGCGGTCGGCGAAGGTGACGCCCGCCGACGTCCGCGCCAGCTCGCGCACTGTCGCGGACACGAGCACCTCACCGGGCGCCGACAGCCCGCAGATGCGCGACGCTATGTTGACGGCGCCGCCGTAGACGTTGCCCGCCTCGCGGATCACGTCGCCGGCGTGAAGGCCGATGTGCAGGCGCAGTTCACTCGCTGCACTCAGCTCGATGCAGCGCCGGGCGGCGGTGATCGCTTGCGACGCCGACGTAAACACGCCCATGACGCCATCGCCCAGCACCTTCCCCTCAACCGGCGCGCCGCCCGCCTCCTGCATCGCCCCGCGCATCCCTTCGTCGAGCGCGCGTGACGCCGTACGGAACACCGTGTCGCCCAGCCGTTCCGTCAGCGCCGTCGAGTCGACAATGTCGGTGAAGAGAATGATGGCGGTGCTCTGCGACGGCGTTCCTTGCCGCGATGACGCCACGTCGGGGCGCGCCGGTGAAGGTGCATCGTGGTTCACGCCGAGGAAGTCTTCGACCACGCGCGTCATCCGTCCCGGGTCGTCCTGCGCCGTAGTAGTAGTCACGAAGCGTGCGTCCGGAATCTTCGACGCCACCTCCCGCGACCATTCCAGCCATGCCGAGTTGCCCGGGAGAAGACTGGACATCACGAGCGCGGGCACGACGATCCGGGGAAGAAGCGCCGTCACGTCGATGGCCTCCTGTGCTCCGTGGAACGCGCGCACCGATGCCTGCGTCATCGATTCGCGGTGGAGCGAGGCCAGCTTCGCGGCCGACTCACTGTCTCTGAAGCCAAGGTTCGCGTTGGCCATCATGAGCGTGAACTGGCCCCACTGTTCGTCACTCATCTCCCGCATTGAGCCGAAGTTTCTGAGGGAATCGCGGTAGTCGCGCCCCCGGGCGTACGGATTCGCGAGAATCAGGTGCGACACGCGCTCCGGATGGCCAGCTGCATAAGCGATGGCGGCCGGCGCGCCGTTGCCCAGGCCGAAGATCGCGAAACGGGTGAGCTTCAATCGCTCCACCACGGCGTCGAGGTCGAGCAACCGCGCGTCCATGCTGAAATCGAGAGCGTCCCGGTCGGACAACCCCGTGCCGCGCGCGTCGTAGCGAACGACCTGCAATCCACGGCCAAGTCCCTTGCCGCTGCGGCTGCGATGATACTCCCGGAAGGGCTGGATCTGCAGGTGGCTCCAGAGCACCGTCGACGTCACGACCAGTGGCAGGCCCTCGCCCATCGTGTAGTAGGCGATGCTGACGCCGTCAGCGGTTGTTGTGTAGCGGATCTCCGGCTCCATGCCCGGATTATCCGCGATCGGTGGAAAGGAGGCCACGGGCGAGAAATGCTGGGTTCGATTGGAAGCCGGGCGCTTAGAGGACTTCGAGCAGCGGGTGTTCGAGAAGGCGTTTGATTTCGGTGAGGAATTGGGCGCCTTGAGCGCCGTCCGTGGCGCGGTGGTCGGCGGAGAGGGCGACTTTCATGAGCTGACGGATGACGATGGCATTGTCGCGGATGGCGGGTTGTGGCGTAACGGTGCCGACGCCGAGTATGGCGGTCTGGGGCGGCTGGATGATGCCGATGAGGGTTTCGACGCCGTAGGCGCCGAGGTTGGTGATGGTGAAGGTGCCGTCGGTGATTTCGCGCGGGCGGAGGTTGCCGTTCTTCGCGCGATCGGCGAGGTCGCGGGCCGAGGCGGCGATCTGGACGAGCGTCTTCGCGCCGGCGTCGAGGATAGCGGGTGCGATAAGGCCGTCGTCCATGGCGATGGCGATGCAGACGTGCTGCGCATCGTAGCGCGTGATCTGATCGCCCGCGATGGTTGCGTTGAACTCGGGATAGCGCTGGAGCGCGAGGGTGCTGGCGCGGACGATGAGGTCGTTGATGCTGACGTGCTCCGTTGCGGGGAGCGTTTCGTTGAGCTGGCGGCGGAACTCGACGGCGTCGGTCATGTCGATATCGACGAGCAGGTAGTAGTGGGGGGCCTCGCGCTTGCTCTGCGACATGCGGCGGGCGATGGCCTGGCGCATTTTGGATTGGGTCGTCGGTCGTCGGTCGTCGGTCGTCGGGAGTTGTTGCGGCTGCGCCGCGGGTGCAGGGGACGCGGGTGCCCTGGCGATCACGGCTTCGATGTCGCGGCGGATGATGCGGGCGTCGGGGCCCGTGCCTCGGACGGTGCGGAGATCGATGTTGTGCTGTTCGGCGAGGTTGCGGGCCAGGGGGGATACCCGGATGCGGGTGGTTGATGATGGCGCTGCGGCGGCTAAGGACAGGTCTGAAGACCTGTCCGTCCGGCTGGGGAGCGCCGTGGTCGGCGCGGGTGCGGTCGGCCGTGTCGATTCGGCGGCGGGCGCAACAGGTTGCGCCCCTACAGCGGTTGCGGCGGTTGGCGCCGCGGCCGCGACGCCGGATGTGTAGATCGAGATGTCGTCTTCGGGGGCGGCGATGATGGCGATGATCTGGCCTACGGGGATGGTGTCGCCTTCGGCGGCGAGCGTGGTGCGGAAGGTGCCGGCTTCGAATGCTTCGATTTCGACGTTCGCCTTATCGGTTTCGATCTCGGCAATGATCTCGCCGCGCTCGACGAGATCGCCTTCGTGCTTGAGCCACTTGAGGATCGTGCCCTCGACCATGTCGGCGCCCATCTGCGGCATGACGACTTCGGAGATCATCGCTGCAACATGCGCTTCGCGAGGCGGACGATGTCGGCCTCCTGGGGCAGCGCCGCCTGTTCGAGCGCGCCGTTGTACGGCATGGGGACGTTGGCGCCGGAGCAGCGCATGACGGGCGCGTCGAGATGGTCGAAGGCGTGTTCCTGGATGATCGCCGCGATCTCGCCGCCGAAGCCGCCGAACTGCCAGTCGTCCTCGATGACGATGGCGCGATTGGTCTTGCGGACGGACGTGAGGATCGCGTCGGTGTCGAGCGGGCTGAGGGTCCGGAGGTTGATCACTTCCGCATCGACGCCTTCGGCCTCGAGCTGCGTCGCGGCGCGGAATGCCTGGTGAAAGCTGCCGCCGTAGCCGATCAGCGTGACGTCCTTGCCGGCGCGAGCGATGTCCGCTTTGCCGAAGGATAGGCGGTAGGGTTCGTCCGGGACTTCGCCCTTCATCGGATAGAGCGCGGTGTGTTCGATAAAGATGACAGGGTCTTCTGAATCGAACGCGGTCATGAGCAGACCCTTTGCGTCGTAGGGCGTGGCGGGCGCGACGACGTGGAGGCCGGGGACGTGTGCGTACCAGCTCTCGAGGCTCTGCGAGTGCTGCGCGCCGAGCTGGCTGCCGGCGCCGCCGGCCATGCGAATGACGAGAGGGACGCTGACCTGATTGTTCGACATGTAGCGCAGCTTGGACGCGTTGTTGACGATCTGGTCGATGGCGAGGAGGCTGAAGTTGATCGTCATCACCTCGACCATGGGTTTGAGGCCGGCCATCGCGGCGCCGATGCCCGCGCCGACGATGACGGACTCGGCGATGGGCGTGTCTTTCACGCGCTTTTCGCCGAACTCTTCGAGGAAGCCTTTCGTGACGGCGTAGGAGCCGCCATATGCGCCGATGTCTTCGCCCATGAGGAAGACGCGCTCGTCGTGCTGGAGCTGGTAGCGCAGCGCCTGGCGGATTGCTTCGCGGTACGTGATCTCAGGCATCGGCCGGCTCGTGGTAGACGTGACGCATGAGTGACTCGAGCGGAGGGTTCGGGCTGTCTTCTGCGAACTTCGCGGCGTCGGCGACGAGGGTGTCGGAGCGCGCTTGCATGGCCGCGATGTCGGTCTTCTTGATGGTCTTTTGGGCGATGAGCTGCTGCGAGAGCTGCGTGATCGGATCGAGTTTGCGCCAGTGCTCGATTTCACCTTTCGTGCGATAGAGCTCGGCGTCAGCCATTGAGTGCCCTCGGAAGCGGAAGCAGATCGCTTCAAGGAACGTGGGACCTTCACCGGCACGCACCTTCGCCCCGAGGCGCGACACCGCCTCGTGCATGGCGAGCACATCCATGCCGTCGACCTGCTCGGCGTCGATACCGTAGGCCTCAGCGCGCTTGTACACCTCGACGAGCGCGGAGACGCGGCGCATGGCCGTGCCCATGCCGTAGAGGTTGTTCTCGCAGATGAAGATCACGGGGAGCTTCCACACCGAGGCCAGGTTGAGCGCCTCATGGAACTCCCCCTCATTGACGGAGCCATCGCCGATGAAGTTGGCGACGATGCGGTTCGTGCCTTTGTACTGCTCGGCGAGGGCGAGGCCGCAGGCGAGTGGCATGTGTCCGGCGACGATAGCGTAGCCACCGAGGAATGACTTCGAGATGTCGAACAGGTGCATCGAGCCGCCACGGCCGCCCGTGACGCCGGTGGACTTGCCGAAGAGCTCGGCCATGACGCGGCCCGGCTCCAGGCCGCGAGCGAGCGCGTGTCCGTGTTCACGATAGTGGGTGACGATGTAGTCATCGGCGCGGAGCGCGGCGATGGCGCCGGTGGCGACCGCCTCCTGGCCGATGTAGAGGTGGAGGAAGCCCTTGATCTTGCCGCGCGCGTACATCTCGGCCGCTTTCTCTTCGAAGCGGCGGATGTTCATCATCGTTTGGAGCAGGGCGATCGGATCCGGCGCGTCTTCGGCGCTGCGCGTGCTTTCGGCGGGCTGATTGTCTACGGTGCGCGCCACGTCACTCCGTCCAGAAATGGATCGCCTCGCCATCGACAGCGAGCGCCGCTTCCTTCACGCATTCGGCGAGCGTCGGGTGAGCGGCGACCGTCCAGCCGAGTTCGCGGGGCGTCACTTCGAGCGTCATGCCGAGCGACGCCTCGGCGAGCAGCTCCGTGACCATGGGGCCGATCATGTGGACGCCGAGCGTCTCGCGGGTTGCGGCATCGGCAACAATCTTGATGACGCCGTCCGTCATGTTGATCGCCTTCGCGCGACCATTGGCGCGAATCGGGAACTTGCCGACGTTGACTTCGTGCCCGGCGTCGATCGCCTGGCGTTCGGTGAGGCCGATGCTGGCGACTTCGGGCTGGCAGTACGTCGCGCAGGGGATCTTCGTGTAATCGAGCTGGGGTGTGTCGAGACCAGCGAGGCGCTCGACGAGCATGACGCCCATGGCGGAGGCGACGTGCGCGAGGTTCTTGATGCCGGTGACGTCGCCGATCGCGTACACGCCGTCGACGCCCGTGGTGAGGCCGGATTCCGTCTTGATATAGCCGTGCTCGACCTGTACGCCGAGACGGTCGAGACCGAGCGCTTCGACGTTTGCCTCGAAGCCGATGCTGACGAGCACCTTGTCCGCTTCGAGCTGGTGCTCTTTGCCGCCGGCAGTGAGGCTGACGGTGGCGCGGCCGTTGGCGGCGGTCGCACCGTGCACCTGAGCGCCGGTGATGAACTTTATCTTCTGTTTCTTGTAGGAGCGCTCGAGTTGCGTGCTGATCTCCTCATCTTCGAGCGGCAGGAGGTGGTCGAGCGCCTCGACGATCGTGACATCGACGCCGTAGGCGCGCCAGAACGTCGCGAACTCGACGCCGATGGGGCCACCGCCGACGATGACAACGGACGCAGGCTGTTCGCGGAGGGCGAGCGCGTCGCGGCTGTTGATGATCGTCGTACCGTTGGTGGTGAGGCCGGGCAGTGCGCGGGGGCGGGCGCCGGTGGCGATGATGGTGTGGGTGGTCGTCAGTCGTCGGTCGTCGGTCGTCGGTGAGCTGCCGCTCGCGCGAATCGCGAGTTCATGGGGTGTGATGAAGGATGCTTCGCCGGCGATGACGGTGACGCCGTTCTTGTTGAGGAGGAACTCGACGCCCTTCACCATCTGGTCGACGATCTGGCGGCTGCGGTCTATGGCCTTGCCCATATCGAGCTTGAGGTTGTCGAAGGAGACGCCGTATAGGTCGGCGTCGCGCATCAGGTTGACGACTTCGGCGTTCCAGAGCAGCGCCTTGCTGGGGATGCAGCCCCAATTGAGGCAGAGGCCGCCAACGCGATCCTTCTCGATCAGCACGACATTCTTGCCGAGCTGCGCGGCGCGGATCGCGGCGACGTAGCCGCCGGGGCCGCCGCCGATGATGGCGATGTCGTAGTCAGGCACGGGGAACCTCGCGAAGGGGAATGACTGTGTCGGCGGATGAGGCATCGGCCCTGGATAGGGGCGCACAGCCGTGCGCCCCTGTGGTCGCATCGGCGCCGTTCGGGTCGCTGACGTCGCGGGCGTGGTAGCTGGAGCGAACCAGGGGGCCGGCTTCTATACGATGGAAGCCGAGGGTGCGACCGTAGTCGCGGAAGGCCTGGTACTCTGCCGGGTCGTAGTAGCGATCGATCGGGAGGTGATCGGGCGATGGGCGGAGGTACTGGCCGATCGTGACGATGTCGCAGCGGTGATCGCGCAGATCGCGCATGAGCTGGAAGAGTTCTTCCTGCGTCTCGCCGAGGCCGACCATGAAGCCGGATTTCGCGAGCATGTCGGGTGCGGCCGCTTTCGCGCGGCGAATCAGCTCGAGCGAGCGCTCGTAGATCGCCTGCGGGCGGACGCGGCGATAGAGGCGCGGCACGGTTTCGACGTTGTGGTTGAGGACGAACGGACTCGCATCGACGACGGTGGCGAGCGCATCCCAGTTGCCTTTGAAGTCGGGGATGAGCACTTCGACGCGCACGGCCGGAGCGTCGCGGCGGATGGCGCGGATGCAGGCGGCGAAGATCTCGGCACCGCCGGAATCGAGATCGTCGCGGTTCACAGACGTGATGACGACGTAGTCGAGGGCGAGCGTGCGGACGGTCTGCGCGAGCCGTGCGGGCTCCATGAGGTCGAGCGCGTGCGGGCGGCCCGTTGCCACGGCACAGAAGCCGCATGAGCGTGTGCAGACATCGCCGAGGATCATGAACGTGGCGGTGCCTGCGTTCCAACACTCGCCGATGTTCGGGCAGCGCGCGTCCTCGCAGATGGTGTTGAGGTTCTGCTCGCGCATCAGCGACTTGAGGTGCTGATAGCGCTCGCCGGAGGGAAAGCGGACCTTCAGCCACGCGGGCTTGCGGCCCTGGATGTTGGATGTTGGATCTTGGATGTGGGAGGTTGTCATGCGATGGCTCCGGTCTCGACTGCGCGAGCAGGCGGGACGCCTGCGCCACGCGTGTCTTCCACCATGGCCACGTTGAAATGGCGGGCGAAGGAGGCAGCTACTTCCTCTTCTATGGCGCGCATCTCGAAGGTTGCTCCGGTCACGCGCTGCATCGACGTGACGCCCGCGCCGACGAGACCGCAGGGGATGATGTGTTGGAAGTACGCGAGGTCGGTGTTGACATTGAGGGCGAACCCGTGAGTGGTGATGCCTCGAGAAACGCGGACCCCGATGGCGGCGATCTTTGCATCGGCGACCCAGACACCCGGATTGCGTTCGGAGCGCTCCGCTGAGATGCCGAAGCGCGCGAGCACGTCGATCAGCGTCGCCTCGAGCGTGCGGACGTACCACGACGGACCTTCCCCGTAGGACCGGATGTTGATGATGGGGTAACCGACGAGCTGGCCGGGGCCATGGAACGTGACATCGCCGCCGCGATCGGCACGGTGGACTTCAGCGCCGCGCGACAGGAACGCTTCCTCGCTGAGCAGCAGGTGTGCCGCTTGGCCGCGGACGCCCAATGTGTAGGTGGGTGGGTGCTCGAGGAGGATGAGCGTGGGTTCGCCGCCAGCTCGGACGCGTTCGGCGATGCGCTGTTGGAGCTGCCAGGCGTCCTGGTAGGCGACTCGTCCGGGCCGGAGCAGAATGCAGCGGGATGCCAACGGCGGTTCTTCCAATGAAGGGTGCGGTTTCGGTGGAGGGTATCACACGATTGGTGGAGGCGAAGGGAACCATACAGGCACGAAGGTGAGGGAGGCGGACGGAACCGCAGATTGCGCAGCTATCGCAGAGTGAAACCGGAGCGTTCGCGGAGCGCGGAGCGAGGCATGGGCGCCCATCCATGCAACGGCGGCATCAGACCGTTTGTGATGCACTTCACAAGCAGGTGGAATCGTGGGAGAATGCTTCTGTTGGCGTGGCAGTGGGTGCGCGCCCTGGCGGCGGACGATCTGCGGCGGAGCGGAGTTGCGTAGTGGTTGATCTCGAGACGGCGGTTCTGGAACGAAAAAGCATCGTCTCGGATGAGGCGCTGCTGCTCGGGATGCGGGAGCGCGACGTCGATGCGCTCGACGAGTTGTACGAGCGGTACCACCGGCAGGCGTTCGCGCTCGCGTATCGGATGCTGGCGAATCGCGAGGTAGCGGAGGAAGTGATGCAGGACGCATTTCTCTCAATTTGGAAACAGGCGGCGACGTACGACATCGGCGTCGGGCGGGTGCGGCCGTGGCTGTTCTCGATCGTGCATCATCGTGCGATCGACCGGCTGCGGCGGGTGCGCGAGCGGCAGCCGTGGGCGTCGCTGGATGAGGCGTGGATGAAAGCGTCGTCCGGAGACGTGTTCCGCGACGTGTACCAGGGCGTCCAGCGCGATCAGATCCGAGCGGCGCTGACGCAGCTTCCTGACGAACAACGCCAGGCGATCGATATGGCGTACTTTGGCGGCCGCACGTTCATGGAGATCTCGGAGATGACGAGTGCGCCGGTCGGCACGGTGAAAAGTCGCGTCCGCTTGGGCTTGGGGAAGCTGCGCGAGCTGCTGGATGCGGAGTTGGCATCGTGAGCGCCGCGCATGTCGAAGATCTTGTTGGTGAAGGAGGGGGTGTCGGTAGGTCTGCGTCGATACGGGTCGCCGACGATCGCCCAGCGCGGCTATTGCCGTTTCGCGTGGACAAGCGCTCGTCGAACCCAATGTTGCGATGGGCGTCGCTGGGGATCGCCGCGGCGTTCATCATCGGGCCGGTCGGCGGCGTCACGGGCTGGACGGTCGTACTGGGGGATCGTCTGAGCAAGAAGGACGACGATCTGGACAAGAGCCGCGACAACATCGAGAAGATCTTGCGTAGTGATCACCTGGTACCGATGTCGAGCACGTACGGGGGCGCGAATGTGCGCAGTCGCCTCCGTGCCGGAGTCTGGGACGGGTGCGCTGGTCGTTGTGAGCGGCGTGCCGACGGCGACGCTAGCAAACGGTTATCACGTGTGGCTGTTCGCGGGTCGGATGTCGGAGTCGGGCGGTGTCGTCACGCCTGATAGTGGAGGTGAGATCGTCGCGACGTTGGGGATTGATGTCCCTGCATTCGATCGGATGGAGTTGGATCAGCCACTTGGCGCGTCGTCGCCTGGGGGCGACGTGGTGATCGGAGGGGCGCTGCGGTAGCTGTGGTGGTTGTACGCCAGTGCGAACGCGATCCGCCGTACGCTCCCGCGTGCGCCAACGGCGTTGGCGAGTCAGGCTTCTTCGTCGGCGGGTTCGTCGGGGATGGGTTGCTTGGAGTGGCCGTTCGAGCGGATGCAGGCGTGCGCCTCATCCATTGGCAGGGCGCAGAGCGGGCAGACCGGACGGCCGCCGGCGATGATGTCGTCGAGCTGAGCGCCGAGCGACGCGGATTGCTCCTGGGTGAGGCGGGTGCGAAGGGTGGGTTCGTCTTCGTCTGCGTCGCCGGCTCCGAGTTCGAAGGTATAGAGCACGACGGTGCGGTCTGATGCGCTGAACCCCATGCCCATGCGCCCGACGCGGAAGTCATTATCGGCGACGACAGGAAAGTCACCTGCGCTCGCGGGTGGTGGTTCGTCGCTGTACTCGAGCTGGGAGAGCATCTGCTTGAGCGCGATGCTGAGCGCCTGCATCTGCTCTTTTTCCATCCAGAGCGACGCGGACTCCGCGTTGGCGCCGAGGATGCGGAGGCGGAATGTGCGTTGCCCGGGCTGGCCGAAGGACTGGGCATCGATGCCGCGCGCGACGCCGAACTCGATGGTCATCGATGGTCTCCGGACTGGGTAATGGCGGCGTCTGGATCGCGGAACGCAGCGATAGGATTGCGGGTGGTCTAGTCAGGGTCAACTGGTGGCCGGAAGTTGGAAGTTGGATGTTGGACATTAGAGACTGGATGTGTGGTTGGCGGCGAATGGGGCACCTCGATGCGGTGCAGTCGGTCGTTAACTCGACATAACAAACGACACCAGCGGCGATTCTTCGGTTTGGTACGCTGGCTCGGGGAATCTGACGACAATCCACGCATGGATGTGACGGACATGGCTGAATCTAACGCGCGTTCGAAGCGGGAGCGGCCGAAGGTCGACCGCAAGGCGCGGCTGCAACTGCCGCCGCAGAAGATCGCCAAGCAGAACCCGAATGTTCGAGTGCTGAACTGGAGCGAAGTCTATCTACCGCTGAGCCTGGATATGGCGAAGGCAGAAGCCGAGCGTTGTATCCAGTGCCCGGCGGCGCCGTGCCAGGTCGCCTGTCCCGTCGGCAACGACATTCCGGGGGCGCTCTGGCAACTCGAGCAGGGCAATGTCATCGGCGCTGCGGACATCTTTCACGAGACGAGCACGATGCCGGAGATGTGCGGGCGCCTCTGTCCGCAAGAGCGCCTGTGCGAGGGGCACTGCGTCGTTGGCAAGAACGCAAAGCCGGTTGCGATCGGGCGCCTCGAAGCGTTTGTCGCGGATGCCTGGCGGCTGCGCGAGATTGTAGCTCCCACGGTGATGCCTACGGGGCGGCGCGTCGCTGTTGTCGGCGCTGGGCCGGCCGGGCTGACTGTGGCGGAGAAGCTGGCGGAGCGCGGGCACGCCGTGACCATCTTCGACGCATGGCCGGAGATGGGAGGGGTGCTGCGGTACGGCATCCCGAACTTCAAGCTGGAGAAAGACATCGTTGAACGCCGCGTGAAACGCCTCGCCGATGGCGGCGTGACGTTCGTGCTCAACACCGACATCGGCAAGGACATCAGTTTCGCAGACCTGCGCGCGAAGCATGACGCCATCCTCGTCGCCACCGGCGTCTACGCTGCGCGCGAAATGGCGACGCCAGGAAACGACGCGAAGGGCGTGCACAAGGCGCTCGACTACCTCATCGCCGCCAATCGGGTGGGCCTTGGCGAGACGGTGACTGACTTCGCCAACGGCAAGCTCGACGC
>CAYWOO010000095.1:0-4613 GCA_964458665.1 uncultured Dehalococcoidia bacterium
ATGACGAACAGCTTCGAGATCGCGACGCATCCGGAGTCGGGGCAGGGCTGGTCGTTCGTCGCGTGGACGCTGGCGCAGGTGTGGAACAACATCGGCATGTCGCAGGGCGTGAAGGAAGGCTTCCTGAACTTCTGGTGGTACGCCCACCTCTATGACTTCCTGACGTTCCTGAATTACCTGCCGTACAGCAAGCACTCGCACGTGCTCTCGGTCGCGCCGAACATCTTGTTCCGTCGCATCGAACCCACCGGCAAGCTCCAGCCGATCAAGGACTTCGAGAGCCTCGAGCGTTTCGGCGCGGGCCAGATCGAGGACCTCACCTGGAAGCAGATGCTCGACCCGTACACCTGCACCGAGTGCGGCCGCTGCGAGATTAACTGCCCCGCCTACCTTACCGGCAAGGAGCTCTCGCCCAAAAAGCTCATGCACGACATGCGCGCCGCCATCGAGTCCGAAGTCCACAAGATCAGCTCGCCCATCTTCGTCTGGGATGCGTTGAAGGCGCCGAAAACGAACGGCGAGGGCGAGACGAACGGCCACCCCGCCGACCTCACCCTCATCGATGCCGTCGGCTTCAACCCCGTATGGGACTGCGTCACCTGCGGCGCTTGCATGGAGCAGTGTCCCGTATTCATCGAGCACATCCCCGCGCTCCAGGACATGCGCCGCTTCTACACCATGAACGAAGCTAACATGCCCGAGACCGCCGCCGCCACGCTCCAGCAGATCGAGCAGCGTGGCCACCCCTGGCGCGGCGCCCAGTTCACGCGCACCGCATGGATGGAAGGCCTCGACATCCCGACGTTCGATGGCAGCCAGAAGTACCTCTACTGGGTCGGCTGCTCCGGCGCGATGGTCGACCGCAACATCCCGATCACCCGCGCCGTCGCGCGCCTGCTCGCCGAGGCCGGCGTCAGTTTCGGCTGCCTCGGCGACGAGGAGCAGTGCACCGGCGATCCGGCCCGCCGCCTCGGCAACGAGTACTTGTTCCAGGAGCAGGCGAAGTCACTCATCGAAGTGATGCACGCGAAGGGCGTGCAGAAGATCATCACCAACTGCCCGCACTGCTTCAACACCATGGCCAACGAGTACCCGGACTTCGATGGCCACTTCGAAGTCATCCACCACACGACGTTCTTATCGAAGCTCCTCAAGGACGGCGCGCTCGTCCCGAAACAGGATCTGCCGCTCGCCATCACCTACCACGACTCCTGCTACCTTGGTCGGCACAACGGCAACTACGACAGCCCGCGCGACATCGTCGATGCCCTGCCCGGCGGCACGCGCGTCGAAATGCCGCGCAACCGCGACAACAGCTTCTGCTGCGGCGCCGGCGGCGGTCACATGTGGGTTGAAGAATCGAAGGGCAAGCGCATCAACGTCGCACGCACAGAAGAAGCAGTCGCCACCGGCGCCCAAGTGATCGCCACCGCCTGCCCCTTCTGCATCCAGATGTTTGAAGATGGCATCCCCACCGTTCAGCCCGACGACACCAAGCGAATGAAAACCTTCGACGTGGCCGAGCTCCTCGAGCTGACGGTGATCGGCCGCCCCAGCGGCGGCTCCCCCGCCGCCGACGCCATGGGCATCGCCGAACCCGAACCAGCCGCAGATCCCGCGTGAGCGCACTCCAGGGAACGCGCTCGTACCGAGGCCGTAGGGACGCAGTTTTAGCTCCGTCCTCGTGCGTGGCAATAACCGAGATTCCCAACCATCACGTAGGGCCAGGTCTTCAGACCTGTCCGCCTCTCCGCCCGGCGCGGTGCCGGTCGGACCGACATCAGATTCCGTGTAGGGGCCTTCCGTAGAATGCCCTCGCCGTCCAGCGCCGACGCTGTTGTCCGCGCGACCGCCCCAATACGGAGGCCACACTTGCCCTACATCGACATCAACGGCGTACACACCTACTACGAGACGGAGGGCAATGGCGACCCACTCGTCCTACTCCATGGCGGTACTGCCCCGATAGATCTGTGGGCCCCGCAGCGTGCTGCCTTCGCCGCGAAGTACACCATCTACCTGCCGGAGCGCCGCGCCCACGGCCGCACGGCCGATGTCGAAGGCCCGATCACGTACGAGATCATGGCCGACGACACGATCGCCTTCATGGAAGCGCTTGGCATCAGCAACGCGCACATCGTCGGCTGGAGCGACGGCGGCAACATCGGCATGCTCATGGCGATTCGCCGCCCCGATCTCGTGCGGACGCTCGTCTCGATCGGCGGCAACTTCCACCACAGTGGCCTTGGCGAGTTCGCCGAATTCGCAAGGAACATGACCGCCGAGAACTTCCCGCCCATGCTCAAGGCGCTCTACGACAAACTCAGCCCCGACGGTCCGCAGCACTTCCCGGTCGTGCTCGAGAAACTCAGGAAGACGTGGTTGAGCGGCCCGACCATGACGACCGCAGACCTCGCCCGGATCGCAGCCCCAACGCTCGTGATGGTGGGAGACGCCGACCTGCCGCCCTGGGATCACACCATACAGCTGTACCAGTCGATACCTGGCGCGCAGCTCTGTGTCGTACCCGGAGCCAGCCACGCCGTGCCGCTCGAAAAACCGGCAGCCGTGAACGGGGCCATCCTGTCGTTTCTCGCGTCGCCGACTCGCCCGACGTCGACGATGTAGCCACTCGCGGTCGCTGCCGACTATGCGCGATCCGCTACCTTGGCTCGGTATGGACGATCGAGACAAAGCCACCCGCGATAATCTGCTCCTCCAATTGCAGCCGCTGCCGGTCACGGCCCGCAGCATGTTCGGAGGTGTAGGCCTGTACTTACGAAGGAACGTACTTCGGGCTGATCTACGACGGCGTCCTCTACTTCCGCACAGATGCCGCGAGCCGCGCCGCCTACATCGAGCGAGGCATGGCAGCCTTCCAGCCAAAGGACCGCCCTCGCGGCCCCAAAACCGTCGACCGCAACTTCCGCGTTCCCGTCGACGTCATGAATGACTCCGAGGCCCTGCGCTTATGGGCGATGACAGCCGCCGCAGCAGTCAGGTAAGCCGCCGGTGACCGAGGGCCTGTAAGGACGGGTCTTCAGACCTGTCCGCCTCTCCGCCTGCCCGTTCGAGGACACCGCACCCCAACGCCGTCAGAGGACTTGAGCCCATATCTATCAACTTCTTTGCCACCATCAATGGCCCTCTGCTACGATGAAACTAATGGCGAACTTCTACGACACCCTCGGCGTCAAGCGCGACGCCTCCGAGAAGGAGGTTCGTTCCGCCTACCGTAAGCTCGCCCGCAAGCACCACCCCGACGTCAACCCCGGCGACAAGGCGGCCGAAGCCAAATTCAAAGAGATCACGAACGCGCACGAAGTGCTCTCCGACAAGGAGAAGCGCAGGAAATACGACAAGTACGGCGACCGCTGGGAGCACGCCGACCAGATCGAAGACGCCCAGCGCCAGCGCGGCGGCACCCGCTTCGCTCACGGTAACGGCGGCGGTGGCACCCAGCAGTTCGATGTTGGCGATCTCGGCGACCTCGGCGGCGTCTTCAGCCAGTTCTTCGGCCGCGGCGGCGGCGCCCGCACGATGTCTCGTCGCGGCGCCGATATCCAGCAGCCCGTCGACATCACGCTCGAAGAGGCCTACCACGGCACCTCCCGCACCATCGAGATGCTGGCGCTAGAGCCCTGCCCCACCTGCGGCGGCAGCGGCGAGATCGCCGGCGCCACCTGCCACAACTGTGGCGGCCACGGCCAGGTGCAGCACCCGCGTCGCATCGAAGTGAAGATCCCGGCCGGCGTCGCCACCGGATCGAAGGTTCGCATCGCGAAGGAAGGTCAGGCCGGCATGGGCGGCGCCGCGAAGGGCGACCTGCTGCTCGTCGTCAGCGTCCGCCCGCACGCGCAGTTCAAGCGCAAGGCCGACGACCTCACGACCGAGATCGAAGTGCCACTCACCACGGCCGTCCTCGGCGGCGAAACCGAGGTTCCGACCGTCACCGCGAAGGTGATACTGAAGATCCCGCCGCTCACGCAGAACGGCCGCGTGTTCAAACTCGGCGGCCTCGGCATGCCGCGCCTCAACAAGGAAGGCAAAGGCGATCTCCACGCAAGAGTCCGCGTGAAGCTCCCCGAACACCTCGACGACAAGCAGAGAGCGCTCTTCGAAGAACTAAGCGCAGCCGGCGTATAACGGACACCGACGACTGACGACTTACCGAACGACTGAGCGGCTGAAGGACTGAACGACCAGAGACAACATGAACGACACCGAGAACGCCCCCGACGACCCCGTCTACGTCATCTCGATCGCCGCGCGCATCGTCGGCATGCACGCGCAGACCCTGCGCCAGTACGAGCGCGTCGGCCTCGTCGCGCCAAAGCGCACCACCGGCCGCATCCGCATGTACTCCCGCGCCGATATCGCCCGCCTGCGCCAGGTGCAGCGCCTCATGAACGACCTCGGGGTCAACCTTGCCGGCGTAGAAGTCATCCTGAGAATGAACGAAAAGATCCAGGCGATGGAGTCCGAGATGGAGGAGCTAAGAAGCGACTTACGGCGGCTACAAACTCAGCGTCAAGACTCGCGCGAGCCGAGTGAGAAGGAGGAGCGATGACGGCCCCTAAAGAGCCCCTGGTGACCGGTACGACGAGCATCGT
>CAYWOO010000096.1:0-4564 GCA_964458665.1 uncultured Dehalococcoidia bacterium
TCGCCGTCAACCCGGCGACGCCATCGACTGCAAGCGCGATCCCGGGCTCATCATCCGCTGCGTCAATCGCTAGTTGCATCGGGACTCACCGCAAAGGCGCAAAGAGCGCGAAAGTTGACGGGATCGCAAACTGTGGGTCATCGTGGGACGTCGGGATGATCGTCTTCGGTTCGCCCAAAGTTGTAGACGACGCGCTTCACGCCTTGTCCGACTCTTGTGACGTTGAAGTTGATGAGGAGGCCCAGCGAAATACCGGTGAGCTTGAGATACGTGAGGAGCTGCGCGGTGTGGACTGGCAGCAGCGTATCGACGGACTTGAGCTCGATGATGACCAGATCGTCGACAACAATGTCGAGTCTGTAGCCGCAGTCGAGTCCGATTCCCCTGTACTGAATTGGAAGGGTGCGCTGCCGCTCAAACGGTATCGCGGCGAGCGAAAGTTCATGGCAGAGGCAAGCCTCGTAGGCGGATTCGAGTAGGCCCGGCCCGAGCGCGCTGTGCACCGCAATGCAGGCACCAATGATGCGGTTGCTCAACAGGTTCGCCCGAGCGCTTGTGGTTTCTTCCAACGCCGCCGCTCCTTCGTTCTCTTCAGCCCCTTCGCGGTCTTTGCGACTTTGCGGTGAAGTCCCTAGTAACCGCGCGCCGGGTCGACGACGTTTTCGAGCGGGTCGCCGGCCAGGTAGCGGCGGAGATTGTCGGCGAAGATGGTGACTGCGCGTTCGTTGTAGATCTCGGTGCCGCCACTGATGTGCGGCGTGAGGATCACGTTCTCCATATCCCACAGCGGCGAGTCGACGGGAAGCGGCTCTTGGTCGAATACGTCGAGCGCCGCGCCCGCGATCCAGCCCTCCCGCAGCGCGCGGATCAGCGCGGACTCGACGGTGACGGGGCCGCGGGCGATGTTCACCAGCACGGCCGTCGGCTTCATCGCGCGCAGCTCTGCCTCCCCGATCATGGCGCGCGTCTCCGGTGTCAGCGGCATGCTCAGCACGACAAAGTCGCTCTCGGCGAGCAAGCGCGGCAGATCGGCCGACGGCAGAATCACGTCGGCGTACAGGCCGCGATGCGGCTCACCCGCCGATCGCTTCGTGGCGATGGTGCGGCAGCCGAACGCCTTCGCGAGGCGTGCCACCTCCGAGCCAATATGCCCGAGACCGACGATCCCTACCGTCTTGCCTGCAAGCTCGCGCGGCGCGAATCGAGACCATTCATGCTTGAGCTGCGCGCGCATCGCTCCCGGCGCGCCCTTCGCGAACATGAGGATCGCGCTTAGTACGAACTCGCCGATCGGCGTGGCGTGCAAGCCGCTGACCGTCGTGACGGTAATACCACCTTCGATGAAGCCGCTGTTCAGGAGGCGGTCGGCGCCGGCGCTCGTGAGCTGAATCCACTTCAGATTCGGCGCGACGTCGGCCAGCGTGGCGGGCACATTGCCGCCCATCGCGCGCGCATCGATGAGCGCGTAGTGCAGCTCGGTGCCCCAGAAGCCAAAGACGACGTCCGCGTGCTCAAACGCGCCGTGCAGCCCCTCGGCGACGGCTTCGCGCTCCCGCTCGCTCGGATACTTGAAGCCGCGCAGCAATCGCCGCTGATCCTGCCCCAGCACATCGATCTCGATGCGGTCGGGCGCGACAGCACGGATCTGCTCGATCAGCTCCGCCTCAAGCGCGAAGGTGATGAGGATTCTCATAGTTTGTAGTTCCTAGCTTGCAGTTTGTAGTTCGGGCGCATCGCAGTAGACAATCGTGGCCGTTTGAAAACCCGAGGACTACCTACTACGAACTACCAACTACAAACTCACTCGTCCCACGCATCCGTCGCCAGCAGGTCCGCGTACGTCTCGCGGCGGCGGACGAGCGTTGCTTTGCCGTCGCGCACTGCCACTACGGCGGGCTTCAGCGCCATGTTGTAGTTGCTCGCCATCGACAGGCAGTACGCGCCCGATGCGGGCAGGGCGATGACGTCGCCGGGCTGCGTCGCGGGCAGGTGCGCGTCCTTGACCAGGCTGTCGCCGGACTCGCAGTACTTGCCGGCGATCGTGACCGTCTCCACGGGCTCGTCGTCGGCGCGGTTGACGACGACGGCCTCGTACTTCGCGTCATAGATCGCCGGACGGATGTTGTCGGCCATGCCGCCATCCACCGAGACCCACGTCCGCAACCCTTCGACGTGCTTGCGTGCGCCGACCGTGTAGAGCGCTACACCGGCGCGCGCGACGAGTGAACGTCCGGGCTCGACGAAGAGGCGCGGCAGCGGCAGCTTGTGTTCGGCGCAGCGGCGTTTGAACGACGACACGATCTCTTCGGCGTAGATGTTGATGTCGGGCGCGGGCTTTTCGCGCACATACTGCGATGCGAAGCCACCGCCGGGGCTGTACTCGCGCAGCCGCAGGCCGTGCTTGCGTGCCATGTCTGCCGCGAACGACAGCATCACCGCATTCGCTTGGTCGTACGGCTCGACTGTGAACAGCGGCGACCCGAGGTGGCAGTGCAGGCCGACGAGATCGAGGCCTGTCATGCGCTGTGCATCGGCTACGGCCTGCTCGGCCGCGCCCGTGCTGATTGGCAGCCCGAACTTGTTGTCGAGCGTGCCAGTCGTGGTCTTTGCGTGCGTATGCGGGTCGACGCCCGGCGACAGACGGAGGATGATCGGCTGGACGATGCCCATCGCGCGGGCGATACCATCCACCAGCTCCAACTCGTAGAAGTTGTCGACGATGATGCGGCCGATGCCCGCTTCGAGCGCCTCGCGCAGCTCGGCTTCGCCCTTGTTGTTGCCGTGGAAGTGACAGCGTGCGGCCGGGAAGCCCGCCGCCATGGCCACAGCAAGCTCACCGCCGGAGACGATGTCCAGGCCAATGCCTTCGTCACGCGCGATGCTGGCCATGAAGCGGCTGAGGTACGCCTTCGACGCGTACGTGACCTCCGTGTCGGCGTACCGCGACGTGAACGCCTGTACGTACTCGCGGCAGGTCGTCCGCAGCTCGGTCTCGTCGAAAACGTACAGCGGCGAGCCGAACTCCCGCGTCAACTCCTGCGCGTCGATGCCGCCGATGCTGAGCCGGCCATCGCGCACCACCGTCGTGCGCGGAAAGATCGATTCGTAGGCTGGATCGAACATGGTGGTTGAGTATAGGTGTCGCTGTATCGACGAAAAAGTGACGACATCGCGTTCGTCGCCCGTGCCGCAACATGCCGCGCTCGCTACGATAGGGCGATGCCAGTACCTGCGAAGACGAAACCCAGCTCAAGCCCCGCATCGCAGGGCAAGCCGCTGCGCCGACCCTTGTTCTCCGAACCGGAGCTGAAGACGCCGGTCGACCTCTGCGATGCCCACGGCAACCTCAACCCGGCCTCGATCGGCTGGTCGCGGCAGCCGCTGCACAACTGCAACGTCAGCGGCCATACGCCCCGCAAGAAACGCTGGAACTACTGGTGCCTCAACACCGATACACTGCTCTTCTCCGCGACGATCGCCGACGTAGACCACTACGTGCTGGCGTTCGTCTATCTGTTCGATTTCGAGACGCGGCGGCTCGTCGAACGCACGGCCATCCTGCCGCCCGGCGCGCTCGATCTACCGCCGCACGTCCGCGCCGATGCCGTGTTCGAGCAGGGCGGACGGCGCGTGGCGTTTACCGAAGAGAAGCGCGGCACACGCATCGCGGTCACGTGGCCGGACTTCGGCGATGCGCCGCTGACGGTCGATCTGCTGGTCGAACGAGCTCCGTCGCACGAGACCATGAACGTCGTCATCCCGTGGAGCCGCGAGCGCTTCCAGTTCACGTCGAAGCAGAACTGCTTGCCCGTCACCGGTACGATCGTTTTGGGAAACGATGAGGTCCGAATCGCGCGCAAGGATCACGCGTACGCGTGTCTCGACTTCGGGCGCGGCGTGTGGAAGTACCGCACCGCGTGGAATTGGGGTTCAGCCTCGGCGATGCTGCCCGACGGCCGTGCGCTCGGGTTGCAGCTTGGTGCGAAGTGGACCGACGGCACGGGCATGACCGAGAACGCGATCTTCCTCGATGGTCGCATCAGCAAGCTCAGCGAAGACATCCCGTTCCTCTACGACGAGCGGGACTTCATGGAGCCGTGGCGCATCAAAGCGAAATCGAAGCGCGTCGACCTGCGCTTCACGCCGTTCCACGAGCGGGTCGCGAAGGCGAAGACGGGCCTGCTCTCGTCGGAGGTGCATCAGCTGTTCGGTTACTACGATGGCACGGTCACGCCAGACAACGGCGAGCGCATCGCGGTCGAACACGTCTTCGGCTGGATCGAAGAGCACAAGGCGCGCTGGTGAGTTGCACAATCGCGATACGGTTCTGTTGATTGGAGGCCGCGCGGGCTGAAAAGCCCGCGCTACGAGGCCGGAACGTGGCTACGGCTGCGGCGGCGTGAGGTGTGCGATCGCGGCATCGAGCTGAGGGTCGCGGCCGTTTGAGATATCGTCCTGCGTGCGCGCGACAGCCTGATCGGGCACGACGCCGGCGCCGTTCAGTGCGCGCCCGCTTACCGGCCCGAGGTTGATGTGCGTCGTCACGGCGAGCGAAGAACCGTCG
>CAYWOO010000097.1:0-2723 GCA_964458665.1 uncultured Dehalococcoidia bacterium
GCCGGCCACTCGCGCTGAGATCATCAAGGGCCTCAAACGTCAGAACCTGCTAACGGCCGACGGCAAGCTGGTGGTGCCAACGCCGGCGGGGCTGCAGCTGTTCGAACTGCTGCGCGCCGCGGCGCCTGCGCTCGTCGATCCCGGCACCACCGCAATCTGGGAGATGCGGCTCGACGACGTCGTGGTCGGTAAGGCGAATTTCCGCGCCGTCATCGACGAGATCGCCGCCGAGACAGACCGTTTGATCACGGTGCTCCGGAAGCACAATGGGGGCACCGTCGACTTGAACCAGCCGGCACCGGTCCGCACAAGACGCGGACGGTCTCCGGCGCGCGGTAAGAGCCACACCCGCGGTCATGCAACTGCCTCGTCGGAAGAGGCAAAACCCAAGACCCGCCGCCGGCGCAAAGCCAACAACGCTTCGCACCAAGTGATCGGTCACCGCAGACAGGACGACAGCACCGAGCCCAAGCAGCGGCCATCCAGCCGGGCTTCGCCTCCGACCAGCAAAATGGTCGCGTTCGCGCAGCTTCTAGCCAAGGATAAGAAGGCCGCTCTGCCGCCGGGCTACGACAAGGATTTCGAGATCTGCCGCGGCTTCCTCGATCAGCACGCGGGGCGCTGATGCGATCTGCTGCCTGTCATCAATGGAGCGTTGATGTGACGGCGTCTGAAATGGAGGGGCTTGATGCTGCGGACCTTGCGCAATCTGCTGACATCTCTGCCCTCTGCACGCGACGCGGAGATGAGCGAGACCCTGATCACCGCGCACGGCATTCGGTTGCAGCGTATCATCTCGTTCGGTCAGGTCTCGCCAGAGGGGTTCTGGTACGACCAGAAAGAGGCTGAATGGGTCATGCTTCTCACGGGACGCGCTCGTCTTGTTATTGCTGGTGAGGCCGGAGAGCGCATCCTGGGGCCAGGTGATGCGGTGTACTTGCCGGCGCATTGCCGCCACCGCGTCGAATGGACTGATCCCGACCATCCGACGGTTTGGTTGGCGCTGTTCATCGACGGCCAGCTTGGACCTACCGTTTCGGGCCCGATGAACGAGGGGCACGCCCTTGGGAGCAATTGAGGTCCTGCCAATCGCTGCACGCATTCCCGAGTGCTGGAGCCACCCAAGAACGGCACGAAAGAAACCCGCTACATGCATGGTCGCTCGCGGCTGAAGAGATTGTGGTTCGTCCGTCGGCCGTTGACGCAACCGCCGCCTCACTCCCGCGCCTTCCGCGTGAACAGATCAATGACACTCGGGTGAGACTTGGCACCGTCAGCGAGAATCTGCTCACGCGCGCTCGTCGGTAATAGCTCAAAGATCAGTACGACCATCGACTCGACGAACTCCCGGTCGCCGCACTTTTCCTCCAGCGTCTTTGCAAGCTCAACCAGCGCATCGATGTCACCGGCCTTCAGTGCCGCGGCCACCTGGCTCGGTGTTGCAGGAACGGTATCGTCATCGTCGCTCATCGCGTACCTCGACTTCGTGCCGCGCTGACGGTGCCGCCACAGCCACCCTATCCGATCCACTGGTGGCCGTCTTCCATTCAGCCCGTCCGCCCTTCAACGCCGTCACAAATCCCACCCAATCCCCGAAGAACACTTCGCTATGGTCAACGCGGCAATTCTCCTCAGCCTTACTTTGACTGACGCCGTGGGCGACCCGCGCGGTGGCCTCTCGGCCCGCGTGTTTCTCACCGTCGAACCGCTGCGATTCGCCGCCGCCGGCACCGCTTCCGTTCCAAAATTCCCGCGAAAGGGTCTCTGCCTTGATCTCGTGAAGCTCGCGGAATCTCTGACCTCAGCTGGCCCGCACTACATTCTTACCTGCGGCTGCGGCTACCACATATGCGCAGGCCTCCATCAGCCGATCGAAGTCCGACACGAGGGCACCACGATTGTCTGGCACATCCCGGGCGGAGACGCCGGATACGAAGTTCCCGCAACCACGTTCGTATTCGACCGTGCCGACTATCAATCCGAAATCGTCCGAATCGTCGCCCTGCTCGGTTCCGGCCGTCCAACGAGCATCACGTGCCACATCCACGATGATTTTGAGCGCATCCTCGTCGGCCTTGAGCGCGCGGTTGCCGCGTCTGGGCTCGAGTAGTGTGCTTAGTCGTCCACGTCGAACATCCCCCGCCCTCGGCCGAACGCGGCACAGGGCTACCAGTCGACGGAGTTTTACTCCGGCGCAACCGACCGATTCGGCTGCCTCACTGAGGGATTATTGCTCCGGCGCTTACAATCCTTCCCCCACCGCAACTCGTGCACCATTCCGCATCCAATTCGTGTGAGTTCATCAGACAATTTCCGTGAACTCGCCTCAAACCTCAGCTCCTCCCTCCGTCTCTTTCCATCATAGCGGACACCGACCGCGCGCAAGGTCGTCGCTCGCGCTCCTTCCTCCTCCACTTCGTTCCGGCCGCGATGCGCAACTGATCGCACGCCAGAGCTGCGGTGCGCGCTGTCGGTAGAGCCCGCTGACCCGTTTTCGTGACGAGCGCATCCCGCGTTCGCAACCACGGAGACGACAGATGACCGCAGCTCAGAAATCGCGGATCGATATCCACCAGACAGTGACCGACAAGATCGTGAAGGCGATCGAAGCCGGCGTCGCGGCGTGGCAGATGCCGTGGCACCGACCCGGCACCTCGTTCTCGATCCCGACGAACGCCCTCACTGACAATCCATATCGCGGCATCAACATTCTCTCGCTCTGG
>CAYWOO010000098.1:0-4968 GCA_964458665.1 uncultured Dehalococcoidia bacterium
AGGCGCACCAGGTCAATGATGACGTGATGTTTGGAGGCAGCCGAATGGTCACGTGGAACCGCGGAGCGAAGGTGGCCGTCACCCTTGCGCTTCTTCCGGGGTATTGCCCCCGGGCCATGGTCGCGATTCGACTGCATGGCACTTTAAATGACAGCAATTGCCCCTTTTGAGATGGCGGGAACTGCCCCCGATTTTACGGGGGGATTTCCTCCATGTCATGCCGCAATGTGGGTCAACCTATTGTTTTGGCGGAGTTTTCCTACTCCTTAAGGGCGCAAATTGCTTCTTCCGCCGCTTTCGCATGTGGGATCGGCCGCCATCACTCTTCGGATCATCATGGCGTTCATGGCGGCGGCGTGCGCCAAAGGAGCTTCGGTGCAATTTCAAGCCTTCCCTCAGGAGGTGTTCCCAAGAATATGCCGACTGCATCTCTAGGCTCTCGAAGATGTCAAAACAAAACCGTGAGAATGGTCCGCCATCAGTCCATGCCGCCTTTTGTTCAAACACCCACTCAAAATGATCGGCCAGTTGCATGATGAGTGCCATTTCGAGTGGCGCCTTCAGAGATGCACCGGAAGGGATTCTCTTCTCGGCGCGGCGCACGGCAATCTTTGCACCCTTGATCAATCGTGTCAGTGGCCGCGAGCCGGCGCGAAGAAGGAAAGAGCGCTTGAGCGCCTGCCGGATGTACTCCTCCTTGTTGCCGGACGCCTTGATGTATTCAGAGCGAAGGTCTGCAGGCAGAAGTTCCTTTGTTGCTTCTGTTGTCAGCAGTCTGCCCAATTGCTCGGTGGTTTCGATTTCAAGGAGCGGCTTGATCAAGTCCCAGTTGCGCTCAACTGCATCGCGCAGGCTTTCTAGCGCTTCTCTGATCGCGCGCAGCGCCGCTCCTTGTTCTGCGCGACCAGGGAGTTTATTAACTTTGCCGGCCGCCTGGTTTGCGCGCTCCACACATTTGACGAGGTTCTGCTCGAACTGGAGAATCTGACCTTGGACAAGTTCGGCGACCTCAGTGGAATTCAGTCTGACGCGGTTCGGGAGTTTATCGACGATTTCTTGCGCTGCTTTCCTGTGCCCGTGTTTCTTGCAGATCTCACCAGCTGCTTCCTGCGTGAGGATCAGGACCTTGGGAGTTTTGTTTTGCCGAGACTTGTTGTTTGACATGCACCCAGATTAGCAGGGATGCGCAGGTCGCGCTGGAACAATTTCCCCTGGCAGAATCGCCGACGGTAGGTGGGCGAGGCAAGTCAACGCCTGATCGCTGAGCTGACATTCAACTGACGATGTCCGCTTTCTGCAAAGACCCGTCTGCTTATGGAGGCCAAGCCGACGTGGTTTGACAACTGCACTTGGTCTCATGTTGACCCGAAGCGGACGGACCGAGCGCCAATTGTTGGCAAAGAACACCAGACGAACCTGCACTTGCGCAAGCAAGCTGATTTGAGCGGTGACCTTTGGATGGATACCGGCTCACTACAATCAGGCAATTATTGGCAATATTGCGGGGAGACTGCAGGATGGTGCAAAGGGCCTTTGGTTGCGACAGGACATTTGCGCGATGAGTCAATTTGGTAGTGAACCAGTGCGTAATCCCGCGGGCCTTGGCTTCGACAAGGCGCGGCTGGCGCGCCATCGCGGAATAAGCGGTTTCCGCTAGCGTGTCGCATCAATATGACCGGCAATGTATTCGGCGTCCCGCCCAGCGCCGAAGAGCAGGCCCGACTTGAAAGTGTGCATCCAGTGCAGACCCAGGAAATAGACGCCCGGACATGAGGTAACGCCGCGCTTCTGAATTGGGGAGCCGTGCTCGTCGAACAATGGCAGTTTGACCCAGCCGAAGTCATAGTCGTAGCCTGTACACCAGATGACCGCCCGGATATTGCTGTGTCTGAAGTGCAAGGAGTCTTTCTGTGGCAGGGGTGATGCCGGTAGCGGCAGTTTACTTTCATCCTGGCTAGGCACTTCGGCGGGATCCATCGTCTTCACATAGTCGCGCACGCTCGTCAAATATTCGGCGAAGGACCCGTCGGCGGCGTCAAGGATTGAATTGGCATCGTCCGCCAGCGCCAACGTTCCTTCGGTGACCCCCTGGATACGCCCGAGGATATTCACACCTTCCTTGCCCAAGCGACGAACATCAACATCGTATCCGCCGCCGATGCCCGTGATCAATGTGGTAAGCGGCGGCTGGCGGTCAGGATAGCTGTCAATGGCCGTGTCGAAACGCTTCATCTTCTCGCCCCACCAAACTAAATCCTTGCCGCGAAATCGCCGGGCGACGCGGCGGTGGCGGCTCACCGCCAGAAAGACGGTGCGGCCTGTGCGATTGAGTTCATCGGCGATTTGGGCGCCAGAAGCCCCACTGCCAACGACCAGCACAGCTCCCCCGGGCAACTGGCCGGGTTCCCGGTAGTTCACTGCGTCGGTTTGGTAGATGCCGATAGGAAATTGCGATGCAAGGGCGGGGCGCTTGGGGCGCTGGAACGGTCCGGTGGCAATCACTACGTTGGCCGCCGTGACCGGGCCGCGTGAAGTTTCGAGTTTGTACCCGATGTTCTCGCTTATTCGCAATGCGCTGACAGTGGTTCCGGTCCGCACCGGTGCGGCGATCAGGTTCGCATAGTCCGTGATGAACCGAACTATGTCCGTGTAGTGGGAGAAGCCATCGGGGTCGGTGCCATCGTAGGAATGACCGGGTAGCGAGATGCACCAGTTGGGAAGCTGGAAATGCAGCGATTTCCACCTCTCGCCGCGCCATCGCTCGCCGACGTGTCCGCGTTCGAGGATAATGTGCTCACGACCGCGCCGGCTCAAGACGGCACTCATCGCCAGGCCCGCCTGGCCACCGCCCACAATGATAGTGTCGTGAATCTCGGGATTGGCCAAGACTGCGCCCTCAACCGGTTGCGGAGCCGAATTTGCACCGGAAATCGCGCCGCGACAAGCAGTGTCCCACAAGGAGGGTTGCGCCCGGCAGCAAAGACTGGATATCTGGGACGGCGCGGCCCAGCTTCTATCGCTGGTATGCGGTCTACCAGGCAGGCGCCGAAGAAGATCGCCGCAAGGCACAAATTTCTTCGCTCTGCCCTCCGCAGAATTGAAAATTTCCGATTGTGTCCCTTTTGAGAACTGGCGGCTGGTTTGCGATTTGTCCGCTCATTGTGGCAAAGCTGACAATGAGCCTGCAATGTCTGCTTTTTTCAGACAATTGGTCTGCATGCGGAGGCCCAGCCGACATGGTTTGCCAGCTGCACTTGGTCTCATATTGACCTGGAGCAGAAGTTCGAGATCAATTGCTTAGTTCATAGGCACATGGAATGTTGGGCCTGTATGCGGCAGCCTTCGAAGGCTTTGAGGAGGACGAGAATTGAGCCAGGCGAGCAACAGATGGGGCATAGAGCTGGATGGTCTGGAAAATGATAAGAAGGCTTGGCGCCTTCTATTGAAGCCGCCTTTCGATCCCTTCGTCGAAGAGGTCATGGATGAACGGGGTGATTACCTAGCCCTGAGATCATGCGCTTTTGACGACATAGTGGATTCGGAATTGGTCTACAGGGCGGCCAAAACGTTGTTCAGCACCCTGAATGTGGCGATATCAATAGACGCAGACACCGATCCTGTCACCATCGGGTCAGTCATCGACTTCATCGCGGACGGCCAGCCACGCAAACATGCTTACCTAGAAGCGAAAGTCGTCATGTTCCGCCTGCGCGGCGGGATTGCCGAGTTAACAGTGAAAGACGCACAGGGCAATGTGGTCGAGCCGCCACCTGCACCATCTAGGGCGCAGCTGTGGATGCGCGCGGCAGCTCTGGAGCCCGAGATCGGCAGCGCCCTACGCTACTTGGAGTGTAAGCCTGGCTGGTTTGAGTTGTACAAGGCTTATGAGGCTGTCCGGAAAATTCCGAATGGCAAAATATCGAACAGCGAGATCAAGCGCTTTACTCAGACGGCAAATGCCAGCGAACGGCATCACCCCAATGACAAGAACAAATCGCACAAGCGCCCAATGGAGTTATGGGAAGCCCGGGCGCTCATAACTTAGTTGGTCTCAGCCGCGATTGACGACGTTCTGGCGAAGAACCCGTGAAGTTTTCACCTTTGGAGGTGCCTACTTTAGGAGGAGTCACATCATGGAGGGTACCGTCATCACACTCCCAAACGCTGTGAAAGTTACCCACTAAAACGTCGCCAAACTGCCAGAGCGCCCATCCGTGAACGCGATTACCCCCATTCTTTGCATCATGTGCTTCGCCGATACATGACAAAAGTTTGGTTCGTAGCCATATCCGAAA
Organism: uncultured Dehalococcoidia bacterium; assembly: GCA_964458665.1. Classification (GTDB taxonomy): domain Bacteria; phylum Chloroflexota; class Dehalococcoidia; order DSTF01; family JACRBR01; genus JANXYW01. The sequence continues at coordinate 4,296 of CAYWOO010000098.1, forward strand.
TCTTCGTAGTCCAAATAGAGTGTGACCTTGGAGTTTCCAAATATTCAAGAATTCTACAACCAATTTATCTGTCGCCGAAGTAGGTAGCGTGAAATTCATCTTGCTTGCCTCCTTGTTGGTTTGCGCTGGAGCATGAATGGTGTCTGGCAAGACCTAGTCTCCCTGTAACTGAGGAAGACTTTAAGAAACAGAATGGTAAAAATTCCTAACTTGATATTTCACTACCAATTCAACAAACTCATCTTCGCTTCTAGGATGCCGGATGAATGGATAACGCTGTGACGCTTTACTGGGTGTAATGTCCATCAATATTCCGTTTTCGTTTTCCACGACTGAATGGGCCGTGAAGAGTCCCAAATAGTTGAAATACATCCACCCCCGCACGGTTTTGCTACTGGGGTTTTTCAAAACCCAATTGTCGGCGTTCGCGTGACACTCATGCTCCGACAGAATCTATTCGGGCAACGACCGTTCAACATATGGAACGATCACAGCAGTATCGCGCAAGCTGTAAAGCCGACTGCCCAGTTCCAATAAGTCGGGGTTCTCGCTCAAATCTTACCCTTTCCAGCAGAGCATATAGAGAGCATTGAAATTTTGCTGATTTGTATAAGTCTTTGATCTTATTGGTGAGCCCGGCGCGGATCGAACGCGCGACCTACTGATTAAAAGT
>CAYWOO010000099.1:0-2505 GCA_964458665.1 uncultured Dehalococcoidia bacterium
AGATAACCGGCAATCGCCTGCGACTCTGCCGGAGTCAGCTTCATGTCCGGCATCCGCCCCGAGCTTCTGACGCGCAACGGTTGAAACAAGAACTCGCTGAGCGACTTCACACTGTACTTCGCGCCGACATGCCCAAGTGGAACGGCGGTCGCCTTGATCGCCTTCTTCGCGGCGAGTGCCTTGTCGTCTTCGTCATCTTCCTCGTCGTTGCGTTTCGGTTTTTGAAGCGAGCCGTCGAGTGCTACCTTCGGACCATGACACGCCACGCAGCCGACCGAGTGAAACAGCGCTTTGCCTTGCTGAAGATCAATCGGCTCGGTTGCCTCAGTCTGAAAGACGGCCTTCGACTGGGCGATCAAAAAGTGAGTCAGAGCCTCAGCGATCCGGTCTCGTTCCGCCTCTGGTTGCGACGTCAACACATCCGGCATCGTTGTTCCCGGATGAGCCGTCGACGGAGATACGAGGTATCTCCGCAGGTATTCGGGCGAAATCCGCGAGCCGACTTCGGCCAAATCCGGAGCCGTCTTCTCCGGCAGCGAACCTCGTTGAACGCCACTGTGACACGCCGCGCAGCGCAGTTCCGAGATCAGCAAACTCCCCGCCTGAGCCTGAGTGAGCGGATGGTTGCCGGGTAGAGCCAGATCGCCGAGTTCCGCCGAAGCCGCGTCCGCCGCGAGGGCATTGCCAACCAGTAGCAGCAGGGACAAGGCGGCGAGGCGGAGTGCGGTTTTCGTCATTGACATAGTTTCCCAATGGTGACGTAGGCGATGCGGTTTCATCATTGATCGCGCTGTCGCAGAGAGACATTGACCGATTCTTCCGACTTCAGGTTGAGCCACAGAACGAGGTTCGTTCCACCGTCGTTCGTTTCATAGCCAAACCGAAACTGTTCACCGGGCTTCGCGGGTTTGTCGTCGATCTCCAGAACCGGAACTCCCTTGCCCCAGTCTTTCACAATAAGCGCAGGATTCAAAATGGTGGACGGGACGCCGTAGTAGTCGAGATCGGCGATCAAGTCGAAAGACAACTCGTCGTTCGTCGGTTTCCAGTCAAACTCATACGCCTTCTGTGCCGGATCGTAGAACTGTTTCGTATAGCTCGGCTCTTCGCGCTCCATCGACACTTTCGGAGGCACGATCCACGACCACGCGAGCGGAACGAGTTCCTTTTTCGGGTCTCTCGACTCAATCATGCCGGACAGATAGACCTGCTCGATGGTCTTCTCGGTCTTCCGATAATGGCCATAGTTGATCATGTGCCCGAATGGCACCATGTAACTGCGATGCTCGCCTGGACCCCAAACTTGAAAGCCATTCACCAGCGGAGCGTCGCGTTTGTACGGCTGAGTTCTGACGCCGTGCGGCATGGCAATCGTGAACGGCTTGTAGCGCGACTTCAGATTCACCACGAGAATGTTGGCGCTACTGAACTCGCCAAAATCGCGCGGGTAGGGCGTGGACGAGAATGTCTTCACCTGGCCTCCGGGAATGATGTCCTCTGAGTATTCGCCGACCGTCTTAATGAGCGTCACGGCATCGTTCTCGATGTCATCCTGCGGCTTGCGTCCCTTCGTTCCCAAGACCATCGCTTCCATGAACTCATGAATGACGCGCGGCGGTTCGCGATCCGATCCAAACGGCAGGCTGCGAGAGGCGAGGCCCGTGTAGATCTTCACATGCCGAGTATGCACGCCGTCCGGATAGATGTAGTACCACTCATCGACCCAGTCTCCCTTGCCATGCGGTGAGCCACTCGGAATATCTGTATGCGCAATCTGCTTGCCCTCATCGGACACCAGAGCACCTCGCACGCGAACCACAATGCGTGCGTCATTCTGGCTCTCGATCCACATGCGCGAGTATTCGTTTTCATCATCAAAGCCCGGTTCAAACGAAGTCTCCTTGGCATTTCGGTCGAGCCTCGGGTCATACGTTTCCGCAAACCCATTGCTGTATTGGATGTCGTTTTCCGTCACCAAGCACGGGTAGGCCGGGGCATTGAACCGCATGGAGGTCGGCAGCAGATCGAAATGCACCTGCACGACGCTCTGCTGATGCGGTTCCATTTTGACAGGAGAAGATGGTCCCTTGGCATGAAACCGCTCTTGGGCGAATAGCGTGGTGCATGACACGAGAGTGATGAGCACTATCGCGGAAATCGTCGTCTTGGTCTTCATTGTCACAGCCTTTCATCAGCCGTTGGGCGCTAGCCCCGGTTTCTCCGAATCATTGGAACCGCCGCTAGCGCGGTGCGGCTAACTTGGTTGCGGCACCGCGATTCACTCCGTCATGGCTTGGTTGGTTCTACACCTTTGCCGGTGATCGTCAGGCTGTGCTTGGGGATCGTGAAAATGAACGCCACCACGGACGATGCGGTCATGCGGGCGTCGGAGCCGTAGCCTGCGTTGTCGCGGTTGGGCTGGTAATAGAAGCTGCCGTCGGTGCAGTGGGCCATCGTGAACCACCACCGATTGGCGTCCATCAGCTTGCGAAAGCTGTCGGGATC
>CAYWOO010000100.1:0-16587 GCA_964458665.1 uncultured Dehalococcoidia bacterium
TCAAGTGGCCAAATGACGTCCAGATCGGCGGCAAGAAGGTCGCCGGCATCCTCATCGAGACTGACCTCACCGATCAGCGCCGCGGGTTCGTCCTCGTCGGCGCCGGCATCAACGTAAACTTCGACCCGCGCGAGCACGACGAGATCCGCGATATCGCCACGAGCCTGAGAGCCGAGCTGGGCCACGACGTGGATCGCGAGACCCTCCTCGCCGCGTACCTCGCGCACTTCGAACAGCTCTACAACCAAGCGAAGTCCGGCGAGCCGATCCGCGACCGCTGGCGCGAGCGTCTCGTCACGCTCGGCAAGGATGTGCAGGCGACATGGCCGGGCGGCATGGCCGAAGGCATCGCGGAGGACGTCGACGACGACGGCGCGCTGCTGATCCGCACCGCGGACGGCGCACTCACGCGCGTCGAAGCGGGTGACGTGACACTGCGCGCCTGACAGTCCGTGACGAAGCGACTACCCCGTCAGCGCAGAGGCACGCTCGCGCTCACTCGCCTCCGCCAACTGCCGCACGTTCTCCATCGATCGCGCGAACACACGGCGCAGATGCGGCCGCACGATCAGCGCGAACACCAACTCGCCGAGCGGGCCGAGCGGCGGCACGAAGTCTTCGATCCAGATGAAGGTCGTGCCGTTGTGCGTGGCCTCGAGCAGAAAGCTGCCGGTGCCGTGAAACTGACCGCGATGCTCTACGTCCATACGTCGCGGCGGCTCCCAGGCGGTGATCGCCATCACATCCTTCACGATCGGCAGCCCGAACAGCTCACTCGTCACCCGCATCACCGCGCCGACACCCTGCTTCTGCTCCGTGACGATCGTGAGCGAGCGCACGTCGACCATCCATGCCGCCTGATGCTCGAGATCGGCGAGCACCGACCACACGGCCTCTGGCGGCGCTGCTACAAACTTGCGCATTTCAAGATGAGCCATGGGCCTCCGTAAGGATCAGGTCTTCAGACCTGTCCGCCCGCCCGCCTTGGCCTAGCGACGGGCACCGAACCTAAACCTGGGCCTCCCTAAGGATCAGGTCTTCAGACCTGTCCGTCCGCCCGTCTTGGCCTGGCGACGAGCAACGAACCTTAAACCTGGGCCTCCGTAAGGATCAGGTCTTCAGACCTGTCCGTCCGCCCGTCTCGGCCTGGCGACGAGCACCGAACTAAACCTGGGCCTCCGTAAGAATCAGGTCGTCAGACCTGTCCGTCCGCCCGTCTTGGCCTGGCGACGAGCAACGATTCTAAACCTGGGCCTCCGTAAGGATCAGGTCTTCAGACCTGTCCGTCCGCCCGCATGCGCAACCACCCCCGGAACCTAGCCGAGGAACTCGCCAACAACATCAACTACGCGATCGGGGTGGCTCCAAATCATGCCGTGGCCAGCACCATCGATAATTTGCAGGCGATTCTTGGGGATGTCACTCGCAAGGCGCTCCGAGAAGCGGATCGGCGTCAGGATGTCCTCGGCGCCGGCGAGGATGAGCGTCGGCGCAGAGATCTGGTCGAGCCGGCCCTCCGTGTTCGCCGACGTCACTGCGCGGACGTGGCGTTCGTACGCGTCCTGCGGCTGCCAGAGATCGTTGCCGGCCGTGCGGGTGATCATCTGCTCGATGAAGCCGTCATCGCGGCAGTAGTCCTGGTGGCTATAGACGCTCCAGAACGTCGTGCGGCAGTAGTCTTCGCGCGAGAGTGTGCGGCGCAGCAGCGCCTGGCCCTCGAATATCGCCGAGCCGCGCGGATCGCCGCTGGTGTACGTCGTGACGAGCACCAGCTTTCGGACGCGCTCCGAATGCCTGATCGCGATCTCCTGCGCGATCACGCCGCCCATCGACACACCGACGATATCGGCGCGCGAGATACCGAGCGCGTCGAGCAGTCCGATGGCGTCCGCGGCCATATCGAGCACGTCGTACGATGCATCAACAGTGGACGACTTGCCGACGTCGCGATTATCGTACGAGATGCAACGGAAGCGCTTCGAAAGCGGCCGCGTGACGGCGCTCCAGCCCCGGTGGTCGACGCCAAGCCCCTGGATGAACAGCACAGGCTGGCCCTCACCGTCGTCGCGATAGTGAAGTTCGACGCCCGTCGCGACGCTGATGGTCATCCTGCGCTCCCGGCTATACTCGCGTCATGGTCGCACGATGGCACGCGTTCACATCGAAGATCCAACGGCTGTTTCGGCTGGTCGTGCTGTTCTGCGTGCTGCGGTTCGTCGTCGGCATCGCTTTTCTGCTGGTGTTCGACCGGGGCGCGATCGCCTGGGGTCCGGAGTTGACGGCAATCGTTGCCGCGATGGTTGCCGTGTATGTGCTCGTGGCGCTCGCGGTGCGACGCTGGTCGCCACCGCGACGAGCTGATACGTAGCTCACTCCACCTGGTGGACTCGTCACGAGACGGTGCCTTCCCGCGAGCCCGGCTCCAGGCGTTCGGGTGGCGTCATCGACTCGGCCGGATCACCCGGCGCTTCCGTCGCGGGCGTCGCGCCGACGCGGACGCGCGACGAATCGCCGTCACCGGAGCGGCCGGCGATCTGCGAGATCGCCTCGAATAGCCCGAACGGCACGGGCAGGACGATCGTGCTGTTCTTCTCGGTGGCGATCTCCGCCAGCGTTTGCAGCAGGCGGAGCTGGAGCGTCACGGGGTTCGTCGACATCGCGGCACCCGCCTCCGCCAGGCGCTGCGATGCCTGCAACTCGCCGTCGGCGTTGATCACCTTGGCGCGGCGCTCGCGCTCGGCTTCCGCCTGGCGAGCCATGGCGCGCTGCATGCCCTGCGGCAGCTCGACATCCTTCACCTCCACGGTCGATACCTTCACGCCCCACGGCTCCGTCTGCTCATCGATGATCTGCTGGAGTCGCGAGTTGATCTTCTCGCGCTCGGACAGCAGCTCGTCGAGATCGGATTGGCCGAGCACGCTCCGCAGCGTCGTCTGGGCGATCTGCGATGTCGCGCGGAAGTGGTCGACGACCTTCGTCACGGCATCTTCCGGAGCCGTCACACGGAAGTAGATGACCGCATTCACCTTCACCGTCACATTGTCGCGCGTGATGCACTCCTGGCTCGGCACGTCCATCACGACGGTACGGAGGTCCATCTTCACCATACGATCGATGATCGGCAGAATGACGAAGAGCCCCGGTCCACGCGCGCCGACGAGGCGGCCGAGGCGAAAGATGACGCCTCGCTCGTACTCGGCGACGATCTTCACGGAGTAGAACCAGACGAGGAAGCCCCACGGAGGGATGAGCAGGAAGAAGGCGAAGATCGTCAGCAAGAACCGAACGACTGCTGCCAGACCAGCTTCGTCCTTGGCTCGATCCTCGCGGGCCGGGGTCGGCGGAATATCACTCGACACAGTGGGCTCCTTTCGCGGCGGCTGAGGCTACAGTCATTGTACGTGCTGCGGGTGTGGCACCGGCGCGTTGCACCCGGCGTTCGCGCCGGGCTACGATGGCCCACCAGATCGCCGCATACCCACCGCCCGTGGGGAGGAGTCACCATCATGCTCGAGCACGTCGACCGCGTCCAGATCGCCGTCACGGATCGCGCCGCCGCCGCCCAGACGTTCATCGATATCTTCGATGGGCAGATGGTGAAGGATGATGAAGTGCGCGTCCTCGGCGCGAAGCGCCGCGTCGTCCACGCCGGCGCCAGCGAGTTCGAGCTGCTCGAACCGAACGGCGTCGGCCCCGTGCAGGCGTACCTGAATCAGTGGGGCGAGGGATTGTTCGCAGCAGGCTTCTCGACGAATGATGTCGCCGCATTGGCGACTCGACTGCAGGCGAAGGGCGTGCAGTTCACGGACGAAGGCGGCCAGCTGTTCATCGCGCCGGATCAGACACCAGGACTGCGGATGGTGATCTCGCAAGAAGTCGCGCGCCCGATGGTCGGGCTGATGCGCTACCTGTACGAGGCGACGAACCTCATCAGCGACCACGTAGCGGCGGCAAACTTCTACGCCGATCGCTTCGGCCTCGACGCGTCGCGCTTCGTGCCGATCAAGAGCAAGCAGTACGGATACGACGGCCAGTTGACAATGTTTAACCCGCCCGAACGCCTCGACCGCATCGAGCTATCGCACATCACGGACGATACGCGACCGATGGGGCGATTCATGACGCGACGCGGCGGCGAGACGCTCTACATGTGCTACATAGAAGCGGAAGAGATCGCCCCGATCGTCCAGCGGCTCGACAAGCGCGGCATGCGCTACGCCGGCCGCGATCCGCAGAGCCCGAACCCCGAAGGCATCTTCCTCCACCCCGCAACCCTGCACGGCATGCTCATGGGCTGCAGCCGCACAAACCTCGCGTGGGTGTGGTCCGGCCGCCCCGAACTCGCCGGTGTGGCGGCCGCCGACATCGGCGAGCATTAGCCTACAACGCCCGCCAGTAGCGCTTCCCCTCCGTCCGCACGATACGCCCGAATCCCGGATGCGGGAAGTGGCCGGCGATGACCGTCATGCGCTCCGCCTCGATGCGCGTCAAGAGCTTCTCGCGTGACTCGGCCGACAGCGCCGGATTCATGTCGAACACCGGCGACCAGCCCTCCGTCACCTGTGCCGGATGGTGGCACACGTCGCCAATGATCACGCCGGCCTCGCCACTGGAGACGATCGCGACGGAGATGTGCGCCGGCGTGTGACCCGGCGTCTGCAGCAGCGTCAACTCATCGGTGACCTTGTACTCGCCTTCGACCAGAGATATCTCGGCGACGCCCTCCAGCGGCTGCACGCAGTCGATCACCCACGGCGTCTTCTCCGCGACACCCGGCGCCATCCAGTACGCCCACTCGTCTCGATTGAACACGTGCGTCGCGTTCGGAAACGTCGGCGCGAAGCCGTCGCCGCGCGCGATCGTGTGCCAGCCGACGTGGTCGATGTGGATGTGCGTCGCGATCACGATATCGATGTCTTCGAGCTTGACGCCAGCCTCGGCGAGTGCGTCGGGCAAACGGCCTGTGGGCATCCCTTGCCGGCCCTTCGCCCCGATGCCAGAGTCGACCAGTATGGTCTTGCCACCGCTTCGTACAACGAAGCAGCCAATCGAAAGCGGCAACAGATCGCCCTTCCCTTCCAGGAGGTCCTTGTAAGGAGCCCATGCCTCGAGCGGAACATTCGGGAAGAGCGCGCGCACGGGCGGCGCCTGGATGGTCGCGTCCAGAATCGGCGTGACTTCGACGTTGCCAATGCGAATCGGGCTGGCTCCCATCTGACCTCCTCTAATGTCGCTATCTTCCGATCTGCACGCTGCGTGAGACGGTAGCCGCAGTCGGCTCGTCGGTCAACGGGTGGCGAAGCCGCGGCCCGCCACCTATACTCATCCCAACCCCAATAGAAAGGAATGTGACGTTATGGCAACCCCCTACTGCTACTTCCAGAAGCGCATTGTCCCACTGGAGGAAGCTAAGGTAGGCGTCATGACGCACGCGTTCCTCTACGGGACTGCCGTATTCGAAGGCGTCCGCGGCAACTGGAGCGACGAGCGCGGCCAGTCGTTGATCTTCCGGCCCGTGGATCACTTCCGGCGGCTGAAGCAGTCGGCGCACATCATGCACATCGGCCTGCCGCAGTCCGCCGAGGAGCTGACCGACATCTGCGGCCAGGTCGTGGCGGCCACCGGCTTTCGCGAGGACACGTACATCCGGCCCATCGCCTACAAGAGCGGCGAGGTCATCGGGCCGCGGCTCGACGGTGTCGACGACGACTTCATGGTGTTCGCCATCCCGTTCGGAAACTACCTCGATCTCGATGCGGGCATCCGCTGCCAGACGTCGACGTGGCGCCGCGTGCCGGACGTGTCGATCCCGGCGCGAGCGAAGGTGAACGGCCTCTACGTCAACTCCGCGCTGGCCAAGACCGAAGCGATCGAGAATGGCTACGACGAAGCGATCATGCTCAACGACGACGGTAAGGTCGCCGAGGGTTCGGGCGAGAATCTCGTCATGGTGCGACACGGCAAGCTGATCACGCCGGAGCGCAGCGACAACGTGCTCGAAGGCATCACACTCGAATCGGTGTTCCAACTCGCGCGCGAAGAGCTCGGCATCGAAGTGATCGAGCGATCGATCGCGCGCTCTGAGTTGTATGTTGCCGATGAGTGTTTCCTGACTGGCACGGCGGCACACATCTCGCCCGTGGTCGAGGTCGACAGGCGCGCGGTCGGCACCGGCGCCGTGGGCCCGATCACGAAGAAGCTGCAGAAGCTCTTTTTCGACGCGATCCGCGGACGCAACGCGAAGTACGCCGGCTGGGTGCATGGCGTGACGCCCGTTGCTGAACCAGTAGCGGCGCGAGCCTGATGGAGTTTCGCCCGTCCCGAACCATCGGGTCGCTCGTGGGCGGTGGACTCGCCGCGTGGTGCTTCGTCGTGACACTGGCGCTCGTCGTGCGTGGGCTCACGCAAGACGTCAGCGTAGGCATCATCTCGCTCTATGTCGCCGCGTCCGTGTTCTTCTTCATCGGGCTGCTGTTCGCCTACTGGACGTATAGCCTGGGCACACTTCGCTACACGCTCGATCGCAACGCGCTGACGATCACATGGGGCGACATCCGGCAGATGGTGCCGATGTCGCAGATAGAGCGGCTGGTGCCCGGGCGCGAGCTGCCGAATCCGCACATCGCGGGCGTCAGTTGGCTGGGCCATCACATCGGCCGGGCCGAGATCGAAGGCGGCATCGGCGACACGCTGTTCTACTCGACGCACCGCTCGCCAGCCGATCTGCTGTACATCGTCACGGCAAACCAGTCGTACGCCGTCAGCATCGATGACGAAGTGGCGTTCGCGGAAGCGGTCCAGGCGCAGCAGCGGCTCGGGTCGCTTGTCGCGGTGCCACAGACGCCGGATCGGCTCTACTTGGCCGCGCAGCCGTTCTGGGAAGACCGAACCGCGCAAGCGCTGGCGCTGGCGGCGTTCGCGACGTTCTTCGCAATGTTCGCCTACGTCTACCAGCAGTATCCCGGGCTGCCGTCCAGCATCGCGCTTTCCTTCCCGCAGCTCAACGGCGTAACCCGTGTCGCATCGAAGGACGAGTTGCTCAAGCTCCCAATGACGGGTGTAGGCATGCTCCTGCTCAACCTCGGTCTCGGTTTCATTGCGCACTCATGGGAGCGGATGGTGGGTTACGTGCTGCTGCTTGCGGCGATCGGCGCGGAAGCAATCTTGCTGGCAGCGGCGATAATCGCGCTGCACTAACCGCCGCCATGGCCAGCACCGTAGCGTGGGCATTCCAGCCCGCGCGGCGTTCGCTTTCGAGGAAGAGCCCAGCCTCCGCAGCCGCACTCCCGCTACCTCTGCCTGAGCCCTACGCTTCCCCGTTGCGTAGACTTGATTGATGACTGAGCGATTCGACGCGATCGTCCTTGGCGCAGGCCCGGCGGGAAGCACCGCGGCCAGGCATCTGGCGCGAACTGGTGCACGCGTGCTGCTGCTCGATAAGGCGAAGTTCCCGCGCGACAAGCCGTGCGGCGGCGGCGTCACGTTCCGCGCTGACGAAGCGAACGACCTCGACCTGTCACCCGTGACCGAGCGCGAGATCTACGGCGTGCGCATCAGCGCGGCAATGGGCCGCCGCTTCGACCGCACGAGCCCGCAGCTCCTCGCCCGCATGACGCAACGCAGCAAGCTCGATCTGTTCCTGGCGGAGCAAGCGGCCTGCGCTGGCGCGGACTTCCGCGACGGTATGCCCGTCCGCACGGTCGAGACCGACGCTTTGAGCGTCCGAGTGCGCTCGAACGGCGATACATACGAAGCGCGCTTGCTAGTCGGCTGCGACGGTGTCCATGGCATGTCGGCGAAGGCGATGGGGCTGCAAGCCGCGGGCGAACACGCCGTGGCGCTGGAGGCGAACTATCCCGCCGACGCGCGCGTCATGGCCGACTGGGAACGCCACATCGCGCTCGATCTCGGCGGCATCCCCGGCGGCTACGGATGGGTGTTCCCGAAGGGCGATCACCTCAACGTCGGCGTCGGCGGCTGGAAGTCCGTCGGGCCTGATCTGCGGCGCCTCCTGTCGAAATACTGTGCATACTACGGCTTCGATGACTCCAAACTGTTCGCGCACCGTGGTTACCAGCTGCCGCTTCGCAATGACGACCAGCCTGTCGTGAGCGGCAACGTCATGCTCGCTGGCGACGCCGCGGCGCTGGTCGATCCCCTTTCCGGCGAAGGGATCTGGGCGGCCTTTGTGAGCGGCCGGCTCGCGGCGGCGGAAGCGCAGCGCTACCTCGCGGGCGAAGTCGCAGACCTCGCGGGCTATCAGCTGACCCTGGACGCCGAGATGCGCGACGAAATTCTCACCTCACGGAGGCTGATGGCCGTGTTCCAACGGCTGCCCGCGTTCTCGGTGCTCATGCTGAAGTACAACGGCACGTTCTGGCGCTACCTCACCGAGATCATCCGCGGCGAGATCACGTACCCCGACCTGCCGAAGAAGCTTGGCCCGCTGCGCCACGTCATCAATCGCTGGGGCGACCACGAGATCGCCCGCCACCAGCGCGATCTCGCGCGCGCCGCCGCGAAGTGATCGACCCGATTCTTCCCGACGTCATCCCCATCCTCGACGCCGGCGAGTTCGTGCTGCGGCCGATCCGTGAGAGCGACGCGGCCGACTGGTATCGCTATCTCGGCGATCGTGAAGTTACTGCGCTCACGAGCAGCGACTGCGACTCTCAGGCCGAGGTCGAAGAGATCATCGCTCACTTCCGGACGGCGTTCAACAACAAAACCGCGATGCGTTGGGCGATCGCGCGACGCGAAGACAACGTCATGGTTGGCGACTGCGGCTTCAACCACTTCGACTGGCGTGACCACAGCGCCGTCATCGGCTATCTTCTCGCCAAGGAGTACTGGGGACGCGGCGTGATGACCGGCGCGGTCGGCGCCATGCTGCGCTGGGGTTTCGACGGCCTGGATCTCAATCGCATCGAAGCCACAACCAACCCGCTCAATCCGCGATCAGCGCGCGTCCTTGAAAAACAAGGCTTCATCCGCGAGGGTACGCTCCGCGACTACCGTCTCGACCGCGGCGTGTTCCGCGACTGCTGGATCTGGGGTCTGGTGCGGCGCGAATGGACGGGCGATTCCTAGCCGCTACTCGCTGTTCGGCGACACGCGTTCGCACGCACGCGGCGCCGGCGTGCCCTCGATCGGTGTCGCCGATGGTTCGGGTGTCTCAGTAAGCGCTGCGATCGAGGCCGTGGCGGCCCGCGCTGTTTCGGTCGCCGGCCCGGGCGTAGGTGGCACGTAATCGAACCCGCAGTAGAGAGTCCGCGTGTCGACAAGCACGCCCTCGATGCCTGCCAGCGTCGCAAAGTGGTCGAGGCTGCGATCCGCCGGCCCGGACACAAGCAGGCCGTCGCGATCGAAATGTGATCCGCCGCACGGTTCGAGGTAGAGACCCGGCCCGACGCGTCCCTTCTCCGTATCCATGATTGCCAGGTTGTCCCACACCACTTTGCATCCGCGGTCGTGGCCAAAATAGCCCGGCGGATAGACATAGAGCGCACGAATGTGGAAGTTGCTGTCGCGGCCCACGTAGAAATCGTGGAGCGGGAAGAGCACCGGCTCGCCCGTGTATTCGTTGGTGAGCCGCGACTGCACCAGGCGGCCCGGATGCACGCTGTCGTCGCGCACCGTCGACATGAATGCGACGATAGCGAGCGCAAGCGCCGCGATCGAGAGCACGACGGCGATCGATGCGCCAACGCGAGAGCTGATCACGGTCCGCCGCCGCGGGGCAGTTATGAAATCATCCACGGGCGGGTCGTTGGCTACATGCTACGTCGTAGGCACGATCATCTGACGAGCGCATATCGGGCGGGGGTCGGTATCGCATCGTCGCAGTATACGGGTGCGAGCCCCAAGCCGCCGCCCTCGCTATTGGCCCAAGTCGCTGCCACCGCTGCCGGGCAACTCCTTCTCCTCATACGGCAGCTTGAAGTCGTCGGCGTCGACGTTCTTGGTCAGCGTCTGCGCCTCGATCTCGGACGCGTCGTCGCCTTCCGTCTTGACAGCCAGAAGGGCGCCATCTCCATTGAAGCATGTCGTCGAAATCTCCGACGTATCATTGTCGCTCGTCTTGTAGCACGTACCATTCTGACCTGCGATGGTCCTGTTGCTCTTCTCGATCACCGTCACATTCGCGTTCTCGAAATCCTTCAGCGAGTCGCGGAGGCTGCCGACAGGGTTGCTCGAATCCGCCGACGAGGTAGGGAAGCAGACACCCTCGCCGGCCTCGATGCCTAAGAGCGCACCCAGCTCGCCGGCGTCCTTCAGACAGAATGCCTGCACATCCTCGGACTCGATGAAGATGATTTCGGTTTCCACGCCGTCTTGATTTGCGGTGACTTCCATCCGGAAGCGCTTGTCGCCGTCCTTCGCCAGGACGAGCTTGCCATCGGAGAACTGCTCGGCACCCGACCCGGTCACCTTGTACGTCGCGTTGAACGTACTCTCTGTGAATTTCTTGCCGATCGCTTGCACATCGGATTCGCTGCCGCCGCCGCCGCTCGTGGTTGGCGCAGCGGTCTTGCCCGACGACTGCGTGGCTCCAGCGCCAGGCGTTGAAGCGGTGCCGGCAGCTATCGTGGCCGTCTTGTCGCTCTTCTTGCCGCTGCCGCCGCAGGCGATCATCGCCGACGATCCAGCGATCAACACCGCCGCCAATACGCACCATCGAAATCCGAACATCAAGTGGCCCTCCGTGCAACTCCGCCCAGCCGTCCGCCCGCGACACTATACTCGATGTAAGCCGCGTTGACGGCGCTGCAGGTGCCTCCGCATCTACGCCGAGTGAAGCTGATTGATCATCGATTTCAGCATCGCTTCGTCCTGCGGCGTATGTATCGGGATGCCGAACGCGGCCCGAGTCGTGACGCCCCCGTAGTGCTTGAGCAGCTTCGGCACGAGATCGTCGTAGGTGGCGATGGTGCAGAATTCGTCGAGCATGTCATCCGTGATCAATTCCGACATCGCCGCCCATTCGCCGCGCTTCGACATCTCGAACAGCCGCTCGAAGACATCGCCCCAGCCATGGATGTCCATCACCGCCCGGTAGCCGGGCGTCGACGCGTAGAACGATATCTGGCGGCGCACCGGCGCCGCGTTCTTCGTCAGTTCGGCACTGGTGCGGCCCGTGATGATGAATCCCAGCCCGGCAATATCGATCTCTTTCACGGAGCGTCCGGCCTTCTTCGCGCCGGCCTCGACCTGCGGCATGATCACTTCGTGTAGGTACTTCGGCGTATTGAAGCCGTGCAGCCGCAAACCGTCGCACAGCTCGCCCGCGAGGCGGCAGTTATACGGGTTGACAGCGGAGATATAGATCGGGATCCGCGGATGCTCGATCGGGCCGGGGTTGAACACCGGCGTCATCAGCGTGTACTCGTAGTGCTCGCCCTTGAACGCGGCTTTCGTGCCGTTCTGCCAGCTGTCCCAGATCGCGCGCACCATCATGATGTATTCGCGCAGGCGTGGCCCGGGCGCGGCATCCCATGGTGTCCCGTAGCGGCGGATGTTGTGGCTTTTCACCTGCGTACCGAGCCCCAGCAGGAAGCGGCCATTGGTGAACTTTTGCAGGTCCCAGGCCATCTGCGCGGTCACCATCGGGCTGCGCGGGAAGCAGATCGCGACTGCCGTGCCGATCGTGATTTTCGACGTGTGCTCGCCCGCAATGACAAGCGGCAGGAACGGATCGTGGCCCGTCTCGGGCGTCAGGACCCCGTCGTAGCCCAGCGCTTCCGCACGGCGCGCGCTTTCTCCCGACAGGGCCAGATCGAGGCTCACCATCGTTTCGAGGTTCATGAGGACTCCTTGTGTGAGTGCCAGTTGCACGGCAACGATAGCGCCGCCGGCGATACGGGCAATGCGGCTCGGGCTCGGGTTACAATCATCCAGAAGGCGGCCAGCGCACGGCTCAGGAGCTTCATGCCCGCACGCATATCAACCGACCAGGTGAACTTCCGCCCGGCGCAAGCAACCGATATCCCCCGCATGGCGGAACTGATCACCGCGGCGCATCTGCCACCGCTCTTCATCGAGGAATATCTCGACGGATTCGTCGCCGCTGATCGCGAGGGCGACGTGATCGCCTGTGGCGGCATCGAGGTGTACGGCGATTGCGCGGTGATCCGCAGCGTCGTCGTCGATGAGGCCGGGCGCGGCCTCGGTCTCGGCGGCAAGCTCGCCGAGATGCTGATGTCCAACGCGCGTGACGCGGGCGCCGCCGATCTGTACCTCTTCACAGCGGACGCGCTGCCGTTCTGGCAGCACTACGGCTTCGTCGAAGTCACCTTCGAGGACTGGAGAGACGCCCCACGTGCGTGCTGGCAGTATCAATTCCTCTCCCAGAACCGCGAACTCGTCCCGGAGATTCACACCATGTGGCGGAAGGCGTAGTTCGGTGACGCGCATCAGCGTTCGCCTGACACCGCGCGCCGGCCGCAATGCCATCGATGGCTGGGACGGCGAGATGCTGCGCGCGCACGTGGCCGCTCCGCCCGTCGACGGGAAGGCGAACGATGCGTTGCTGCGACTGCTCGCGAAAGCGCTCGGCATCGCGCCGTCGCGCGTTGCCCTCGCATCGGGGGCACAGTCCCGCGTGAAGATCGTCGAAGTGGACGGCATGACCGCGGACGACATCCACAGCGCGCTCGATAGCGATGGCTAGCGGCGCGGCAGTCGCATCGTAAACGTCGAGCCATGGCCGGGGCGGCTTTCGACCGAGACGTTTCCCTCATGCGCCAGTGCGATGTGCTTGACGATCGCCAGGCCGAGGCCGGTGCCGCCGTCGCCGCGGCCGCGATCGGCCTTGTAGAATCGCTCAAACACACGCCCGCGCGGCTCCGGCTCGATGCCAATGCCCGTGTCGGTGACGCTGATCGCGATCTGACCGTCGTCTGGCCGCGCCTTGACGGTGATGCTGCCGCCGGCCGGCGTGAACTTGAGCGCGTTGGCAACCAGGTTGCCGAGAGCGCGCTCCAAGCGCTCGCCGTCGCCGATGATGGGTAACCCGCCATCCGTCGTCTCCGCCGTGAGCGCCAGTCCAGCTCGCTCCGCCTGGCGCGCGAAGCGCTTCACCGTATCGATCACCAGCATCGACGCGTCCAGTGGCGCGAAATGCAGCGGCGCCGCTCCGGACTCGATGCGCGACAACTCCAGCAGTTCCTCCACAAGCTGCGTCATGCGGTCGACTTCGCGCTGAATGTGGCCCATGAACTCGATCGCCGCGGGCCTGTCGTCGATCGCGCCCTCTTGCAATGTCTCGGCGGCCGCGCGGATGCCGGACAGCGGCGTCCGCAGCTCGTGCGAGACATTGCTGATGAAATCGCGCCGCATCCCTTCGAGCCGCCGCACTTCCGTGAGGTCATGGAAGACGGCCAGCGCCGCCCATGCGCCCGCATCGTCGATGTGGACGGCTGTTGCCTGAAGCCAGCGCTGCGTCTGGCCGTACGCCACGACGCGCACGCTGCGTTCGCCACGCTGCGCGGCCGCAACCAGCAGTTCGTTGAGATCGTGATCGCGCACGACTTCGATGAACGGCCGCCCCACACTCTGGTCACCAGCGGCGGTGAACATCTGCTTCGCGGCGTCGTTCAGGTACACGACCGCACCGGAACGGTCAATGGCGACCGTGGCGTCGCTACTTGCATTCAGCAAGGCCTCGAGCTGTGCGCGTTCCTGCCGGAGCGCGTCCATCGCGGCGCCGATCGTCGCGCCGGCCGTGTTGAGCGCCGACGCTAGCGGCGCAAACTCGTTGTCAGCAGCGGGAACGCGGGCTTCGAACCCGCCTGCGGCGAGCGACTCGGCCGCGGCTGTGGCCTGCCGTAGATGGCGCAGCCGCGGCGCGAGCAACACGGCGGTGATCGCTGTCACGCCGATCGTGCCAACGCCGAACGCCGCCCACGCCGGCCAGGCGCCGCCGCCGCCGATGCGCACGACCAGCATCGCGGCGCCAACCACACCGACATACAGCGCGGCAGCGCGCAATACGAGGCCCCGCGAGGCTCCACGATCAACGGACAAACTTATACCCAACGCCGCGGACGGTAAGGATGTGTGTGGGGCGGCCGGGGTTGTCCTCCAGTTTCTCACGCAGCCACCGAATGTGGACGTCGACGGTGCGGCTGCCGCCGAAGAAGTCGTAGCCCCACACCTGCTCCAGCACCTGAACACGCGTGAACACCTGGCCCGCATGCTTCGCCAGGAAGAACAACAGATCGAATTCCTTCGGCTTCAGCAACACCTCCTGGCCGGCACGCAGCACGACGCGTCCGCGCGCATCCAGCTCCAGCTGCCCCGCGACGATCTTCGCAGCGCCGTCGTCCTCGGCACGCGCGGCCGCGCGCCGCAGCAGCGCCTTCACGCGCGCCATCAGTTCGCGCATGCTAAACGGCTTCGTCAGATAGTCGTCGGCGCCGATCTCCAGCCCGACGACCTTGTCCATCTCCTCGCTCTTGGCCGTCAACATCAGTATGGGGACATTCGACTCGGCGCGAATGCGGCGGCAGACCTCGAGGCCATCCATCTTTGGCAGCATCAGATCGAGGACAATCACGTCCGGGGTGTCGCGACGTGCGGCCTGCAGCCCGGCCAGGCCGTCGGCCTCGGATACGACGTTGAAGCCATTCTTACGCAGGTTGTACGAGAGGGTGGATGCCAGAGTCGGCTCGTCCTCGACAACCAGCACGGTCTTCGCGCTCCGCTCAGCGGACGGTAGCTGGCTGATCATGCGGCGTCCTTCATCGAGCCTCTAGTAGCGCGATACGTTGATCTCCTCGAGCTGCCCGGTGACCATGAAGATCACGCGCTCGCAGATGTTCGTCACGCGGTCGGCGATGCGCTCCAGGTTGTGGCAGGCCCAGATGAGGTAGGTGAGGCGTGGCACATCCGCCGGCACGCTGATCATCTCCTGAATCAGCGCCTGGTACGACGAGTCGTAGAGCGTATCGATCTGGTCGTCCTCATCGCAGATCAGGCGGGCGGCGCGATCGTCGCGCTCGACGAACGCCGTGAGCGAGCGCCGGAGCATGTCGCCGGCCTTGTCCGCCATCTCGCCGATGTCGCCGATGATCGGTGGCAGCGGCTCATCGCCAAGCATCAGATTGATGCGAGCGATGCCTTCCGCATGATCCGCCATCCGCTCCAGCTCCGTCGCGATGAAGAGCACCGCAACGAGCACGCGCAGGTCCGCGGCCATTGGCTGTTGCAGCGCGATCGTGTGGATACACTTCTCTTCGATCTCGTAGCGCTTCGCGTTGATCGCCTGGTCCTCGTGGATGACGGCATTGGAGCTGGCGATGTCGCGGTTGCGCAGCGCATCCATCGAACGCTGCACGGCCTTCTCCACCATGCTGCCCATGATCAGCACATCGTCCTGCATCTCGCGCAGCTTCTTGTCGAACAGCTCTCTCGTCATCCGAACGACCCTTCTAGCCGAAGCGGCCCGTGATGTAGTCCTCCGTGCGCTTGTCCGTCGGCGCCGTGAACATCTCCTCCGTCAGTCCGAACTCCACCAGCCGCCCGACGCGCTCTTCGCCGGCCAGCATGAAGGCCGTGTAGTGCGACACGCGCGCCGCCTGCTGCATGTTGTGCGTCACGATGACAATGGTGTAGTCGCGCGCAAGATCCGTCATCAGATCTTCGACCTTCAGCGTCGCGCGAGGGTCGAGCGCGCTGCACGGCTCGTCCATGAGGATGACGTTGGGTTCGACAGCGAGCGCGCGGGCGATGCACAGCCGCTGCTGCTGGCCGCCCGATATGCCCATCGCCGGTGCGCGCAGCCGATCCTTCACCTCGTCCCACAGCGCCGCGCGCTTCAAGCACTGTTCGACGATACCGTCCAGTTTCGACTTGCCGCGCACGCCGTGCTGCCGCGGGCCGTAGGTCACGTTGTCGTAGATGATCATCGGAAACGGGTTCGGCTTCTGGAACACCATGCCCACATGGCGTCGCAGCTTCACGACATCGATGTCCGCGCCGAGAATGTCGACGCCGTCCATCTCGACGCGGCCCTCGCAGCGAGCGTTCGGGATCAAATCGTTCATCCGGTTGAAGACGCGCAGCAGCGTGCTCTTGCCGCAGCCCGACGGCCCGATGATCGCCGTGATCGCGCGATCATGCACGTCGAGCGACACGTCGCTGATGGCGAGCGACACCCCATAACGCACGCTCAACCCCCGCGCGCAAAGTCGCACGTCGTGCTGCGCCGCGGCATCGCGCTGGATGCTCGCGCCAAGTGCGATCGGACGGGCGGCCACAGCTCTAGGTACTCTCACGACAGTCTCCGCTGGCAGCGTACCACTCATCCGAACCGCCCTGTCACGTATGCCTCCGTCCGCGGGTCGCCCGGCCCGGTGAAGATCGTATCCGTGTCGGCGAACTCGACCAGGCGTCCGCCCTGCCCGTCTTCCGACAGCAAGAACGCCGTGAAGTCCGACACCCGGGCCGCCTGGTGCATGTTGTGCGTCACGATCACCACCGCGTACTCGCGCGCCAATTCGCGCATCAGGTCTTCGATGCGGATCGTCGCCACCGGATCGAGCGCGCTGCACGGCTCGTCCATCAGGATCACATCGGGCCGGACAG
>CAYWOO010000101.1:0-3488 GCA_964458665.1 uncultured Dehalococcoidia bacterium
CCGAGAGGACTCCCTCCTGATCCGGTCGATCCGCAAATTCCGGGCAATGGTGAACACCCAGGTGAGTACGGTGCCCTTGGCCGGATCGTACATTCCCGCCTTGGTCCACACATTGATCATGGTTTCCTGAACCAGGTCCTCGGCCAAGTCCGGCGAGGCACCTTTGCGGATCATGAAGCTTTTGACGCGCGGGGCGAAGGCATCGAACAGGTTTGCAAAGGCCTCCCGGTCCAGATTTTTTGCTATCCTCTGGACAAGACGCCGGGACGCCAGATCTTCGCCTGTCGGGCCGGTCCGGTTGTCTTTCGTCAGCATGTTCCAACTCACAGCGAGCACGGCGGTATTCCCTTATTATCACGGAATCCTACGGCGCGGTCATGTCAACAGATCATAGGACGCAGAGTGATCAAGAATAAATTTGAAAATGACTGATCTTTTTCCGGTCCGGCGTCCGTAGGGTCCATGTTGACCCCTGTAAAAGGCCTGAATCGCTTGAATCCTCTCAAAATTGCCGTCATTGGCTCCGGAATTTCGGGGCTTTCCGCCGCCTGGCTCCTCTCGCAGCGCCACGATGTCACCCTGTTTGAGGCAGAGCAGCGGATCGGCGGACATTCAAATACCGTAGATTGCCTGACCGCCGATGGTCCGATTGCAGTGGATACGGGTTTCATTGTCTACAATACCGCGACTTACCCAAACCTCATGGCGTTGTTTGATTATCTCAATGTACCTACCGCGCCCTCGCGGATGGGTTTTGGGGTCTCCCTGCACGGAGGGGCCTATGAATACGCGGGTGACACCGTGGTGCAAGTGGTGGGCAGCTTCGGTAATATCGCTACTCCCGGCCATTGGCGCATGCTTTGGGATATTGCCCGTTTCTTCCGGACTGCCGAAGTGCAATCACACCAGCTTGACGAGAGTGTAACCCTTGGCGAGTTTCTCAAGGCCCAGGGTTATTCAAAGGCTTTCATGGAGCGGCACCTTCTGCCCATGGCCGGAGCCATTTGGTCGTCATCACCCAATCAGATGCTGGACTATCCGGCGCTCTCATTCCTCAGGTTTCTTGGCAATCACGGCTTGCTCAAATACAGCAACCGGCCCCAATGGCGAACGGTGACGGGTGGCTCGCGCGAGTATGTTCAGCGCCTGCTGGATGATAGCCGCTTCCTGGCCCTGAAGGGACATCCGGTACATGCGATTGAACGGTCTGCTTGCGGGGTGACCGTCCACGCCGCCCTCGGCCTCAGGGAGCGGTTTGATCAGGTTGTCATAGGCACCCATGCGGATCAGGCACTTGCCATGATTAGCGAACCTACACGGGAGGAAAGCCACTGTCTTTCAGCCTTCCGCTATGGATGCAACCGCGCCGTTTTGCACCGGGACGCGCGATTGATGCCGCGCCGGCGCAGGCTGTGGTCAAGCTGGAATTATATGGCAGACGAAAGCGCGCACGGACGGTCTTCCGCCGTCACCTATTGGATGAATGCGCTGCAACCGCTGCACACCACGACCGACTTCTTTGTCAGCCTCAACCCCCAACGGGAGCCCGCGGCCGGACTGGTTGAGCGGGAGTTTTCGTACGAACATCCCATTTTCACCGCTGAGGCCGCGCGCATGCAAAAGCGCCTGTGGGGACTCCAGGGGCAGCAGCGCACATGGTACTGTGGTGCGCATTTCGGCGCAGGGTTCCACGAGGATGGATTGCAGTCAGGCCTTGCGGTCGCCGAGCAACTGGGCGGCACGTTGCGGCCTTGGGACGTGCCGGATCAATCGGGGCGCATTCACGTGATGCCCCGCAGGCCCGCGGCGGAACCCAGCCATCTTGAGGCCGCAGAGTGAGCGAGCTGAGTTCATGCCTTTATCATGGTGAGGTCGTACATCGGCGGCTGCTCCCGCTGCGCCATGAACTGCGCTACCGTGTGTTCAATTTCTTTGCCGACATCGATGAGCTGCCGCAACTGGCCAAACGCCTGAAGCTGTTCAGCTACAATCGTTTCAATCTTTTCAGCGTTGACGACCGCAAACACGGGCCGGGCGATGGAACGCCAATTCACGAATTCGTCTGGTCGTTGGTAAAGGCAGCCGATACGGACCATGCGGTCAATCGCGTGTTCATGTTCTGCTACCCCCGCGTGCTGGGTTACGTTTTCAATCCGCTCACGGTTTATTATGGATTTGATGCAACCGACACACTTCGCCTTATGATCTACGAGGTGAACAACACGTTCGGCGAGCGCCACTCCTACGTCATTCCCGTTGATGGCAGCGGTCAGCAATCCTGTGACAAGAAGTTCTATGTCTCGCCCTTCAACAAGGTTGAAGGGCACTATGATTTCAAGGTTCAGGTACCTGATGGCGAGTTGAAACTTGGTATCACACTGACCACGGAACAGGGACCCTGCCTCAAGGCGTGGTTCTCGGGTTCAAAGCTGCCACTGACGGATGGCAATCTTCTGAAGTCATTCTTCAGCCTGCCTCTGCTGCCCCTAAAAATTATCGGTGGCATTCACTGGGAGGCCGTCAAGCTTTGGATCAAGGGTCTGCGGCTGGTCGAACGGCCGCCGCCTCTTGCTCCTGCTGTTTCCATTTCCAAGACCGCCAATGACTTGTCCGAGAGTTCAAAATGACAAAATACATCTTCGCCTACATTGCCACGCTGACCAGCTTTGTCGCCATCGACCTTGTTTGGCTGATGTGGATCGCAAGGTCCACCTATGTGGCGGAGATGGGAAACCTGTTGCGCAAGGAGCCGCAGCTCGTCGTCGCTGTTGCATTCTATCTTCTATATGCGGCGGGTCTCATGTTTTTCGCCATTGCACCTGGCATCAAGTCGGGTTCGGTCACGCATGCATTGTTCCTCGGCGCTGCCCTTGGCCTGGTAGCCTATGGCACTTACGACCTCACGAATCTCTCTGTCGTTGAAGGCTTTAACCTCCGGATCGCCCTAATCGATCTGGTCTGGGGCACGGTGTTATCCGGGGCGACGGCGGCCTTTGTGGTGACTCTATCTAAGGTGACCTTTGCTGAGTAGCCGTCTTCAGCGAACGAAGACATGGCCAACAGGAACCCTATATTGCTTTTTTTCATGAATGACATTTCAAACTCGCGGCTATATGGAGTTTAAACTTTCGAGAAACTCACCGAGATGATCCCTTCTTAGGGGCTCATTTGATGAACAACAAAACCGAGCGATTTAGAGTCTTAAAAAAATGCACGTCGTTGTAAATGACAGTATGCAAAGGGGATATTGCTACGAACTGTCAGCGCCAATGGGCAGAAACTTCGATCCGGATTTCAGACCTGAACTGACGCCGAAACAACTACTGGAACTCGGCGTGTTTTGCGGCAAGTACCTGACGGACTCACAAAAGGAGTTTCCCAAGGGTTGGTTCAAGCGTGCCAAACTTTCACCATTTGGCCGGGATTGTTCACTCAACTATTACGGCGTCGATGCCAGCCAACCGCTATCGGAATGGCAAAACAAGGGC